>JBKHDT010000107.1:0-2553 GCA_046541195.1 Halothiobacillaceae bacterium | reverse complement strand
ATGTGGTTTCCAACTTCAACCGCAAGGACACCGGCTCGGCGATCAGAGCCTATGTCCGCGCGTTCTCGCGCAGGTCGGACACAACGCTGGTGATCAAGGTGCCGCCAAAGATCACCGAATCGGAAATCCAGAAGTTCTTTCACGACGCGGTCTTCCCCGAGGTCGACCTGACCGACGAGAGCCTGCCGCATATCCTGGTGCTGAGCGCCAATCTGTCAGATGAGGAAATGTGGGCGCTCTACAAGCAAGTCGATTGCACGCTGGTCACCGAACGAGCCAAAGGTTTCGACTTGGTGAGCGCCGAAGCGATGAGCGCTGGCTGTCCCGCCGTCGCCGTGGGCTGGGGGGCCAATCTGGAATTCATGACACCGCAGAACAGCTATCTGCTGAAACCGCAGCAGGAGCTGGTCCCTGTTGATCCAACTCTGATAGTGAACGAGCAGCTCTACGGGACCGGAATGTGGTCCACCTTCGATATCGAAGACGCGGCTATGGCGCTGGTCGATATCCATGCGCGGCGCGGCGCGGCGCTGGAACGAGCGCGGCGCGCGCAGAAGGACGTCCAGGCGCTGCTGGGGCGCGACAACGTGGCCCGGCAGATGATCAACAGCCTGCGCGCGCGCCGGGTCTGGGAGACGGCGGGCTTCAAGGAACCAAGGGTCCGGATCTGGGCCAAGGGGCGCGACCGGGTCACCGAGCTGAGCGCGCTGAGGCAGCTTCCCTTCGAGAAGCTGAACGCCGAGGAAAGAGCGCTGTTCAAGCGCAGCCCGAAGGAGAGCGCGGTCGACTACATCGAGAAGCGCCGTCCGCTGTGGGGGAAATACGGCTGCGTGCTGCCCCCCGCGGCCGAGCGCGAGCGGATACGCGGCCTGAAGGACCGCCATCTGGGCAAGTCGATCTTCGTGATGGGTAACGGGCCCAGCCTGAAGCTGATCGATTTCGACGATCTGATTGGCGTGCCCACCTTTGCCGCCAACCGGATCTCGCTGGCCTTCGACCGGACGGCCTGGCGGCCCACCTTCTTCACCGCCCTGGACTGGCTGGTCTCGCCGGACAACCACGAGGAATACGACGCGCTGCCCGAGACGATCACCCGCTTCATCCCGATGCGCTTTCACGGGCTGATGGCCGAAACCCCCTCGACCTACTGGTACGAATCGACCAGTGCCGGGATGCATGGCGCTGCAAAGTTCCAAGGCGATGCGACACAGGCGATCCGGGGGGCGGGCACTGTGGTCACCGGGATGCTGCAGCTGGCCTGGCATCTGGGCTTCCGGCAGTTCTACCTGCTGGGCTGCAACGCCAGCTACAAGGTTCTGGACACGGTCAAGCAATCGGGCGGCGACAGGTTCGGCACCGGCGTTCAGGTCAAGCTGGAGTCGACCCAGGACGACGATCCCAACCATTTCGACCCACGCTATTTCGGCGCCGGCAAGAAATGGCATGATCCCAATGTGGACGAGATGATGCGCGGCTTCCGCAACTGCCAGCTGGCGATCGAGCGGATGGGCGGCAAGCTGATCGACTGCACCGAGGGCGGCAAGCTGGAATTCCTGCCCCGGATGCGATTCGAGGCTGCGCTGGAGCTCGTCAGGACCGAGGGGGGGATTTGAGCCGATGAAGGGGTTCACCATCGCCCAGGCCCCGGCGTTCACGCCGGACGGCTCGCTGAACACCGCTCGGCTGGAGCGGCTGTTCGCCGGGGATTCCGGGCCGAAGACGGGCTTCGTGTTCCTGGACAAGACCAGTTTCGCCCGCCATCGCGAGGCCCTGTCCGGACCGTCGATGTGGCGTCCCCATGATCCGGCGGCGATCGCCAGCCCTGTCCCCACTGCCGCGCCCGGGCAAGGGAGCGCGCCCCGGAACGGACAGGACAACGTCCAGGGGAATAGCCCGCAGGACGGGCAAAACGATGGCGGCGGCCTGCCTGCGCAGGGGCTGCCGCCCGGCTTGGCCGACCTGCCGGCCCGGTTGCTACTGGATCCCGCCGCGACGCTGCCCGACATCGCGCCCGGCGGCCGGCATCACGCCGCGGCCGAGGCGCTGCTGGCGCAGGGCGGCCCGGCGGCAGCGCATTTCGCCCGCGTCCGCGACTGGGCGCTGAAACGGCAGGCGGAGGGACCAGCGGATAGCACCTGAGTTGCTACGAAATGGCATTCGCAGTATTACCGCGCAGTATTCGCCGAATGCGTCAGAGCGGCGGGTTTGGCGGTCGCGGGCCGGCTGTGATTGCCGGTCGAGGGGTGTGCAGACCCTCCGGAGCGGCTCGATGCCCGTCGAGGGTGTGCGTGGGCCCTTCGACGCGGTGCGAGACGGCTCCATGGGCAGTCGCGGCGCACGTCGGACCGGACCGCCGGGCTCGGCGGGGGTGTCGGGGCTGGAGGAGTTCAGGGGGTCGCGGTCAGGGACCGGCCCAGTGCATCCTGTCGATCCTCAGCCAGAGGAGGGGCCAGAAGGGCGCGGCGCTGCTGGAGAGCGCGAGCGTCATGCGGCGGCCCGAGAGGACGAGCCTGGCACCGACGCGGAGCACACGTTCGCGCAGGCGGCGCAGGC
>JBKHDT010000106.1:0-2651 GCA_046541195.1 Halothiobacillaceae bacterium | reverse complement strand
TGTCGAGCAGCTTGCCGGCATTCGCCATGCCATCGAAGCGCAGCTGAACCAGGCGACGAATGCCTCGGCATCCATCGGCACGCTTATCGAGGCGAGCCCGGACGTCTCGCCGGCCATCCTGACCGCCGTGGCCGAAAGGCTGCTCGACCGCATACCGGTCATTCGCTCCTTTGCCATCGCGCCGGATAACGTCATTGCCTTGAGCGTGCCGCTGGCCGGAAACGAGGCGGCCATCGGCCTGGACCTGATGAGTCATCCCGTGCAATCGAATTCGGTGAAGGAGGCAATGCGGACGCGCCGCCCGGTGCTCGGCGGGCCCTACCATCTGGTCCAGGGCCCCCTGGCCGTGATTCACCGGGTGCCCGTATTCGTGGGGCAGGGGCGTGACCGTCGCTACTGGGGGCTGGTCAGCACCCCGATCGAGGTGGACCGGATCATTCGGCTGGCTGGACTGAACCGGCTGGTGGATGAGGGACGGCTGGCCCTGCGCGGCACCAACGGGTCCGGCCGTTACGGGGCGGTCTTTCTGGGACCGGAGGCCCTGTTCGATGATCCTGAAAGCCTCGTGGCCGACGTGCGCATGCCGGATGGCGTCTGGCAGGTGGCCTTTCATCCGGAGCCGGCGTCCTCCCTGGTGGTCAACCTGCCGTGGTTCGGCCTCGCATTCGGCATACTGGTCGGGCTGGGTGTCGGGTTTTCGGTGTATCGATGGCAACAGCAGCAACAGCGCCTGGCCAACTCAGAGCGTACGCTGCGGGACGTGACGACCCACGTGCGTGACATTGTCTTTCGAACCGATGACGCGGGACGACTGATCTACCTGAGTCCTGCCTACGAGCGCCTGACCGGCCTGAGCGCCGCGGCGGTCATCGGACGCGACTGGCGAGACCTGCTGGATGCGACGAATCGGCAACAGTTTTCCGGGGTGTCGTCGGAGGCACAGGATGCGGGCGGTGGCGCGCATCGGCCGCGCATGGCCCGGCTGCGCAGCGTGCTGGACGAGGCCCTGCCCGTGGAACTGCGGATTGGTTGGCGATCGCAGGCAGGGGGAATGGTCGGGATGCTGATTGACTTCTCGGACCGGGATGCCTACACGCAAGCACGGGAGCTGGCCAGTTCGGTATTCATGGCCACCAGTGACCCAATGGTCCACACCGATCGTCAGCGAATCGTCCTGGCTGTCAACCCCGCTTTCGAGCAGCTGGTGGACCTGAGTGCAGATGAGTTGATCGGACGTCGGCTGAGGCACCCCGTGCCCGTCGCGCCCCCGGGGCGCCAGATGCGTCAGGCGGCGGCAGCGCTCAGGGAGCGAGGCTCCTGGACCGGCGAACTGGCCTTTCGGCTGCCATCGGGCGCGCGGCGGATGCTGTCCTGGACCATCAATGCCATCCGCGATCCGAGCGGCATCATCAGGCAGTACGTGGCCGTCATCCGGGACACGACCGCACACCACGAACATCTGCAAAAAATGCGTCATCTGGCCCTGCACGACCCGTTGACCGGCTTGCTCAACCGAACCGGACTGGATGAGCGGTTCAGCCAGGCACGGGCCCTGGCCGATCGTCACGGACAGGGCATGGCACTGGCATTTTTCGACCTCGACGGCTTCAAGCCGATCAATGACACGCATGGTCACGAGGCAGGAGACAAGGTGCTCGTGGAAATCGCGCGGCGCCTTCGGGAATGGGTACGCGAGGCCGACATGATCGCCCGGTTCGGCGGCGACGAATTCCTGCTGGTGTTTACCGACCTGAACGAACACGAGCAGCTCGAGACGCTCGGGCACAAACTGCTGCGGGTCATTGACGAACCCATCATGGTCGGCGGGCGTTCCCTGCATGTCAGTGCCAGCATCGGCCTGTGTCGCTATCCGCAGGATGGTCATGATTTCGGCATCCTGCTGCGTACCGCGGACCATGCCATGTATCAGGCCAAGCTCAAGGGACGTAACCGGTTCGTGATCCATATGGGCTGAATGGCGGCAGGCGGGCGCAGCTGCTGGCTGCCCCGGGAAGCGCTGTACGAATGCAGGCCTTTGCTTTTCCGTGCAGGGTTTCTCCGGGGCCCGATCATTGCGGCGCGTGTCACGCTGCCCGTCGCTTGCAATGCGTCAACGTTCCGCTATACTTCGCCCCCGCTCTCGGAGTGTAGCGCAGCCTGGTAGCGCACCTGCATGGGGTGCAGGTGGTCGGGGGTTCGAATCCCTCCACTCCGACCAATAAAAACAACGACTTAGGCCACCTTATCGGGTGGCCTTTTTCGTTTTCGGTCGGCTCTGTTGCCAATCTGTCGCCAATTGGCAGAGCGCTGATGCTAGAGGTCCAGAAGATCTCCCGCCATCGCCCCGTCGGATCCCCGGCACAAAAAAACCGGCGCGCCGGGTACAAATTGGGGTACAAATCCGATTCCGTGTCAGGAGCGAAAATCTCCCGGTCGAATCTCCGGCACAAAAAAACCCGGCAGTGCCGGGTCGGTTGCGGATCTCGGGCAGGGCCGGTGCGGTCCGGGGGCCAAGTCAATCAGCTCGCTTGTTTCGCCCTTGGCGTACGACAATGACGCAAGCCATTGAATGGAAATTGAATTGTCTTTCTTAAGCGTGTTTCCAAAAGGAAAGTTTTATGACCAAAGGTGGGCGGAGGGATCGTTCCCGT
>JBKHDT010000105.1:0-2842 GCA_046541195.1 Halothiobacillaceae bacterium | reverse complement strand
CTCAGGAAACAACGGACCCTCGTTGGCCGCCTGATCCGGGACATCAGGCGAAAGGCAAGTGCGCAGGCGCACCAGGCGCTGGCTCCGATGCTGCTCAAGGCCGAAGGGCTGATGAACCAGCGTCCCCAGGACAACAACAAGCTGTACGCCTGGCACGCCGAGGAGGTCGAGTGCATCGGCAAGGGCAAGGCCCGCCAACCCTACGAGTTCGGGGTCAAGGCCAGCATCGCCATCACGGCCACCGGCAACCTGATCGTCGGGGCGAGAAGCTTTCCCGACAATCCCTACGACGGCCATACGCTCTTCGATTCGCCGGGAGCGAATCGAGGCGCGCACCGTGCGCTCTGCAAGAGCGCAGGCCAGGGATGGCCTGCGTCCGCCGAGCAACTCGAGCAGACCCGCATCCTCACCGACCACGAACCGAAAGAAACGATCGTCGATCTGGGCTATCGGGGCCGGGATCTCGCCGACATCCCGGTTCACCACCGAGGGCGAGTCAAGAGCATGACCGCGAGTCAGCGTCGCTGGCTCAAACGCCGCCTGGCCGTTGAGCCGGTCATCGGCCACCTCAAGGCCGAACACCGAATGCGGCGCAACCACCTCAAGGGCCAACTCGGTGATGCCCTGAACGTGGTTCTGGCGGCCGCCGGCTACAACCTTCGGTGGCTGATGCGGTGGCTCATTGCATTTTGTGCCCGAACTTTGCGGATCCCGGTGCGCGTTTCGGCACTTGAGCGGCTCCCCCCTGTGTTTAAGCAGCTTGGATTGGCCCCGGCACCGGCCTGCTTCTGGCCGAGTACCGGTCTGCTGTTGTTCGTTGTGGGAAATGTTCAGGGCCGACAAAGTAGATGTCCGCTTTCTCTGATAGCCTGTTACAAACTCACTGAGGGGGCGGATTGGAGCGATCTGTGCGGTATTCACTCGAACGGAAAGAGGCGGTGATCAAGAAGATGCTGCCGCCCGAGAACAAGACGATTGCGGCGTTGGCCGTCGAGGAAGGCATCTCCGAGGCCAGGTTGTACAACTGGCGTTGTGACGCCCGCAACCGGGGGCGGCTGCTGCCCGACGGCGACACCACGCCGGAAGGCTGGTCCACTCGTGACAAGTTCGCTGCGGTGGTCGAGACGGCCCCGCTCAACGAGAGCGAGCGGGCCGAGTACTGTCGCCAGCGCGGACTGTATCCCGAACAGATCGGGGCCTGGCGCACCGCCTGCGAACAAGCCAACGACTGGGCGCAGGTCTCGACGCAACAGTGGCAGCAGTCGCTACAAGCGGAACGCAACCGTCGTCGGACGGCAGAGTGCGAGCTGGTGCGCAAAGAGAAGGCGCTGGCTGAAACCGCGGCCTTGTTGACGTTGCGAAAAAGGCCTGGGCGATCTGGGGGGAAGACGAGGACGCATGATCAGTGTCCCGGATCGCATGAACGCGTGCTCGCTGATCGACGAGGCGATCGAAGCCTGCGCCCGTCAGGCCTCGGCCTGCCGGGAACTGGGCCTGACTGCCCGGACGTTTCGTCGCTGGAAACGTGACGGCGGTCGTCGCGGATGGCCGGCCGGGTGCCTCCCGTCCCGCGCCACGGAACAAGCTGACCGATGAGGAGCGTGCCCGTGTGCTGGAAACCTGCCATCGGCCCGATTTCGCCAGCCTGCCGCCGGGACAGATGGTCCCGCTGGTGGCCGACGGTGGCGAACACCTGGCCTCCGAATCGACGTTTTACCGAGTGCTTCGAGCGCATGATGAGCAGCATCATGGTGGCCGGGCTCGAGCGCCCCGGTCGAGTCGCCCGCCGGCAAGTCATCGGGCTGACGGCCCCTGCCAGCTCTGGTCGTGGGACATTACCTACTTGCCGGGGCCGGTGAAGGGTGCCTTCTACTACATGTACTTGGTCATCGACCTCTACAGCCGCAATATCGTGGGCTGGGACGTGCACGATACGGAGTCCGGCGAGCAGGCCGCCACCCTGATCGAGCGCACCGTGTGGCGAAAGGGCTGTGCACACAAGCCGCTGGTACTGCATTCGGACAAGGGCAACCCGATGACGGCATCGACCTTCCGGTCACCCTGGAACGCCTCGGCATCACGCCGTCCTACAGCGGTCCCCGGGTGAGCAACGACAACTCGTACTCCGAGTCCGTGTTGCGCACGTTCAAGTACCGGCCAGCCTTTCCAGTCACCGATTTTGCCGGCGTCAAGGCAGCACGAGAGTACGTCTGCTGCTTTGTCGACTGGTACAACGAGACGCATCGCCACAGTGCCATCCGGCACGTCACACCGGCCCAACGGCATGCCGGCGAGGACACGGCGATTCTTGCCTGGCGAGCGCGCGTCTATGCCCAGGCCCGGAAACGAAACCCCGAGCGCTGGAGCGGATCGACACGAGACTGGACGCCCAACAAGGGCGTCTGGCTCAACCCGGAACGAGACCTCAAGACGGGGGCGTCGTAACGGTAAAGCGGACAACATATGTTGACATTTACCGACCCCCGGTATCGTGGCGTCCCCGGTATGGGATACTTCAGGCCGCCTCCGTTGCTGGGCACATGCCGGGTTTTGTAGACCTGGCAAGCATCGTTAGAATCTCCAGCCTAGTCGGGGGTGTGGTTGCGACCAGAAGAAGTCTTATGTGAAAGCAGACCTTCCCGTGCCGGGCAGGATGTCATGGTGCGTCAGGATACAAGCCATTGAATCGCGGTGCACGGTGCGGGCATATCGGTTCTGTGCGTTGCTACACGAACCCATGGATGGCTTCCCCATGGATGGCTTCGTGTAGAGTTCCCGCAGGCACGCCCTCGGCTGGAACTGAACGCGCTTCAGGCTTGTCGACAACAACCATGCCTTGTGG
>JBKHDT010000104.1:0-3058 GCA_046541195.1 Halothiobacillaceae bacterium | reverse complement strand
TGGGGTGCCGTGGCGTGGTTGCCCGATGCGGCCTTTGGCCTTATCGGGCCTACGGATGTGCGAAACCGCGCTCCGGGTTTCGGCGTCGTCGGTCGCCCAGCGGAGCTGGCCTCCTACTACGGGGTTGTCGGGCCTGCGGGTACGGTGCCGGGGGTGCATCCTGCGATTTGGTCGCAATTTGGCAATGCGAATGATTCGCGTGTAGTATTGCATTTGCTCCCGACTTTATTGACCGCTGGCGCAGACAGGCCCCGGGTGCGGACCGGGTCTGGCGCCATGGCGGTCCGTTGCATTCAGGCATGAGGCCTGGGCAGGCGGCATGTACCGTGCGCATTGTGGTCGGGTTGCCCAAGGGGGCCCGGAACCGGCCTTGCGGTATCGGGAGCGCATCATCGGGCGTGCGGGCAATTCCAGCCCGGCGGGTTTTTCGCGCGCCCACTTTTCAAGTGATATCGATCCGGTGCCGCATCCTGCGGTGTCGGCCCAAGAGGAGCAAGCATGTTTAAACGAACCGACTATCGCTGGCCGTTGGCCGCGCTCTTTGTGCTGACCAGCCCGAACTGGGCGATGGCGGCGCAGGATGATTCCTATCCCCGCGTCAGTTTCGGCGGGCTGCTTGAGGTCGAGGCCTACCATGCCAGTCCCTACGTCGGGGACAGCGAGCGTGACATCAAGCTCTCAACCGCCGAGCTCAGCATGGAAGCCGAGGTGACCCCCTGGCTGACCGGCTTCGTCTCCGCGCTGTACGAGCAGGATGACACGCCGCTTGAGATTGACACCGCCGAAATTGCCATGAGCACCCCCGATAGACCCTGGAGCCTGCGCGCGGGCCAGATCTACCTGCCTTTCGGCGCCTACGAGACGGTCATGGTTTCCGACCCGCTGACGCTCGAACTGGGCGAAACCCGCCAGACGGCCGTTGTCGGTGGTTACGCGCAGGGCGGCATCGATCTCTCCGCCTACGTGTTCAGCGGGGATCTCGAATCCGGCGACAACATCGGCAACTGGGGCCTGCGAGCAGGCTGGGTGGGAGAGCCTTTCGCGGGTAGCGAACTGGCCCTGTCCGCAGGCTACCTGAACAGCCTCGGCGAGTCGGACGGGCTGGAAGGAGGCATCCAGGATGCCGGTGCCGGAAACACCTCCAGGGTCGCCGCCTGGACAGCCAATGCCGTGTTCATTTTCAATGACTTTCTGTTCGTCGGCGAGTACCTGTCCGCCCTGGATGACTTTGATGCGACCGCCATCAGCTACCGCAACCAGGGCGCCCGTCCCGCAGCCTGGAACCTCGAGGGCAGCTACGGGTTCGACATGATGGGCATGCCGGTCCGGGCCGGCATCGGCTACCAGGGTTCTCAGGAATCCATTGCCCTGGAGCTGCCGGAACAGCGGCTCCTCGGTAGCATCACCTTCGAGATGCACGACCACGCCGCGCTGTCGTTCGAGTACGCGCACGATACCGATTACGGCACTTCCGAAGGTGGTACGGGCAAGAATGCCGGCACCTTCACCGCCCTGCTTGCCGTTTCCTTCTGAGAAGACTGCATCGCGGACGCCGTTCCAATCGCGTCCCGACCCGGGCCCTGGCTTGATGCCGGGGCCTTTTTGGTTTCAGGCAGGCGCGTTGCCTCCCGGCGATTGCCGGAGGCTTTGCTACAATCCGCGCTTGTCGGATTCTTGGAGACGCGACAGGCATGGGCGCACAAACAAGCCAGGAGGCAGGGGAAAACACGGAACGTCTGGAGCAATTCCTGACGCGCTGGGCGCAGGTGGACGGCTCCGAGCGCGCCAACTACCAGATGTTCCTGACGGATCTGTGCGAAGCGCTTGACCTGCCGAAACCGGAGCCGGCCGCAAACGACAGTGCCGAAAACGCCTACGTATTCGAGCGCCATGTCCAGTTCCGTCATCCCGACGGAAGCGTCTCGCCGCGATACATCGACCTGTACCGGCGCGGCTGTTTTGTGCTGGAGGCCAAGCAGACCAGCCGGACGCTCGACAGCCACGGCTGGGACAAGGCCATGCTCGCGGCCCAGAACCAGGCGGATCAGTACGTGCGCGCACTGCCCGCGGACGAAGGCCGGCCGCCGTTCATCGTGGTCACCGACGTGGGCCGGTCGCTGGAGCTGTACTCCGAGTTCACCCGCTCCGGCGGCAGCTACGTCGCATTCCCGGACCCGGGGCACCACCGCATCCGGCTTGATGACCTGCGCGACCCGCTCATCCGGGACCGGCTGCGCCGGCTGTGGCTTGACCCCGACAGTCTCGACCCGGCCCGGCACGCCGCCCGCGTCACCCGCCAGGTCAGTCGCAAGCTGGCCGAACTCGCCCGCTCGCTGGAGCAGGACGGCTACGAGGTCCAGCGGGTCGCGCATTTTCTCAAGCGCTGCCTGTTCACCATGTTTGCCGAGGACGTCGGCCTGCTGCCCTGCGGCAAGTTCACCGAGCTGCTGACCCGCCTCAAGGGCAACCCCGAGCACTTCCGGAGCGCCCTGCAGGCGCTGTGGACCACCATGAACAACGGCGGCTATGAAGGGCAGTTCATGGCCACCCTGCCGCGCTTTAATGGCGGCCTGTTCACGAACATCGACCCCATTCCGCTGGATGCCGACCAGATCGGGATGCTCATCGATGCCGCCCGCGCCGACTGGAGCCTGGTCGAGCCGGCCATCTTCGGCACCCTGCTCGAACGCGCCCTCGACCCGCGCGAGCGGCACAAGCTCGGCGCGCACTACACCCCGCGCGCCTATGTCGAGCGGCTGGTCATGCCCACGCTGATCGATCCGCTGCGCGACGAGTGGCAGACCATCCAGGTGGCCGCCGAAACCTGGCTGCAGCAGGACAAGCCCGACCGGGCGCTGGACGAAGTCCGCAGCTTTCACCATCGCCTCTGCAACACCCGCGTGCTCGACCCGGCCTGCGGCAGCGCGAACTTCCTGTACGTGGCGCTGGAGCACATGAAGCGGCTGGAAGGCGAGGTGCTCAACCTCATCCGCGACCTGTCCGGCGGCCAGGCCAGCCTGGACACCGAGGGCCTGACCGTCGACCCGCACCAGTTCCT
>JBKHDT010000103.1:0-3211 GCA_046541195.1 Halothiobacillaceae bacterium | reverse complement strand
TGGCGGTACCGGCGCGATCTACGTGCTCCTCAAGCGCCCGGGGTAGTCACGACGCGCGCCGCCGAGAAATCGCCGCCCAATTGCGCCAGATTCCCGCCCGGGGCATGAAAGCCCCGCTGGAGACTGTCTTGACCGGCAACAGACTCAAGGCCCACGGCTTTCGGCGCGTTGGGGGAGGTCGCCTCGATGGTCGACAGAGGGATGCCTGATGCAGCTTTGCCTTGTCAGGCCCAGGCTGCCGCGGGATGGCCTCCGGACGGGCAAGCATCGGGCATTCAACCCCCGCCCCGTGGTATCCGAAACCCCGGTGCGCTGGCTGATCACCCTCAGGGTACACAGCACCATCAGGAACCCCGTATCCGGTCCCCCGCTCCGCTGCCGGTAACCGTCAGGAACAGGTAGCGAAAGTAATCGCTCAGGGTCAGGTGCTTGAGCATTTGCTCATCCACCTCGGCCAGTCGCGCCGGCTCCGACATGTCGATGCCATTGACCTGCGCCAGTCCGGTAATGCCCGGGCGCACGTCAAACACCCCCCGCCGCGCCCGCTCGGCGATCAGCTCTTCCTGGTTCGGCAGGCAGGGCCTCGGGCCAACCAGGCTCATCTCGCCCTTGAGCACGTTCCAAAGCTGCGGCAGTTCATCAAGCTTGGAGCGCCGGAGAAACCGCCCGAACGGCGTGACGGACGAGGCACTGACCAGGTGCGTCGCCACCGAGGCGGTACCCGGCCGCATGGTACGGAATTTCACCAGCGTGAACGGCCTGCGATTCCGCCCGACCCGCTCCTGCCACAACAGCGGCGAACGGGTGTCGAACCAGCCAATTACCGCAAGGACAAGCAGCACCGGCGAGCCAATCACCAGCCCGAAAAGCGCAAAGACAATGTCAAAAAAACGGAACACACAAGCTCCAAAAACCGATACAGGGGAAACACTGGCAATGCCCGCGACTTTTGCGGCTCATCGAACAACCGGCCACACAGGCACACAGGCACACAGGCAAACAGGTTGGATTGCACCCGACTCGCTCTCTGCGCCCCATGCCGCTGGCTCATCATCCCTCCCAGGATGCCCGAGGCGTTTCTCAGCGCCGGGGCATGTCAAAGGGCAGCCGCGTGAAGAAGGTACCGCGGGTGGTGGTCAGGTGCAGGTCGAGTATCCAGTCGGAACGGTCGGCGGTGCAGACCGGCAGGATGACCTCGGCGACAAACCGCCCGGAGGCCTCGCGCTGGAGCACGTAGTCGTTGAAGCCCATGTCCATGCCGATCATGTCAAAGTTGGCATGGGCGGCCCCCGTTTCCGGGGCCAGACCGGTGTCCGGCTCGATCACCAGGGTAAACTTTTCCAGAGGCACGACGCGCTCGGGCATGCGCACGACGTAGGTGCCCAGTTCGGGCAACTCAATCCGGCAGCCCTCGCCCTTGACCGAGCAGTCGTCGGGGGCGGCAACCTCGGTTACCGGGCCGAAGGCCGGTTGATCGGGCTTGCCGAGGTTCATCGGGTTGCGGCCATGCAGGTACCCCAGCAGACCGATAATGATCAGGGTGGCCACCAGCCAGCGTGCCTGCTTCATGCTCATCCGGAGTCTCCCGAATCAGGGTGGTTATCAACCGGGCTTGAGGCGGACGCCGGCCCCCGCCAGAGCGCACTGATGGCAGCGATGCCCTGACCACCATGGCCGCGGGCCAAGGGCAGGTCGGTCTCGCGCATGCCGCCAAGCGCATACACGGGCATCGGCGCCTGGTCTGCGAGGGCGGCAAAGCCGCTCCAGCCGAGCGTCGCGGCCCCGGGATGGGACGCCGTTGGCGCGACGGGGGAAACCAGCGCCATGTCAGCGCGGACCGTTCTCGCCATGATCAGTTCCTGGACGTCGTGCGCCACGGCGCTGACCAGCAGCATTTCCGGCAGGGGTCGCTTGCCGGCCGACGCCCAGGTGCGCAGGCGGGCGCGGTTGAGATGCACGCCGTCCGCACCCAGGGCGAGGGCCAGCTCGGGACTGCCATTGACGATCGACCGGGCCCCTTGGTCATGGATCAGGCGCACCGCGGCCCGCCAGGTGGCCTCCGAACGCTCCGGGCCGATCCGCAGCTGGACCAGGGGTCTGGGCAGTGTCCCGGTCGCGCCGGTGCCGCCGAGGGCATCCAGACTGGACTCGAGCACCCGAAACCAGCGCTGCTCTGCGCCCAGACTCGCTCCACGGATATCCGGGGTGATCAACATCCGTTCCGGCAGACCGAGCGCCATGACAATGCCGCGATTGGCCGGTGGCATCTGCTCGCCGCGCAAGGCATCAAGCGTCCGCCAAGCCAGCGGCTGGCCCTCCGCCCCCCGAGGCTCGCCGTCGAAGCGAAGAACCTCGAACACCAGCAAGCGTACGGCAAAGCCAGGGTAGGACCAGGGAATTTCGATCAGCGGACGCAGGTCGCGCACGGTCACGCCGATTTCCTCGGCCAGCTCGCGGATCAATGCCTGGCTGGGCGGTTCGTCCGGCTCGCACTTGCCGCCGGGAAACTCCCAGTAGCCGGCCAGGGGCTTTCCGGCCGGGCGCCGGGCGACCAGGATTTCGCCGCCGCGATTGCGCAAGACGCCGACGGCAACACGGACCGGTTGGGGGGACATTCCCATCAGGAGCGATATTCGGCGTTAATCCGGACGTAATCGTAGGAGAAGTCGCAGGTCCAGACATGGTCACGGGCCGTGCCGCGCCCGAGATCGACCCGGATGGTGATTTCCGGGGCCTTCATCACGGCCGCTGCCTCCGCCTCGGTATAGTCCGGGTCCGGCTGCCCGTCACGGATGACCCGCAGTTCACCCAGCCACAGGGATATGCCATCCACATCCAGATCCTCGATGCCCGCGTAGCCAATGGCGGCCAGAAGACGCCCGAGATTGGGGTCGGAGGCGAACAGGGCGGTCTTGATCAGCGGAGAATGGGCAATGGCCTTGCCGACCTGGAGACACTCGCCCCGGTCGCGTCCGCCCTCGATCTCGATGGTGACAAACTTGGTGGCACCCTCCCCGTCACGGGCCAGCGCCTGTGCCAGCAGGACGCTGACCTCGAGGACGGCTGCCCTGAGCGCCGCCCAGGCCGCGCCTTCGGCGCGGTCGACCCGGGGCCGACCCGCGCCCCCCGCGGCCACCAGGACAAAGGCATCATTGGTGGAAGTATCACCATCGACGGTCACCCGGTTGAAGCTGGCATCCGCCACCTCCTG
>JBKHDT010000102.1:0-3275 GCA_046541195.1 Halothiobacillaceae bacterium | reverse complement strand
GCGTCGTGACTACCCCGGGCGCTTGAGGAGCACGTAGATCGCGCCGGTACCGCCATCGTGGGCGGGCGCGGAGCAGAAGGCCAGCACGTCGTCGCGCTGGGGCAGCCAGCGGTTGACCATGCGCTTGAGCACCGGACCACGGTGCGCCGAGCGGTTTCCCTTGCCATGCACGATCCGGACGCAGCGATGGGCGCACCGGCGCTGTTCGGCCAGGAAGGCGGCGATTTCCTGGCGGGCTTCTTCGACCGTCATGCCGTGCAGGTCGAGGCTCGCGCCAATGGCGAACGTGCCCCGCCGCAGTTTGCGCAGGGTATTGGTCTGGATGCCGGGGCGCAGGTAGGTCAGGGTTTCTCCGTATTCGATGTCGTCGGCATCGTCGAGCAGGCCGTCGCTGAGCAGGCAGTCGGCGAGGCTTTCCTCGCTTGGTGACGTCCTGCGGCGCTTGTGCTGCGGTGGCGGCCTGAGGTCTTGCTCGGCACCCCCGACCGGTGCCACCTCACCGACCGCCTCGAGGAAAAGCCGGCGTTCGAAGTCGTCCAGTGAATCACGTGAATGGCTCATGGTGTCGCTGTCTGGTGGGGATGAATTGCGCGGATCGAAACGCTATAGTGCCAAGCGGACGGGAGGCGTGCTGACGCGGGCAGCGGTGCGCCGCTCCGGCCCTGACCTTTGGCACTTTATCATCGGATTCGCGAGGCTTGAACGGCATGAACATTCTCGTCAGCAATGACGACGGCTATCTTTCGCCCGGCATCCAGGTGCTGGCCAATGCGCTGTCGACCCTCGGCCAGGTGACCATTGTGGCGCCTGATCGTGATCGCAGCGGGGCCAGCAATTCCCTGACGCTCAGCCGCCCGCTGAGGCCTCGGCGGATTTCCGAGCGGGTTCATGCCGTGGACGGGACGCCCTCGGACTGTGTGCACCTGGCCGTGAAGGGCCTGTTGCCGGAGACGCCGGATCTGGTGGTTTCGGGCATCAACCACGGTTCGAATCTGGGGGATGACGTGCTGTACTCGGGGACGGTGGCGGCTGCGACGGAAGGGCGCTCGCTCGGCCTGCCCGCCATTGCGGTTTCGAGCATGAGCTTCGATCCGCGCCATCTGCCTGCGGCCGCCGATCTGGTCTGTACCCTGGTGCGCAGGCTTGAGAATCACCCGCTGCCGCGCGGTACCCTGCTGAATGTCAACGTGCCGGACCGCCCGGCGAGCGAAATCCGGGGCATCCGGGCCACCCGCCTGGGGCGGCGCCACCCGTCCTCGCCGATCGTGCTCGACCGGGATCCCCGAGGGCGGGAAATCTACTGGATCGGCGCGGCGGGCGAGGCGGAGGATTGCGGCGAGGGCACCGATTTTCACGCGGTGGCCGAGGGGTTTGTCTCGGTGACGCCCGTGCAGTTCGACATGACCCGCCACGAGGTGATCGACGCGGTTCAGAGCTGGCTTTCCGAATGACCGGCACCGCAATGGCGTCGCTCGGCCGCAATAGCGAACGCGCCCGTCAGGGCCTGTGCGAGCGCCTGGCGGCGCAGGGCATCAGTGACCGGCGTGTGCTCGAGGCCATCGGGGAAATCCCGCGCGAGCTGTTTGTCGACGAGGCCCTGTTCATGCGGGCCTACGAGGACAGCGCCTTGCCGATCGGGCAGGGGCAGACGCTCTCGCAGCCTTACATCGTGGCGCGGATGACCGAGGTGATGCTGCGTGCCGGTCCGGTGGATCGCGTGCTGGAGATCGGCACCGGTTCGGGGTACCAGGCGGCGGTGCTGTCGCGGGTGGCCCGCGAGGTTTTCACCATCGAGCGTATTGCATCCCTGCAGCAAAAGGCCCGGCAGCGCCACCGGCAGCTGGGGCTGCTCAACATCCGTTACCTGCATGGCGACGGTTACAAGGGCTGGCAGTCACAGGCGCCGTTCGATGCGATCCTGGTGACCGCGGCCCCCGAGAGTGTTCCGGCCGCACTCAAGGAGCAGCTCGCAATCGGCGGGCGAATGGTCTTGCCGCTCGGACCACAGGGGGATGTCCAGCGGCTGACGCTGATCACCCGGACCGAGTCGGGCTTTTCGACCGCGTTCATGGGCCTGGTGGCCTTCGTGCCCATGTTGTCGGGAGAAATGCGATGAGATTGTTCGGGCCGCTTTATGAACTCGTGCTCGGTTGGAGCGCGCACCGTCGCGCGCCCTGGTTTCTGGGGGGGCTCAGCTTCGCCGAATCGTCGTTCTTCCCCATTCCGCCGGATGTCATGCTGGCGCCGATGACGCTCGCTCGTCCAAAGGCCTGGTGGCGGCTGGCTTTGCTGACCACGGTCGCTTCGGTGCTGGGGGGGCTGTTCGGCTACCTGATCGGCTATCTGGCTGTCGACGTGATCGAACCGTCGCTGCGCGACTGGGGTTACGGGGAGGCCTTCGACCTGTCCCAGCAGTGGTTCGCCGAGTGGGGGTTCGCCGCGGTGCTGGTGGCCGGGTTCTCGCCGATACCCTACAAGATCTTCACAATCGCGGCGGGGGCGCTGATGATGAATCCGGCGCTGTTCGTACTCGCCTCGCTGATCGGTCGAGGCGGGCGGTTTTTCCTCGTCGCGGGCCTGATCGGGTTGGCCGGACCCAAGCTTGAGCCGCTGCTTCGACGCTATGTGGAGTGGCTGGGCTGGCTGACAGTCGTGGCCCTGGTAATCCTCGTGTGGTTGTTTCAGGGCTGACGGGCGTCTGTCATGAGGCCGGGGGGCACAGGTCGGGGCAGCAGTCAGCCGGGGACAGGAGTCGCCCGGCAAACCGGACCGCCAGGCGGCCGCACGGCCTGGAGCGGTGCTCCCGGTCCGTCGCCGTGGCGCCCCGGG
The DNA here is from genome assembly GCA_046541195.1 of Halothiobacillaceae bacterium. GTDB lineage: Bacteria > Pseudomonadota > Gammaproteobacteria > Halothiobacillales > Halothiobacillaceae > JBKHDT01. Next base: position 446 of record JBKHDT010000102.1, on the reverse strand, counting down.
AGGACGGTGGTGCGCGATGTCCGACCTGGGTATGCCGGCGTGCGCGGGTTCTGGACTGCGCTGGCGCTTTGCCTGTCGCTGATAGCCGGTGGTTGCAGCAGCACCGGACCATTCGATGACTGGACGCGGACCCAGTCCATTCCCCCGGCCAGTTCAAGTGGCGTGCACGTGGTGCGTCGAGGCGATACGCTGTATTCGATCGCGGTGGCCAACAACACCGACTACCGGGCGCTGGCGCGCTGGAACGGCATCCGTGATCCGGGGCGGATCTACGTAGGCCAGCGCATCCGTCTCACGCCGCCCTCCGGCAGCGCGCCCGTTCAGGCCGCCACGCCAAAACGCCCGGACCCTGCCCCGCCGGCGACATCAAAGCCACGGCCCAAACCTGCGGCCGAGCCGCCAAAGCCCAAGCCGCCATCGGGGGCACCGTTTGCGTGGCAGTGGCC
>JBKHDT010000101.1:0-3492 GCA_046541195.1 Halothiobacillaceae bacterium | reverse complement strand
TGGGGATCGGTCATGGTTCCGGGGTATCCGACGGGTGTGCGGCCAGTTTACCGCGCAGGTAGCTACCGAAAGCCTCGCCGCCGCACTTAGTGCGGCGGCAGGCGGTCGGCACCGGGCGGTTTTTGGCTCACCAAACTTCTGGGGTTTCGATCAGGTGATTTTAACGCACAAAACCCCAAAACCCTTTGGCGAATCAGACGCTTGAAACGCCCACGCAGGCTGATTTCTCGTGACAAAAATGATAGTCCCATTTTTTCACAAGTATCTGTTATTGCAGCATTTTTTTTGCCCCGCAAGAAAATGCGGGTACCGTGAGAGTCGCTGATGTGCAGACGCCAATCAGACATCAGCGATGCGGATACACACATGACACGCCGCCCATCCGCACGGTGCCATGGCGCATGGGACGATCGAGGCTGCCGCCTCGGATCCCTGAAATAGCCTAGCGCGGACCCGGGGGCATGTCGAGACTTGGAGAATTTTATGCATCATAAAAACGACATGATCCACCAGCTCCATGACGCGATGTCCCGAGAGGGCCTGCAGCCTCCGGCGCCCGGCGACATGCCCGAGCTCATCCCCGGTCAGATCGTGCGAGTTGGCACGAATGGCCAGCCGCGCGACCGTGCCGGCTGGATCTGGCTGTCGCTAGACCAGGGCGTCATCGTATTCGGCTGCTGGCGCACAGCGGTGACTGCATACATCTACCTCGGCGAGGACCGCGATCGGTCGCTGTCACCGGCCGAACGGGAACAGCGCCGGGAACAGATCCGGGTCGCCAAGGCACAGGCAGCCGCAGAGCGGCGCCAGGAGCAGGCCCGGGCGACGCGTGCGGCGCAGCAGGCCTGGGAGGCGGCATCCCCTGCTCCGGCCGACCACCCCTACCTGGTCGACAAGGGGCTGGCCCATGCCCATGGGGCACGGATCGACCCCCATGGGCATCTGCTGCTGCCCATCCAGGATCGTGGTGGCCGGATCATGAGCATCCAGCGCATTGCGCCGCCGGGCGCCGACGGCGCGAAAAAGCGGTTCTGGCCTGGCGCACCTGTCTCAGGCGGCCGCGACTGGCTGCGCGGGCTGGAGCAGGTCCAGGAGGCCGCGCCGATCATCATCGCGGAGGGCTATGCGACGGCGGCTACGATCTGCGAGGCCATTCCGGCCTGTGCGGTCGCGTGCTGTTATTTTTCGCGCAACCTGCCGGAGGTGGCTCGCGACCTGCGCGACCAGCACCCGGAGCGGCGGATCATTATCGCGGGGGACGACGACATCGGCCGCCCCAACAATCCGGGCCGCGTCAAGGCCGAGGAGGCCGCCCGGGCCGTGGGCGGACTGGCGGTGTTTCCGCCATTCCGGTCCGCTGAGGGCACGGACTGGAACGATTACGCGGCACACCACGGTATCGCGACGACCCGCTCGGAGTTTGCACGCTTGGTCCGCCACCAGTCGGATGCGCAGCCGGCCGAGGCCAGCACTGCGCGCCCACACTCACCGACGGCCATCCTGGTGCAGGCCTCCGAGATCGAGATCGCACCTATCGACTGGCTCTGGACCGGCTGGTTGGCGGCCGGGAAGCTGCACATCCTCGCCGGGCAAGCGGGCACCGGCAAAACCACTCTCGCCCTGGCGATTGCGGCGACGCTGACCACAGGCGGGCGCTGGCCGGATGGTAGCCAGTCGCCGGTCGGATCCGTGGTCATGTGGTCAGGGGAGGACGACCCGGCCGATACGCTGGTGCCGCGCCTGCTGGCGGCCGGCGCGGATCTGTCGCGGGTCCACTTCGTGACCGGGACAATCGGCCCGGATGGCGCCAGGCCGTATGATCCTGCGATCGACATGCCGCACCTGCAAGATGCCTGCGACCGCGCCGGGAACGTGCGCATGATCATCCTGGACCCGATTGTGTCCACTGTCGCAACCGACAGCCACAAAAACGGCGAGGTCCGTCGCGCCCTACAGCCGGTGGTGGATTTGGCCAGCCGCATCGGCGCGGCCGTGATCGGGATCAGTCATTTCTCCAAAAACACCGGAGGCCGGGAGCCGCTGGAGCGCGTGACCGGTTCACTGGCTTTTGCGGCACTTGCCCGCGTGGTCCTAGGGACCGCGAAGAAAACTGACGATGACGGCAACGAGACCCGGATATTCGCCCGGGTCAAAAGCAATATCGGCCCGGATCATGGCGGCTTCGAGTACGCGCTCGAACAGTCCGAGCCAATCACCGGCGTGGTCACGTCCTGCGTCAAGTGGGGCAGCGAAGTCTACGGTCAGGCCCGGGAGCTGCTGGCACCCCCCACCGAACCAGGAGAAGGCGCGGCATTGACCGAGGCGAAGGAGTGGCTACTCGATTACCTGTCGACAAACGGCCCGACGCCCACACGCACCGTGGTTGCCGAGGCGAAAAAGCAGGGCATCGCGGAAAAGACCCTTCGCAACGCCCGCGAGTCACTGGGGATCAGGCCGCGCAAATCCGGGTACCAGGGGCAGTGGGTGCTCGGACTGCCCGAGGGCACCCTTGCCGACGAAACCGCCCAAGATGCCCAAAGATGCCCAAAGAATTCAAAGATGCCCACACAAAATAGCGTGGGCACCTTTGGGAAACTTGGTCATCTTTGCGATTCCGAGGCCGAAACCACCCCGACCGTGGAGGTTTTCTGATGACGGATATTCGCGCAATCATCGAATCCCTGCACGACCGAGGCGTTCACCTGGCCCGAGACGGGGACCGGCTGCGGGTAATCAATGCCGACCGACTGACCGATGCCGACCGCTACAAGCTGCGATCACACAAGCCCGCGATCCTGGAAGCCCTGCAGGCGCGTGATGACCTGGTGGCGGCTGTATCCAGGGAAACCGGACAGGACCTGTCCGACTGGCTGGAGGTGGAGCCGCTGCCGACTCGCGAGCAGCTGGCAGGATACGGCCGTATGCTGCAGGACACCGAGCGGCTGTGGCGGGGTGAGGTTCCCGAGCATTACATCCACCAGGCGCATTGCCACGGCTGCGGCCCCGTCTGGCTGTTCGCGCCGGGCGAGGTGCCCGTTGCCCCTGGTGCGTGATCCGCGCGGCTGGTCGTCCGATACCACGCCCCGGCCAGAATGCGCGGCACCTCCGAGGTCGGCATGCGGCATAGACGCCTGCGGGTCAGGCTGCATTGCAAAAAATACTGGCCTTCGGGCCAGTATTTTTTTGTCACGCCACTCGGCTCATGGCCCGCTTGACCGGTTCGTGCACGATCTTGGACATGGCTTGACCGTCAGTTCTTCATCTCTACCCGCAGAGCCTGAATTTCCCTCAGGGACAGGCCGGTAGCCTCGGCCACCTGCTCATCAGTCAGCATCATCATCTTCAGTAAATTACGCGCGGTGACCCGCTTTTCTTCCTCACGACCTCTTTCCTCCCCGATCTTTTCCCCTTCCTCACGCGCTTCCTTGAGATACGACACTTCATCCCGCAAGGCGCGTTCGCGCACAAAGGCCAGCCGACGTTCTTCTTCGT
>JBKHDT010000100.1:0-3603 GCA_046541195.1 Halothiobacillaceae bacterium | reverse complement strand
CCAGGACGAGGCAATCCAGGACGAGGCAATCCAGGACGAGGCAATCCAGGACGAGACGCTCCAGGACGAGGTGCTCCAGGACGAGTCGAGTCCGGTCGAGGGGGCCACTGAACGGGATGCCGCGCCCCGGACCGAAGACGGAGCGTTGACAGAGCCTGCGTCGGTCACGGCAACCGGCGAGGCCGTGGGGCTCGATGATTCAGGCGAATCGCTGCCGGAGGGCATGTTGTTCGGGGAAGAGTTTGCCGAGCCGGAAGAGCCTGCAGCCGGCCCGGACGGGGTGCAAGCCGAAGAAATAACCGTGTCGGAATATACCGATACGGCCGATGAGGCACTCGGTTCCCCTGAACCGGATAGCGGGATGACCACGCTGGCCGATGAGCAGGGCAACGGGGCCGTCCTTTCGGGCGATGATTGTCCAGTCCGCGACGATCCGTCGGGCACCGTGTACCTCGTGGGACGTTCCGGGCCGCTCTGGCTCGCCTTGCCGGCGGACCAGATCGATTCCGTGCTTGACGAGGATGCCCGACCGGAGCCGGTTCGGGGTGCGCCCGCGCAGATTGCCGGTTCGGTGGCCCGTCAGGGACGGCGCGCCCTGGTCCTTGATCTGGGGGTCGTCACCCGGGGCGAGGCGGCCCAGGTGACCGGTCGGGTGGCCATGGTCGCCGGCGGGCGCTGGGGCGTGCGATGGGACTCGGCCCCGGTGGAGCGTCGGCTGGCCCCGGAGCGGTTTGCATGGGCCGGTTCGATGGATGAACGCGCCCGCCCGTGGCTTGCAGGTGTCGCGCGGGGCGAGCGCCTGGTCGTTCTGGACGTCGATGGATTACGCCAGGTCTTGCGCGCTTGAAGCGTTGCGCAGACCTGTCAGCAAGGGGACAGGACGGACGACGGGCAGGGTCCCGGCCGTTCTGTCCGATGGCGATCACGCCGTGTCGATGACGACGATCCAACCAAGATCGAGGGTTGAGGATGAGCGATAAGGTCAATTACGACGAGTTTGATTACGACGACGCCCTGAATTCGGCACCGGCCACGATGACCCAGTGGGTGACGTTCACGGTCGCGGACGAGATCTACGCCGTCAACGTGCTTGATGTGCAGGAAGTGCTTCGCAACGCCGAGATCACCCCGGTACCCGGGGCACCGATGGCGGTGATCGGCATCATCAACCTGCGCGGCAATGTCGTGACGGTGGTAGATGCGCGCATCTTCTTCAACCTGCCCGAGAAGCCCATGGACGAAAGCAGTCGCGTGGTGGTGGTCGAGCTTGAAAACGAGGAAGTCGTCGGCGTGGTCGTCGACAGCGTGGCAGAGGTGATCGAACTGCCGGAGGAAACCGTCAACAATGCGCCGGCGGTTTCTTCCGAGGAAAACTCCCGTCATATTCTCGGCGTGGTGAGCCTGCCCGAGAAACTCGTGATCCTGGTGGACTTCAACGGGCTGATGGAAATCGCGAAAGGCGGCTGATGGACATGCAGATCTGGCAGTGGGCGGTGCTGGGCGGGCTGGCGCTGCTGGTCCTGCTCCTGTTTGCCGTCGTGATGAAACTGCACCGTGACCTGCGCAGTCTTGTCGCCGGTCAGCACTGGTATCAGGGACAGCTGGACACGCTGCAGACCGATCAGCGGGCCATCGAGTCGGCCCTGGTCGGTCTGAGTGAGCACATCCAGTCGGTCGAGAAAGCGCAGCATGCCTTGCGCGCGGGGCAGGATCGTTTCAGTGCCCGGCTCGACGAGCTGGCGGCACGCCTGTCGGACAATGACGGCGCCTATGCGCATGCCATCCGACTGGCGTCTCAGGGCCGGGTATCGGTTCGTGAACTGGTCGAGAACTACGGCATCCCGGAGGTGGAGGCTGCGCTGCTGGTGCGCATGCATCGAGAGGGCGGCGCGGCCCGAGACCCGCGCGAGAGCCTCCTGGACTGACCTGGTGGCCTGCCCAGCCTATTCCTTCCCGCGCGACTCCTTGCCTTGTCTGCGTGCATGCACCTTTTGCAGAATCTCTTCGTGCTTGCCGGAAACGTAAAGCGCAAAGCTGAGCACCTCGGCAACGGCCTGATACAACTGTGGCGGGATTTCCCGTCCCAGCTCGATCTGGGCCAGTGCGGCGCTGAGTTCGGCATCCTCGTGCAGCGGGACATCGTGTTCCTGCGCCAGGGAAACCAGCTCCTCGGCGATCACCCCCTTGCCGCGGGCCACCACCTTCGGGACGCCCTCGCCATCGTAGGATAGCGCGACTGCCACCTCAGGCCGGTTTGGCGTCCTGTCGTCCCGTTGGCTCATGCGTGTACCGAGAAGCCTGCGTCATCCGCGAGTGAGGCACTCACCGAGAGTCGCTCGACAAAACTCTTCGGCGGCGGGCCGGGCAATACGTTCATGTGTCCTGTCTCGAAGCCGGCGCCCTTGAGCTGTCGATCCAGGGTCGGAAGCATCGACTCGGCCAGCTCCCGTGTGCTGGCCTGATCGATGAACAACCGCGTGTCCAGATGCCTGTCCTTCATCGTCAGGTTGACGAATATCGGACCCAGTCCCGGCAAGTCGAACCTGAAATCCACGCGCCAGCGACGTCCCTCTTCGCCTGCATCCGACTCCTCCTCGCCCTCGATCGCCATGCGCAGGCTGCGGGTTTCATCCTCGTGCGTAAAGGGAATCTCGGCCAGCCAGTATGCCTGACCCTGAAGTTGCTGCATGGCCGTGCGGATCTGGTTGCCACCTACATGCGCGAGCGCGGCATCGAGCAGCGAGCCGACCGGGCCGCCCGACAGCGACGCCGAACCGCCCTGTCGATCAGCCTGGGTCGACTCGCGCCTGCCGGATTTTTCGCCCTGTTCCAGCGAGCGGGCTGCATCCAGGTTGCGCAGCCGCGCGATTGCACGCATCAGTTGGATCTTGAGGTCGCCCGGATCCACACGTCCGTGGGCCAGGTTGGCCTCTGCGAACAGCCCGGACTGGGCCAGGGCGGCCTGCAACATCCCCGACTGCTGCAGGCTGCTCAAGGCCGGCGGGGTGGAAACCGCACCAATTGCCTGGCTTACCGCGGCGGACAGGGCGGTCTGATGTGCAGCCGTTGCCCCCTGGGCCTGTGGTACACCCATGGCCGCCGTCGTATTTGTGCCCCCGCCAACAGCTTGCGCCCCCCCGGACGTGACTGCCCCGGCAAAGAGATTTGCCCGTGCGGTCGCCGCATTCGGGCCTCCGGCCACAAGTCCAGCCGTGACTGATCCGGCCTGTCCGGCCCCGGTTTGAACGGCGCCACCCGGTACTCCGCCGCTTGGTACTGCGCCGCCCGGCACGGCGCCACCCGGTACTCCGCCGCTTGGTACTGCGCCGCTTGGTACTGCGCCGCCCGGTACGGCACCGCCCGGCACGGCGCCCCCCGCCACGGCACCCCCCGGCACGGCACCCCCCGGTACGGCACCACTCGGTACGGCACCACTCGGTACGGCACCACTCGGTACGGCGCCACCCGGCACGGCGCCACCCGGCACGGCACCGCCCGGTACTCCGCCGCTTGGTACTGAGCCACCCGGTACGGCGCCACCCGGCACCGCGCCGCTTGGTACGGCACCGCCCGGTACTCCGCCGCTTGGTACTGCGCCACCCG
>JBKHDT010000099.1:0-3683 GCA_046541195.1 Halothiobacillaceae bacterium | reverse complement strand
CCGCGCGCCCGTGGCCGGCATCGCCATGGGGCTGATCAAGGAAGGGGACCGCTTCGCGGTGCTGTCCGACATCCTCGGGGACGAGGACCACCTCGGTGACATGGACTTCAAGGTGGCCGGTACCGCCAACGGGGTCAATGCCTTGCAGATGGACATCAAGATCAACGGCATCACCCGCGAAATCATGGAGCAGGCGCTGCTTCAGGCTCGCGAAGGTCGTCTGCATATCCTGGAGGTCATGAATTCCGAGATCGCCGAGCCGCGCAGCGAAATGTCGGAGCATGCGCCGCGCTTCGTCAGCTTCCGGATCAACCCGGACAAGATCCGGGACGTGATCGGCAAGGGCGGGGCGACCATCCAGGCGCTGACGCGCGAAACCGGAACCCAGATCGACATTTCCGACGAGGGGGTGATCACCATCGCGGCGGTGGACGGAGAGAGCGCCAGCGAGGCGCGTCGGCGGATCGAGGAGATTACGGCCGATATCGAGGTGGGCAAGATCTACGAGGGCAAGATCGCCCGGATTGTGGACTTCGGTGCCTTCGTCACCATCCTGCCTGGGCGGGACGGCCTGCTGCATATCTCCCAGATCAGCGAGGAGCGCGTGGAAAAGGTCAGCGACAAGCTTGAGGTCGGTCAGGTGGTTCGGGTCAAGGTGCTCGAGGTCGACAAGCAGGGACGGATTCGCCTGTCGATGAAGGCTGTCGGCTAGCAAAACTGCTCAAGCGCGAGACGAAGCCATCGATGGCTTCGTCGATTCGCCTTGCGCGGCCGCGCCGGGCCCGGGTCTTGCAATCGAGCGGTCGGGGCGTCGGTGCCCCACTCGGGAATCTGAATCATTCTCCTTGACGCGCTCGCGTTGATCCACCAGGGCCGCGTGCCGGACCCGTGATCCGGCTTGCGGCGCCGGTGTGGGCACCGCCTGGCGTGCTGCAATGGCCCGCAGCCGGGACGGGGCTTGCTTCAGTTGACTTCCTCGACCCACTCCACGGCCTGGGGGTAGGCCTCGGTGGCGGCGCTCGCGAGTGCCTCGGTCGCCTCGTCGCCCTGCAGGAATTCGCCCCGTTCGTAGAACATCACGAACTCCAGCACCTCGCCCATTTCCCCTTCGTGTGCCAGGATCGCCTGCACTACCGCCTCGCTCAGTGGCAGTTCCCGGATAATTTCGTCCAGAGGCTGGTTGTAGAAAGCATCAAGCATCGAAAAAAGCCCGACGAGAAAATAGCGGTTCGGCGATTCCCGGTTGGTGGCCCGGGCAAGCAGCTCACAGAAGCGGCCGCGGATGAGGGCGGTCTCAATCAGCGCCGGCGGCTTGCCGTCAATCCCGCTGATGGCCGAGAGATAGGCCAGAGTCTTGACGGTGTTGAACCCCAGCAGGCGCACCGCGTCGGTGAGTGACTCCACCTTGCGGCGCAGGCCGATTGCGGCGGAATTGATCAGCCTGAGCAGCCGGTAGGCCAGTGCCAGGTCCCGGTTGACCTGTTCGACGACCTGGTCGAGCGTCGTGCTGGGATCTTCGAGCGTCACCAGCAGCGACAGCAGCAGTGCCTTGTTGGCCTGGACCATCTGCTGGTTCAGGTTCTCCGGCCGGGCGATGAAGAATCCCTGGAACAGCTCGACGCCCGCATCGCGGAGGAACTCGAAGGTTTCCCATTCTTCCACCTTCTCGGCCAGAACCTTCAGGCCGGCCTGTCGCGCAATGGGCACCGCCCGGGCAATATCCTCAAGGCTGTCGGCCTGGACGTCGAGTTTCAGGTAGTGCGCCAGCTGGGTGCAGGGTGAACTCACCCGTTCAATGGGACAGTCATCCATGGCCAGCATGTAGCCATGCTGTCTGAGGGCCGCCATGGCCTCCCGGTTGCGGTCGGTGCACTCGACATCCTCGAGGATCTCGAGCACCACCCGCCGCGCGTCGAGCCCCAGCAGGTAGGAACCGCTCAGGAGCGGCGCGGGAATATTGATGAAGGCCCGCAGCTTGCCTACCAGGCTGTCCAGGCCCCGCTCTGCCAGTGCATTGATGAGCACGATTGCCGAGGCGCGATTGGGATTGGTGATCTCGGCCGTGGTGTCCTCGAAGCGGTGTCGGTAGAGCAACTCATACCCGACCGTCGCCAGGTCCGCGTCGACGATCGGCTGTCTTGCAAGGTGGATTTCGGCCAGTTCCGGACTGTTCACGTACGCTCCCTCCTGACTCTGAACGTTCACGGGTTGCGCAGGCGCGGCTGTCCGGTTCAGGACCGCGTCACCCTGCCCGTGCCTGCTGCCAAGGCACCCGGCCCTTTGGCCCGGCCTCATCATATGCTCAAAGCATCGAACCGGGAATACCGCGGTGCGCCACGGGGCAATCAGCAAGGCAGTCAGCAAGGCGATCAGCAGGCCGACCCGGCGGGCAAAACCGCCCGCGCGGGTCGTCGGGGCCGGTTCGGGACACCGGCACAGCCCGTGCATGGCTCACGGGTTGCCGGGAGATGCCGGTGGGTCGCCGGGCCACCGCTGTGGCCGGCGCGCAAGGATGTTGGAGCGCCGACAGGCCGTTCGCGCGGAGCGGCTCAGGTATTCTGCCGAATGCCTGCAATCAGCCAGGGTGCCTGCGGGTCATCGAGGTCACGACGGATCACCCAGGTTTCATCGAGTTGCTGAACCGCACCGCCGCGTTCTTCGCGCATGGCGCCCCGGAAGCGGGCCAGAGCCACCAGCTCGTTGCCGTCCTCGCCGAGCGCTTCGAGATCGGCGTCCAGCTCGACCACTTCGGTGTGGTTGGGCGCTGTGCCCAGGGCGTGCCGTTCCTCAACCAGTTGGGCCAGAAGCGCCGGGGTGACGAATTCGCTGATCTCGTCCATCCGGTTGTCGTCCCAGGCCTGCTGCAGATTGACAAAATGCGTCACGGCAGCGGACAGGAAGCGGTCCCGGTCAAACCAGGATGGTGGCTGGTAGTCGTGGTCAGCCGGCGCCGCGCCGCCGCCCAGCTCGTCCATCAACGAGCCCGGGCGGGGGGTGGTGGCGGGGCCCTGGTGCGCCGCCGTGTCGACGGGCTCCGCCGGGGCGCGCATCACGGGGCCGGCGGCCGGTGCCGGATGCTGCGCGCCCGAGGCTGCCTGACGCCGCAGGTGCCTGACGAGCATGAACGCGCCAAAGGCCAGCAGGACAAGCAGCAGCAGGTCCATCGGTTGCAAGCCGTCGAAGGCGCCGCCAAACAGCAGCCAGGCGAAGAGGCCGCCGGCCGCGAGACCGGCGAGCATGCCGCCCATGCCGGCCCCGGCGGGCCGGTTGGCTGCCTGACCGGCATCCTGGCGCTGGGGTGCGGTCTGCTGGCGATTCGGTGCCGATCTCTGGAAATTCTGCCCCTGGTCACCAAAGTTCTTGCCGCCGCCAAAGCGACGCGCCTCGGCCGGATTGGCCCATGCAAGCGCGAGCAGCGCAGAGACCAGCAGCAGCACCAGACTGCGAGTGATCGTGAGGTTCATGGTCATGGATGGTCATTCCTGGGTTGTGTACATTGGATCAAGCCGTCATGCAGGCCGCTTCGGGCGCTCGCATTGCGGGGGTATTCGGATGGTCCACGGGGCAAAGCGACTGACCGGCCTGCGCCGTGGTGCGGCAGGGCCCGAATGCCCTGTCCGGGGGAGTGATCCGGGACCCCGTCACCAAGGACGGTTTTTCGGTGAGCCAGTTCCCAATGGAGG
>JBKHDT010000098.1:0-3719 GCA_046541195.1 Halothiobacillaceae bacterium | reverse complement strand
GCGGTCTCCGAACGCACCCTGCGCCGCTATGTCCAGCAGGTGAAGAGCACCGTGGGTAAGCGTCCGACCAGCACCGCATTCCCTCAAGGCTAATCCTTGCGCATGATCCTTGTCCATCGCCAACGGTGGGCGCGATAGGTGCCCACCTAACGATAAGTGGACACCTATATGCATCACACGGAATCAGCCATCAGCCGTCGTCAACGCTTACGGATTCCCCGCTTCGGCGAGCACATTACCGGCTCTGTCCGGAACGTGAGGCGTGTTGATCAGGGGGTGGGCCTGACAGGTCCACTGCTTGCAGGGATCAACCAGCGCGGCACCCAGGAGAGATAGGCCGCCATTCCGAACAATTCGACCAGCGACTGGAACACGATTACGACGACAGCAGCCTGCCACGGCTCAGGCAGTGCCAGCGCAATCGGCAGGACCACGAAAGAATTTCGGGTACCGAAACTGAACGTCAATGTCCTCGTGCTCGGTGCATCAAGACGAAACAGGTGCCCCATGAACTTGCCGAGAAACGCTGCCACCACCAGGTAGCCGACGAATATCAGCAGCACCTGCCACAACACGTCGAGCAGGCCCGCAACGGTATTCACCTGCGATGCGGCGATGACGAACACCACCACAGCCAGCAGCGGCACAGGCAGCGCACCCATTCCGCGGACCAACGACTGCATACGGGGTTGGTTCTCGGCGACCCGCTCGGTCAGCCATGCAAGGAACAGAGGGGTCACGATCAGACCCACGAAGGCCACTAGCAGGTGCGTGCTGAGGACAGCTTCGAGCCACTCCTGACCGAGAAAAAACCAGAGGTACAGTGGCAGCATGGCCAGTTGCGCAAACAGGAGTAACGGCGCGGCAGCGATGGCGCGGCCAGCATCTCCCTTGCCCAGGTGGGCAAAACTGATGAACCAGTCGGTGCAGGGCACAAGCAAAACCAGGAGCACCCCGATCATGATGGCCGGGGATAGCGGCAGCCAAGCGACCAAGACGGCGAGCAACAGGGGGATGACCACAAAATTACCGATCAGAAGAGCCGACAGGAAGCGCCAGTCCCGCATCCCGTCTCGGACGTGCGTCAACGGTACTTGAGTGAACGTGACGTACAGCAGAACCCCGAGAAGAGGCCATAGCAACCGATCGAGGGCGGCCGTGAAATCCGGCCGGAGCAACCCGACACCCACGCCGGCGAGAATGAACGCCAGATAGATCCAAGACTGATGACGCTCTAGTGCTGCACGCATGGGATCTTCCTCGGTTCCACGGGGGCATGCATTGTCGTTGACTTGGGTCGTAAGTGTCTAATCAACACATATTGACGAGTATTAATCGGTGTTCCGTCGGCGGGATTGGTGGGGTTGGCTCAGTCGGCCTGGCCGGCGGCGAGGTCGATGTTCCACGGCAGGAGTTGATCGACGGCGTTGACCGGGTGGTCGTTGATCCGGTCGATGACGGCGTGCAGGTACTTGAACGGGTCGAGCCCGTTGAGCTTCGCCGTGCCGATCAGGCTGTAGACCATGGCCGCACTCTCTCCGCCGGCATCCGAGCCCGCAAAGAGATAGTTCTTGCGGCCCAACGCCACGCTGCGGATGGCCCGCTCGGCGGCGTTATTGTCGATCTCGACCTCGCCATGATCCCGGTAGCGAACCAGGGCATCCCAGCGATTGCGGGCATAGCCGATCGCCTCGCCCAGCTTGGACTTGGCCGATACCTGGGTCAGCAACTCATCAAGCCAGTTTTTCAGCTCGTCGAGCAATGGCCCGGCCCGGGCCTGGCGTTCCCGTTGTCGCACCTCGGGGGATTCACCCCGGATGGTTTCCTCGATGGCGTAGAGGGCGCCGATTCGGTCGATCGCCTCTTTCGCCCGGGGGCTGTGGTTGGCTTGCCAGATGTCGTGGCACTTGCGCCGGACATGGGCCCAGCAGGCGGCCTCGTGGATCCGGCCGGTGCGGTAGAGGTTGTTGAAGCCGGCAAAGCCGTCGGCATGCAGGATGCCGGCAAACGTGGCCAGGTGCTGGTTGGGGTGCTTGCCCTTGCGATCGGGCGAGAAGCGGAAGGCGACCGCCGGCGGGGTATTGCTCCCGGCCGGTCGCTCGTCCCGGGCATAGGCCCAGAGCCGGCCCGTTTTGGTCTTGCCCCGCCCGGGGGCGAGGACCGGCACCGTGGTGTCATCGCCATGGACGGTGGTGCCGGCCATCACGTAGCGGAACAGGGACTCGCCCAGGGGGCGAAGCAGGCGGGCCGAGGCTCCGACCCAGTCGGCCAGGGTTGACCGGGACAGGGGCACGCCTTCCCGGGCGTAGATCCCGGTCTGGCGATAAACAGGTGCAGTCGTTATCGTGGGTGATGACGTCCCGCGGCAAGTGGTCGGGGATAGGATCCGACAGTGGCTGTCGGCGTTTCGCCGAGCTCTTCTTCTGGGCTGTACCGACAGCCCTGGCCTCCTCGGCCTCGAGCGAGCCGATGGCCAGCTCGAGCTGGGCGATGTGGGCGTCGATCTTCTCGGAGGACCGGCCGAACTGGATGCGGCGGAGCCGCTCGAGTTGGGCCTTCATCCGCTCCAGGCGGACCTCCCGGTCCTCGAGTTCCTTCTCCAGCGAGGAGATGCGACCCTGTTGGCTTTGGATCAAGCCCTGCTGGTTTTCGAGGTCGTTTTGCTGGCTCTGGATCTGCGCCAACCGCTCGAGCAGTTCGGCCTTGAGGGCCTCGACATCGTTGGGCAGATCGGTGGAATTCATGGGTCGTATTATCCCACAAACACCCCGAAACCGGGAGGGTGAAACAACCTGAAAACCGCATCAGGAAGCGATCCGAGGCCGGTCGGTCCGCACCGGCATGCGCCAGTCGATGCCCTCGATCAGCATAGCCAATTGGGCGGCGGTGAGCGCCACCGACCCAGCCTCGGCCGAGGGCCAGATGAAGCGACCTTTCTCTAGGCGCTTGTAGTAGAGACACAGCCCCTGGCCATCCCACCACAGCACCTTGATCCGGTCGCCCCGGCGGCCCCGGAAGACAAAGACCTGCCCGGAAAACGGATCGGACTCGATGGCGTGCTGGACCACGGCCGACAGGCCATCGAAACCCTTCCGCATGTCGGTGACCCCGGCGACCAGGAAGATCCGGGTGCCGGCCGGCGGGGCGATCATCGGAGGACCGCCAGGGCGGCCTGCAGGACGGCGAGATCGACGGCCCCGGGCACGGCAACGTGATGGCCGCCGGCGGTCGTGATCGACAGGTGGCCCTCCGCAGGGATCGGCCGCTTCCTTGGCCGGGACGCGGTCGGACGAGGATCGGCGACCGCCGAGGTCGACTCGGCCGAGTCATCGGCAACCACGTTGACCGGGATCAACGAGGCACGGTCATCGAACCGTCCCTCCCGGTAGGCTCGACGCCAGCGGAAAACGAGGTTGGCGTTCACGTCGAGATCCCGGGCAATCTGCGAGACAGAGCGGTCCCCGGCAAGCGTTTCCTCGACGATCTGGCGTTTGAACGCCCGGCTGTAGTGATGACGGCGACGACCGCCCGGTTCGACTTGGTGCATACAGGTGTCCACCTATCGGTTGGTGGACACCTGTTGTGCCCACCGTTGGCGATGGACAAAGATCATGCGCAAGGCTTAGCCCGGAGGGAATGCGGTGCTGGTCGGACGCTTACCACAGTGGCCAGCCGGCAGCGGCGCTACTACGAGCCGGTGCTCGACATGGTGCCCGGCG
>JBKHDT010000097.1:0-4158 GCA_046541195.1 Halothiobacillaceae bacterium | reverse complement strand
GTGACTACCATCGAGTATATTCTCGATTAGCTCCCGTCACGGGTGCCCGCGCTGAATCATCCTGCCCAAGGGCACTCCAGGCACCAGCGCCGCCGGTTCGGCGAAATTCAACCTGCTGTTTGGCCTGCTGCCCGAATTATTGTCGGAAGGTCGACGCATCCTGCTGTTTTCGCAGTTTACGACCATGCTCGGCCTGTTCGAAAAGGAAGTGAAAACGCGCGGAATGGCCTACGCCAAGCTCACCGGCCAGGACAAGCCGGTGTTTGTCTACAAGCTGGTGGCCGAAGGCACGGTCGAAGAACGCATCCTGGAACTGCAGGCCCGCAAGCAGCGCATGGCCGATCAGGTCTACGGCAAAACCCGATCGCGCGACGAGCCTGCCATCGACGAGGCCACCATCGAGGCACTGCTGGCCGCAGTCTGAATTTACCCCGTCAATGAGCTTTTTGGAAACAATGCCCCTGATACGAATGCACGACAGCCGGTTATCTTGCTTGAATCCCCAACAAATTATCCTTACAGTAAAGACTCCTTACCCAGCACAGTTGCGCCGATGCAGCAAATCGCAAAAATCAGCAGCAAGAGTCAGGTCACGATACCGGCATCTATCCGAAAGGCATTGGGCGCAGGCCCCGGGGACCGGTTGATGTGGGAAGTGACCGCAGATGGCAGTGTCATCGTGCGCCGCGCCCGAGAGATTGATGTGGAATATCTGAGTGCTCTGACGGGCACTTTATCGGAGTGGAACAGCGCGGAGGACGACGAGGCGTTTCGTGAACTTTGACCCGCATTCTGTCGTCAAGGTGCCGTTTCCATTTACGGACAGACACGCTCAGAAACAGCGGCCGGCCTTGATCCTGTCGACCGGCGACTTCGGCAAGCGAAGCGGGCACAGCGTCATGGCGATGATCACCTCGGCTAAGCACTCCGCCTGGCCGCTGGATATCGAGATCACAGACCTGGCGGCCGCCGGTCTTCCTTCGCCCTGCCTGGTCAGAATGAAACTTTTCACTCTGGATCATCGATTGGTACTGGGACAGATCGGCCGCTTGTCGGCACAGGATCGCCAGTCAGTGAGCGAGGCTTTGTCATTGCTGCTGAGTTGATGATCTGCGTCCGGCCATGGGGGCAACCAGCCAGGAGCGAATCCCCGCATAGCCCTTGCCGACTTGATCGAGTCATCAAGCTTCGAAAACCAACTCGCCTTCCGCCGCATCCACCCTGATCGTATCACCGGGTCCGAACTCGCCGGCCAGGATGCGCTGGGCCAGGCCGTTTTCCAGTTTCTGCTGGATCGCTCGCTTGAGCGGGCGGGCGCCGAAGACCGGATCGAAGCCGACGTTGCCGAGCAGATCCAGGGCCTGGTCGGACATCTCCAGGCTCATGTCGCGGTCGGCCAGGCGGGCGCGCAGCCCCTCGATCTGGATCGCGGCGATGGCGCGGATCTGCTCGCGGTCAAGCGGGTGGAAGACCACGATCTCGTCGACCCGGTTGATGAACTCGGGCCGGAAGTGGCGGCCGACCACGTCCATCACCGCCTGCTTCATGACGTCGTAGCCCTGCCCCTGCAGCTCCTGGATGCGGTCCGAGCCCAGGTTGGAAGTCATGACGATCACGGTATTGCGGAAATCCACGGTGCGGCCGTGGCCATCGGTCAGGCGGCCATCGTCGAGCACCTGGAGCAGGATGTTGAAGACTTCCGGGTGGGCCTTTTCGACCTCGTCGAGCAGGATCACCGAGTAAGGCCGGCGGCGCACGGTCTCGGTCAGGTAACCACCTTCCTCGTAGCCGATATAGCCGGGCGGTGCGCCGATCAGGCGGGCTACGGCGTGCTTTTCCATGAACTCCGACATGTCGATGCGGATCATGGCCTCCTCGGTATCGAACAGGAAGGACGCCAAAGACTTGCACAGCTCGGTCTTGCCCACACCGGTGGGGCCCAGGAACAGGAACGAGCCGTTGGGCCGGTTCGGGTCGGCCAGGCCGGCACGCGAGCGGCGGATCGCGTCGGCCACCGCCTTGACCGCCTCGTCCTGGCCGATGACGCGCTCGTGCAGGGCGTCTTCCATGCGCAGCAGCTTGTCGCGCTCGCCTTCGAGCATCTTCGAGACCGGGATGCCGGTCCAGCGGCTGACCACTTCGGCAATTTCTTCCTCGGTGACCTTGCTGCGCAACAGCTGGAAGCTGGCCGTGTGCTCGCCGGACTCGGCGGCTTCGAGTTGTTTTTCCAGTTCGGGAATGCGGCCGTACTGCAGTTCGGCCATGCGCGAGAGATCCTGGGCGCGCCGGGCGTTTTCCATTTCCGCGCGGGCTCGCTCCAGGGCTTCCTTGACCTGGGTGGCATCCTGGACCGAGGCTTTCTCGGTTTTCCAGACCTCGTCTAAGTCGGCGAACTCGCGCTCGAGTCCATCGATCTCGTCTTGCAGGTCCGTCAGTCGCTTTTTCGACGCCTCGTCGGTCTCTTTCTTGAGCGCCTCGCGCTGGATCTTGAGCTGGATCAGGCGGCGCTCCAGCCGGTCCATGGCCTCGGGCTTGGAATCGATCTCCATGCGGATGCGGCTGGCGGCCTCGTCCATCAGATCGATCGCCTTGTCGGGCAGATTGCGGTCGGTGATGTAGCGGTGCGACAGGGTCGCTGCGGCCACCAGCGCCGGGTCGGTGATATCGACCCCGTGATGGACCTCGTAGCGCTCCTGCAGGCCCCGGAGGATGGCGATGGTGTCTTCCACCGATGGCTCACCGACCAGCACTTTCTGGAACCGGCGCTCGAGCGCGGCATCTTTCTCGATGTTCTCGCGGTACTCGTTGAGGGTGGTTGCCCCCACGCAGTGCAGTTCACCGCGCGACAGGGCGGGCTTCAACATGTTGCCGGCATCCATCGCGCCCTCGGCCTTGCCGGCGCCGACCATGGTGTGGATCTCGTCGATGAACAGGATGATCTGGCCTTCCTGTTTCTTGAGGTCATTGAGCACGGCCTTCAGGCGTTCCTCGAACTCGCCGCGGTACTTGGCGCCTGCGATCAGGGCGCCGAGATCCAGGCTGAGCACGCGCTTGTTTTTCAGTCCCTCCGGCACCTCGCCGTTGACGATGCGCTGGGCCAGGCCTTCGACGATGGCGGTCTTGCCCACGCCCGGCTCGCCGATCAGGACCGGGTTGTTCTTGGTCCGGCGCTGCAGGACCTGGACGCAGCGGCGAATTTCCTCATCGCGGCCAATAACCGGGTCGAGGTGCGACTGCTCGGCCCGCTCGGTCAGGTCAATGGTGTACTTCTTCAGTGCCTCGCGGCTGTCTTCGGCGTTGGGGTCGTCGACGCTTTCGCCCCCGCGCACGGTGTCTATGGCCTCTTCAACCGCTTTCCGGGTCACCCCGGCGCGGTGCAGCGACTCGCTCAATCCCACCTTGGCATCGAGTGCACCGAGGACGAACAGCTCCGAGGCAATGTAGGCATCGCCGCGATCGCGTGCGATCTTGTCGGTCAGGTTGAGGACCCGCGAGGTGTCGTTGGACAGGTTGATCTGCCCGGCCTGGCCGGAGACCTTCGGCAAACCGTCCAGCTTCTCGCCCAGGGCCGAACGGAGCGTATTGACCTGGCCACCGGCACGCGCCAGCAGACCGCGGATGCCGCCGCCTTCCTGGTCCAGCAGGGCGACCATGACGTGTTCCGGCTCGAGCAGGGCATGATCCATGCCCACGGCCAGGCTCTGGGCCTCGCCCAGCGCCTGCTGGAATCGCGCGGTCAGTTTGTCCATTCGCATAACGGCTTGACCCCCGTATGAATAAATGACTTATCCACAGGGTGGGGTCGAAATGGCGAGAATCAAGCGGCCTTCAGGATTCAGCCCCGTCGCCGGCACCCCGGTTTGTGGCCAGATTACGCGCCCGTGCCCAGCGTCGAGCGGATCTCGTCGAGAATCGCCGGATCATCGATGGTCGAAGGAATTGAGGTGTCCTGACCGTCGGCCAGATCGCGCAGGGTGCGCCGCAGAATCTTGCCCGAACGGGTCTTGGGCAGACGCTGAACGACAACGGCACGCTTGAAACACGCTACCGCACCCCCCTTCTCGCGGACCAGGGCCACCAGCTCCGCGCTGATCTCGTCGGCAGACCGCTGGCAGCCGTCCTTGAGCACGACGAGGCCCAGCGGCAGCTGGCCCTTCA
>JBKHDT010000096.1:0-4248 GCA_046541195.1 Halothiobacillaceae bacterium | reverse complement strand
CATCGATGACCAGGCGAATGTCGCCCTGCCGCGTCCCTTCATGCCCTTCACTCATCGATATCACCGTCCAGCCTGCTCAGGACCGCATCGGCAGACAGCGGCATTGAAAGCAGATAGCCCTGCATGCAGTCCGCTCCGGCCCGCTGAAGCCAGTGGGCCTGGCCCTCGGTTTCGACACCCTCGGCGACCACCCGCAGCCGCAGGGCCCGGGCCATGGCGAGCATGGCCTCGACCAGGTTCTCCGCTGTCGGATTCACCGACAGGCCCTGGATAAAGCTTCGATCAAGCTTGAGAATGTCCACCGGCAGGTCGTGCAGCTGGGACAGTGAGGCATAGCCGGTACCAAAATCGTCCAGCAGCACCCGCGCACCGCGCGCCCTGAGCGCAGCGAGGGTGTCGCGCATCAGGTCGATATTGTGCATGGTCGCAGTCTCGGTGATCTCGAAATTGAACTGGTCCAGGGCCAGGCCATGCCGTTCGGCGGTGGCCTCGAGCATTCCAAGCAAGTCAGGGTCATGAAACTGCTCGGCCGAGAGATTGACCGTCACGGGCATCACCCGACCCGCGTCCTGCAACCGGCGGGCGAACAGGCAGACGGCATGAAAAATGGACGCGCCCAGTGGCACCATCAGGCGACTTTCCTCGGCCAGCGCGATGAACTCGTCGGTCCGGATCCGGTGACTGGCCTGATCCTGAATGCGAAGCAACGCTTCAAGCTCGGTAATCCGCGCCGGAGACTGACCGCAGAATATCGGCTGGTAGTGCATGTCGAGGAACCCCTCGGGGTCATCGATGGCTGACCAGATCAGGCGCTTCTTCTCATCGAGTATCAGCAGGTTGGCCTCGTCCGCGTAGTCGAACAGGGCCCACTGGTTCTTGCCCTTTTCCTTGGCCTGGTACATGGCCGCATCCGCCCGGCGCATCAAATCTTCGACCGTGTCGCCATGGTCCGGATACAGGGAAACACCCACCGAGGCACTCAGACGGTGCTGACGGCCATTGACCTCGTAGGTCATCGCCAGCGTGTGGGTCAGCTTGGCGGCAATGATTCGCGCCGCCTCCTCGTCCTGCAGCCGGGGCAGCATCAGCACGAACTCGTCACCCCCGATACGCGAAACGACGTCGGTGTCCCGAACGCAGGCGGTGATCCGCTGGGCGGCTTCCTTGAGCACCAGGTCCCCTTCCTGGTGCCCGTAGCGGTCATTGACTTCCTTGAACTTGTCCAGGTCGATGAACAGGATCGCCTGCTTGTAAGCATGGTTGTCCCGGGCCCGGTGCAGGTGGTTCTCCAGTGCCCGCTCGAAGAATCGCCGGTTGGGCAGACCGGTCAGCGAGTCGTAGTGGGCCAGTTTGTCCAGGGACTTCTGGTGCTGCTTCTTCTCGGTGATATCCGAGAAGGTCGCCACGTAGAACAGCTGACCGGTCACCGGCTCGACGATCCGGTTGATCTGCAGCCACTCGGGATAGATCTCGCCGCTCTTTCGCCGGTTCCAGACCTCCCCCGCCCACCAGCCATGCGTGCCCAGTCGCGTCCACATCTGCTCGTAAAAGCGGGGCGAATGCCGCCCGGAGTGCAGCAGCGCAGGCGTCTGGCCGACAGCCTCCTCCGGCGTGTAGCCGCTGATCTCCGTGAAGGCGTGATTGACCTTGAGGATCACCCCCTTGGGATCGGTGATGATCACCCCCTCGCGCAGCTGTTCGAGCGCAAAATGGGCGAGGCGCTCGGAGTTCTGCGCGATGGCTGCGACGCTCAGATCCTGGATCACGCCATAGAAGCGATCCTCGTCGAGCCGGGCCAGCACCATCGAGAATGGGGTTCGGTCGGCCAGTTCGAGAAACTGGGAATGGCGACTGTCTTCGGCGTCGGAACGGACCGCGTTCATGTCCGAGGAAAACCGCCGGAAGGCCTCGGGCGACAACAGTGACCGGAAGGAGTGGCGAACCAGCTGCGCGCGCGCCTTGTTGAAGAAGCGCTCCGCCTGGCGATTCATGTCGAGGATCTGCATGTGCGGATCGAGGATCACGCTGGCCAGCGGGGCACGCTCGAACAGCATGCTGGCTGCTGCTTGGCGCTGCTGCTGCTGTTCCTTCTCGAAGCTGATCGTGAACAGCTCGCGCTCGAGGACACGAATCTGGCTTCCCTGGCGCAGCAGCTGGTCCTGCAGTTGCCGGATCAGTTCGTTCTGCTGGGTAATTTCCCCCCGGTAGGCCTTGATGTCCATCGAGAGCGCCAGCTCGCTCGCCGAAGGATCCGAGGGTGGCCGCTTGCCACTCATGCTCAACGCTCCGCGTTTTCGGGCACAGTGAACAGCCCAACGTACAGCCGGTCCTGCTCGTCACCCAGACCCTCGATCCGCAGTTGTGCGATAAAGCGGTTTCCACGGCGGTCCAGCCCGGTCACCGAACGCCATCGCCCGATCACGCCCTTGCTCTGACCCTGCTCGAATTCGCGCAGGTAACCGTCATGATGCCCCCGAAAAGGCTCGGGCATCAGCAGCTTGATGTTCTCGCCCAGCAGCGCCCCCGGCTCATAGGCGAACAGCGCGGCGACCCGTTCGTCCGCATACACGATCCGGCCGTGCGGATCGATGGCGATCACGGCGTGTTCGGTCACACGGGAGAGCAGCTGCAACTGGGCCTGCGCCATCCGTCCAAGCCGCAGTGGCCCGTGCTGACCGTCCGATTCGAAAAACATGATCACCCCAACGACCGCGTCCTTCTCGGCCTTGTAGGGTACCAGCCTGAGATTGAAATACCCCGCCTCGAGATTGGCGCGCAGCATCCCCTCCTTCTCCAGCTCGATCACGTTCAGCAGCTCCAGGCGAAGATGCGGCACGTCCACCACATAGCCCATGCTGGTCACCGGCTGGCGCAGGTCGTCCCCGCCCAGCCCGAAGGTCTCGGCCGCCTTGCGGGTGAAACGCTGCAGGCGCAGGCGGTTGTCGATGAACAGAATGATCTGGTCGATGCTCGACAGCATGCTCTCCAGGTCGTTGTTGACCTGCTCGAGCTCGAAGGTCTTGACCTCCAGTTCCTGGTTGACGGTCGACAGTTCCTCGTTGGTCGACTGCAATTCCTCGTTGGCCGTCTGCAGTTCCTCGTTGGAGGATTGCAGCTCCTCGTTCGCCGACTGCAGTTCCTCGTTGGTCGACTGGAGCGCCTCGTTGGTGGCTTCCAGATCCTCCACGGAGCTTTGCAGCCGCTTGCGAAAGATCACCAGCTCCTCCTCGAGCTGCTGGTAGGACAACGAGGCCGGATCATTCGCGCTTGCTTCCAGCAGGCGCGCGCCCTCGTCCAGGTCCAGATCGATGAAGACCAGCAGGTAGAGATCGGCTTGCTCGGGCAGATCGAGCTTGCACAGGCGCAGGAACAGCGACCGGTTCTCGTCCTCGTGCCGATAGAACAGCGCCTGGCTGGAGGCCCGGCCTTCCCGCTTGGCCCGTTGCAGCAGCGAGCGGATATCCAGCCGCAGGTCATCCCGGGCCAGGGAGAAGATCGTGGTGTCGATCCGTCCCTGCGGGAAGCTCAGGAACCGGCCGACATCGCCGCGAATATGATGAATGTTGCCCTGGCCATCGAGCGCGATCGCCACGGGCACCACGGAATCGAGCAGCACGCGCTCGAGACTGGACTTGATCGGATCATGCTCGGTCGAGGGGGTGTCGGCAGGCGACTCGAAACGCTCCGGCTTGCGGCTGGCACGAAGCTGGCTCATCCGCCCGGCACTGGCGATCTGATCGGCCCGCGTGCTGACCGCGGTCGACCGCCGCACGAAGATCTGCGAGGTCTTGTAGAGCGCGTCGAACAGTTCGGGCGTGGTGTTGCTGGCCGACTCCGACTTGCCCAGAAACAGGTGACCATGCCGCTTGAGTGCGAAATGGAAAACCTGGAGGATGGTGCGCTGGGTTTCCAGGTTGAAATAGATCAGCACATTGCGGCAGCTGATCAGGTCCAGGTGCGAAAAGGGCGGGTCCATCACCAGATTCTGCCGGGCGAAGACCACCTGATCCCGGATGCGCTTGGAGATCTGGAAGTGGCCGTCCCGTTCGCGAAAGTACGACTGGAGAATCTCGGGGTCCACGTCCTTGACCTGGTTGCCGGAGTAGACCCCCCGCCGCGCGCGCTCCAGCGCGTGGTCGTCGATGTCGGTGGCGAAGATCTGCAGCGCAAGCTCTTTGCGGTGACGGATGGCCGCCTGCTGGAACAGGATGCAGATCGAATAGGCCTCCTCGCCGTTCGCACAACCAG
>JBKHDT010000095.1:0-4307 GCA_046541195.1 Halothiobacillaceae bacterium | reverse complement strand
TCGGGCGTGGGTGCGGATCCGAGATTGACGCGGCTGACTTCCTTGAAGTCGGGCAAGGTTTCGCGAACGCCGACCAGCGGGAACACGCGGGGGCTGAGTTCGTAGCCATCACGCAGGCTCTTGCCGACCACGTTCTCCAGAATCAGCGGGAAGTCGCTGGAGGAGTGCATTGAAGCCTGGGCAATCTCAACGCGACTCATGTGGCGCGGGTTGCGGCCGGACGCTTCGACGAAGTAGCGAGCCATGTCCATCAGGCTGAAGGATGCGAACTCGCGGGCCGGATCGTCGCCTTCGATCTTGTGGGCAGACGGACGAGCGCGGTGCAGCAATGCCTTGGCGACAGCAGCGCGGCTGGTGTCACGCTCGTCCCGGGTGACTTCGATGGTGGTGTGCGACGTCGGGGCACTGGTGTTTTCGGCCAGGTAGGCAGCCAGACGATCGACTGCGGCCTTGGCCTCGCCTTCGCTGAGGCCGTCTTCAATCAGCTTTTCGCCGAACGAGGCTTCGACGCCGGCTGCAGCGGCCACGTACTCGCGGATGGTGTGAACGCGCTTGCGCTCGGCGGCGACTGCAGCGGCAGCGGCATCCTCGCGGGCTTTGTTCAGGACTTCGGTGTCGACGGTGTTTTCAGCCGCCGAGGGCGTTGCAGTGTTATTGCTCATTTCTGTTACCTCTTGAGGTTCAGGGATTGCCGCCTCGGCGGCGGGTGGATTTGCAGCCAGGCTGCTCTGAGCCAGCATCAAGCTCTTGATATGCGCTGGCATGTTCTTCGTGTCGGACAAGGGCTCAAGGTTGAGCGCGCTGACGTTGGCCTCGCCCTCTAACACGGCATGAGCGAAGCCCCATTCAACGGCTTCATCAGCCGTCAGCCAAGTCTCTTCGTCCATCATGTCGCTGAGAACGTCAAGCTCATGGCCGGTGCGCTCGGCGTAGATGCCCAGCAGCGAGGCCTTGAACTTGTCGAGGATTTCGGCGGTCTTGCGCATTTCCCGCGCATCACCCAGGGCGATATTCCACGGGTTGTGGATCATCAGCATCGAGCCCTTTGTCATTTCCAGCCGCTCGCCGGCCAGGGCAATGACTGAGCCCATGCTGGCGGCGAGCCCATCGATCACGACGCGCTTGGGCTGCTTGGCCTTGAGCTGGTTGTAGACGGCCAAGCCCTGGTAGATGGTGCCGCCGGGGCTATTCAGGTGGACGGTGTGAATGCTGCCGTTGGGGATACCGGCAACAAGATCGGCAACCGCATCATCGGTGAAGCCGTCCCAGTCATCGCCGACCACGCCGTACAGCCGCAAGCTGTAACCGTCATCGTCCTCGTTTAACCGGGCAAGATTGCGCGGCTGCTTTCTATTGATCGATTTCATCATCGTCCTCTGGTGATGTCGTTGGGCGCAGGGCGTCGTCCTTGTCGGGCTGGGCCAGGCCGGCGCCGGAGAGCTTGCGCGGATCGCTGTCGAAGGTGATGCCCATCTCATCCATCCGACGGTTCCAGTCCTGGACTTCGCGCAGGAAGTCGTCGGGGTCGTAGCCGTTCTGCCGAATCAGTTCCGGCTGCGGAATCTGGCCGGAGCGCGCGGCATCGCGCAGGGCCGGGATCTCTCGGGCCGGATCGGTGAGCTCGCGCCGCGGCGGCGACCAGCGCACGGACACTGGCTCGGCCAGGCGCCGCGCTGCCACCGCCGCCTCCATGAACCAGCGCTCGACTGGTTGGCACAGCTGCGGGATCATCAGGTTCTGCTGCCACTGCTTGACGTTGCGCGCGAAGGCGCGATCACCCATGCGGCCGCTTGAGAAGTTCACGCGGCTCAGGTCGCCGGTCAACACCGAGTACGGCAGGCCGTAGCCGGCCGCAATCTCGTGCAGGGTGATCATTGAATACTCGCCAAAGCCGCCGACGCTGGGCGGGTTGGCGAAGGTCACTTCCTTGCCATTGCCCAGCACCTCGATCATGCCGGGCTCGAGTCGCTCGGGCAGTTCGTAGTCTTCGTCCTCGACGGCGGCCTGGCCAAACGGGTCGCCAGGTGTGACGAAAGCGCTGAAGCAGGCCGCGACCTTCTGCTGCTCAAGCCGCGCGTCGGCCGTCTCCTCGAAGGACCGGATCCGGAGGATCACCGGTGCCGACCACGGCACGCCGCGCACCTGGCCGGCTCGATCCACACGGAAGACATGCAGGATCTCGGAAGCCGGGACGCGGCTGCTCTTGATCTGCGTCATGTGGTAGTGCTGATCGCCGGGGTGGTGATCGTAGATCCAGTAGGCAACCCGGCGGCCCTGGGCATCGAACTCCACGCCCTGCACCACCATGCCACCGCCGGCCACGCCAAACCCGTCCTTGAGCGTGTCGATGTGGTCCGGCTCGAGGACCTGCACCTGCAGCGGAATCTCGGACAACGGGCCGGTCCGGCGATGACGCCGGACCAGGCATTCCCCGGCCTCAACCACGGTGCGCATAACCAGCGACTCCAGGCCATAGAAGTTCAGCCGGCCGTAGTAGTCGCACGCGGTCGTGTCGAACCACTCCTTCATCACCGCCTCGCCCGGGGCGCGCGACGCTGGATCCGGCAAGTTCACGTGAGGCGTGATGCCGTCGCCGACGACATTGGCCGGCAGTTCGCGGTGGGCCGCTGCGGCGTAGGCGTTGTTCTGCGCAAGGTCGCGGGATCGGGCGCGCAGCACGGACAGGCCGCGCCGGGTGTCTGCCTGAATTGAGCTGTCTGGCGTGTGCCATCCCCGGGTGCGGCGGCTCCGGCTGCCGCCTTCAAACAGGTTCAGTGCGTGCCGGAACTGAAGGCGCTTGAATCCCCAGCGCGGGCTGACGCTGGCAATCGCCCGGTCAAGCAGGTTCAGCCGAGGCTGGGCGCGACGTCGCTTCATTGCGCCAGGCCCTTGCTGAAACTGGTGAAGACGCGGTTCTTGCGGCGGACGAGGCCGAGCTCGCGGGCCATCAGGTCGCGCACCCTCATCATCTCTTCCAGGCTGCGGTATTCGACCGTGCGGTCGCCGAATCGAACCTGTCGGTGGCCGCTGTTGATCGCTCGGACCAGTGCTTCGTAGTCGGTCTGGGTGGTCATCTCAGTTCCAGTAGGTCGATTTGCGGCGCTTGGGTTTGGCCGGGGAAGATTCTTTTGGGCCGGTCTGCTTGATCGGCTTGTCCAGCGCCAGGCCGAACCGCTGCTGCAGGACATGCACCGCCACAACGTTCAACATGAAGACGTCCCACGGTTCGTTGCGGCGCTTTTCTGCGTCCCAAACGTACCGCTTGACGCCGCCGCTCCATTTCGGGATCCGCTTCTCGGCGGTGAATTGCTTGAAATACTCTTCGTCGAACTGTTCAGAGCGCGGCCAGTGAATGAACCCGGCGCCCGGCTCTTCGATCTGCAGGCGCTGGTGCACCAGGTTTTTAACGGTGTCGGTGCCAACGTTCAGCAGATACACGCCGTTGGCGTTGCGCTTGCGCGGCACGGTGACGATAGGTCGACCGTAAACGCTCAAACCCTTCGCCGGCATGAGAAACATCGCTCCCAGCGCCTTGCTGAGCTGCTCGACTTCCTTGCTGTAATGGCCGCCATGGTCGATCACGGCCAGCGTCGGGCGCATGATTTCGCCGGTCTGCTTGCGCAGGCCGGTCTCGCGGATCACGCGCTGTATCTGTTGCCAGACGATCGGCTGAGCCAGATCACCTTGCAGGATCTGGTAGCGCAGGTTCCAGGCCTCTTCACCCTCACCCCAGCCGACCCAGCCCATCTCGAAGCGGTCGTCCTGGACGTCGATGCCGAGCGTGACCACGTTGACGTCATCAGGCACTTCCCAGTCGTAATGCTCCCGCCGGTTGCGGTACATCAGCTGGTAGTCCATCTGCTCGATGCCGTCCTCTTCCCAGGCCTCGGCCAGGGTGAGGTTGACGAAGCCCTGGAGCAGCTTGCGATCGGACTTGACCGTGAGCCATTCGCGCACGATCTCCGACCAGGGCAGCAGCTCGTTCATGCCGGCCCAGACCTTGACGCCTACGGTGCGCGGTTGGTCCTCAAGCGGGCCGTTCTCATCGACGAACCGCCCGTGCTCGAGCCAGATCGTCTTGTCTTCGGTCATCCAGCGGCCGCTCTTGGCCACCTGGGTGTATTCGTTGTGACCGATCTTGTGCTCGCAGGATTCGCATTCGTAGCCGGCGGTCGCCGCGGCTTCGGCGGGCGTGTCGCCTTCCCACTTGATGCCGCCGGGCTGGTCCTTGCCGCCCCAGCGCAGTTCCTGCTCATGCCCGCACGATGGGCACGGGATGTGCCAGCGCAGGCGCACGTCGCAGCGCT
>JBKHDT010000094.1:0-4371 GCA_046541195.1 Halothiobacillaceae bacterium | reverse complement strand
GGCGTGTCCTTGGCCCGGTGCGTGGCCACCCCGATGGAGATGGTCAGCTCGCCGATTTCCTTGCCGCTTTCGGCCATGCGCAGGCGGGAGGCCGCGATCTTGGCCCGCAGCTTGTTGGCGACCGCCAGACCGCCGGGATAGTTGGTCTGCGGCAGGATGATGGCGAACTCTTCGCCGCCGTAGCGCACCACGATGTCCTGACCCTTGACCTGGGATTGCAGGGTGCGTGCCACGAAGCGCAGGATCTTGTCGCCGACCAGATGCCCGTAGGTATCGTTGATGTGCTTGAAGAAGTCGATGTCGGCAAGCAGCAGGGTGTACTTTTCGGCGTGCTTGTTCGCCTCGTCGATCTGCCGGGAGAGCAGGTCCGTGAAGCCGCGCCGGTTGGCCAGCCCGGTCAGCGGGTCGGTCATGGCGTCGCGCCGGGCCTGTTCGAGCTCTTCGCGCAGGCGGTTGATCTCGTCGGAGGCGTTGCTCAGCCGGTTGGACGTGTCGCGGCTGGACGCCTCGATGGTTCGGGTGTCCTGGATGACTTCCTGGGTGAAGTTGCGCAGGTCCTGGAGGGAGGCCGAGTTGTCGATCTTGCGGACGTAGTCCCCGAGATTGGCGGCGAAGGAGGAAAACTCGTTGCCGGTGGTCATCATCTGCAACATCACGCCGCGCAGGACGCGCAGTACGGCCTGCTGCGCCTCGGTGATCTCCGAGAGCATCCCGTGCAGCAGGTGTTCGTCGAAGATTTCCTGGGCGCGCTTTTGCGAAAGTCCCTCGTCACTGTTGATGGCCGCATCCATGGCCTGGACAAGACTGGGCGCCCGACCAAGCGATCGTTCGTAGAACAGGGCGACGTTCACCGGTGTCGGCGGGAGATTGCACCGGGAGATTTCGGCAAGCGCCATGCGCAGTACGGCGCTTGCTTCGTCGGTGTTCTGGGCATATTCAAACATGGCTACGGATTTCCGCTGCTCGCCGGATCGGCGGGTTTCCTTTCCGCGATCGCTGGCCGGGGATGCCTTCACGCCTTTATTCCTTGTTGCCTGGCTGGGGTTGTGCAAGCCGACGCATCGGTTGCCGTGCGTCCGGGCTGCACGTGGTCGGGCGGCCGGGAGCGGCCCGAGAGATATTTATGAATTATAGACGTGATTGCCCCGCGCACGGAATTCCGGGCCTTGCGCGGGGCACGACCGGAGCCGGCGCGGGGTCGATCTTCGGTATTTGCCCTGCGGCCATAGGCAGGGCGGCAGGGGCGGTCAGTCCAGGCGCAACTGTCCGAGCTCGCGTTCGATCGCTTCGCCGTCATCTCCGAGGTTGAGTTCCAGCAGCCGTCGAAGCCGGGTCAGGTCGTCGAGCTCGATGTCCTTCCATTGCGCGCCGAACAGGTCGTCGTGACTGTTGCGTACCACGGAGATCATGTCGATTCGCGTGGAGGCATCGTCCGCGTCTTCGGCAAGGTGCAGCCGGATCATGCAGGTCTGCCCGACCTGGGGTGCCTGTGCCGGGGAGATTGCCTGCAACAGTACGCCCTTGAGTGAAATGTCCATGACTTCGGCGTCAAGCACCAGGTCGCCATCGCAGGTGACCTGGGCCGGCGCGTGAAACTCCACGCGCTTGAACATGCGTTCTGGTGCCATGGTGGCCGCCTCGCTGCTCCGCAGATAGGGTCCGCGCGGTCCTGATAACCGCGCCACGTGCGCCAGGATGACCAAACGGGCCCGGGGCACGCGCCGGTCGTGCGACGGGTCGGATCATCGTTCTGGCTGCCGAACGTTTTAGCATACCCGCAAGAAACTTTGTAGCATTGGGCGGCCTGGCCGAAGGCCGATCCCGTCGGCTCTTCGATTGCGCACCAATCGGCACCGCCAAAACCCGCGGCCAGGGGGGGTGGCGGATTCTCAATGAGCGGAAGGCTCGGGAACATCAATGTTTGAAGTCCACCAGCAACAGATCGACCTGCAGACCGCCGGACGGGGCTTCCATGTCCTGACCGGGCGGATCGAGGAGGCCGTGGCCCAGTCGGGCATCGTTACCGGAACGGCGCAGCTTTTCCTGCAGCACACCAGCGCCTCGCTGCTGTTGTGCGAGAACGCCTCGCCGGAGGTGCGGCAGGACATGGAGACCCTGATCGCCCGCCTGGCCCCGGACGGTGACGAGCGCTACCTGCACAATCTGGAAGGCCCGGACGACATGGCCGCGCATTTTCGGACGGCTGTCATCGGCGAGTCGCTGCTGCTGCCGGTGGTTGATGGCGCACTCGGACTGGGGCGGTGGCAGGGCATTTTTCTCTGGGAGCATCGGGCCTATCCCCAGAGCCGCCACATGATACTGACGGTGCAGGGCAGGGGCCGTGGGTGAGGCGGTCGACTGGCCGCTGGTGCCGGCCACGCTCGCCGTGGATGATTCCGGGGTGCCGCGCGCACCGGATTTCGATGACCTGTACTTTTCCGCCGACGGCGGCCTGGATGAAGTTCGGCATGTCTTCCTGGCCGGCAACGATCTGCCTGCTCGCTTTGCCGCACTGCACCCGGGCGAGGTGTTCACGATCCTGGAAACCGGCTTCGGGACCGGGCTGAATTTTCTCGTCACCTGGGCGGCATTTGTAGACCGGGCCCCAGCCGGCGCCCGCCTGCATTTTGTCTCTGTCGAGGCGCATCCGCTGCGCCCAGACGAGCTGGTGCGCATTCACGCCGGCGGGCCGCTGGCCGGCCAGGCCCGGCAGCTGGCCGGTCACTGGCCCGACCTGATACCGGGCCTGCATCGGCGCGATTTTGATGGCGGGCGCATTGTGCTGACGCTGGGGTTCGGCGAGGCGCTCTCGCAGGTGTCGCAGTTGCGGCTGTCCGCGCAGGCCTTGTTCCTGGATGGGTTTTCGCCGGCGAAGAACCAGGCCATGTGGCGATCCGAACTGATTTCGGCCCTGGCCGCCCGGCTGGTCCCCGGCGCGACCTTTTCGACCTTTTCGGCCGCCCGGGCCGTGCGCGAGGCACTGGCCGGGGCCGGGTTTGCCGTGCACAAGCGGCCGGGCTTCGGACGCAAGCGCGACATGCTCTGCGGTCAGCTCGAAGCGCGGCCCGCCGTGGTCGGGTCCCCGGATGAACTGATGACGCCCGCGCCGGCCCCCGAGCGCGAGGCGATGGTCATCGGCGCCGGGCTGGCCGGCTGCTCGGTGGTTTCGGCCCTGGCCCGTCGCGGCTGGCAGGTCACGCTGCTGGAGCGCCATCCGGCGCCGGCAGGCGAGGCCTCCGGCAACCCGGCCGGCATCTTTCTGCCGGTGCTCAGCCGGGACTGGAACGCGTTAAGCGCACTGACCGGCCCCGCGCTGGGCTATCTGCGCAGTCGGCTGGCGGACCTGGACCGGAACGGCCACGGACCACAGTGGTCCGCATCCGGGGTGCTGCGCCTGGCGCGGGGCACCCGCCACCTGGCCCAGCAGGCGCGCATTGCCGAGCGGCTCCGGCCGGACCCGGATTTCGCAAGGCAGGTTTCGGTCGCCGAGGCCTCCGGTCTGGCCGGGGTTGCGCTTGAAGCCGGGGGCTGGTGGTTTCCCGGTGGCGGGTGGATCAATCCGCCGTCGCTCTGCCGGGCCTGGCTGTCGGAGGCGGGGCCCCGGGTGACGGCGCGCTACGGGGCCCGGGTCGCCCGGCTGACCTGCGAGGACGGCCGCTGGCTTGCCTGGAATGCCCAGGACGAGCTGTTGGCGCAGGCGCCTCGGGTCGTGATTGCCAATGCGCAGGATGCTTTGGCGCTCCTGCCGGATGCCGAGTTGCCGCTTCGGGGGTATCGGGGGCAGATCAGCGCCTGGCCGGCTCGCTCGGCGTCCGTGCAAGCGCCCCGGGTCGCGGTCTGTCGGGAGGGGTATGTCCTGCCGGCGCGAAAGGGGATAATGACCTTCGGGGCAACCTTCCAGGCCAATCCGTCGAGCATGGCCGTCGAGTCCTCCGATCACCTGGAAAACCTTCAGAAACTGGCCGCGATCAGCCCGACGCTGGCCGAGTCGGTGTCGCCGGCCGGGCTCGGTGGCCGGGTCGGAATGCGCTGTGCCAGCCCGGATCGGCTGCCGCTGGTCGGCCTGGTGGCCGACCCGGTGCGTTACCGGGAGATCATGACCGACCGGGTGGCCGGCCGGCAGGTGACGGGGGCAGCGGAAGCCTATCTGCCGGGCCTGGCCGTGACCCTTGGCCACGGCGCGCGGGGGTTGACCTGGACCGGGTTGCTGGGTGAATGGCTGGCGGCCCAGTGGTCCGGCGAGCCTGGACCGTTGCCGATGCACCTGGAACGGGCGCTGCACCCGGCGCGTTTTGCCTGGCGCGCGCTCAAGCGCGGCCAGGCCGCGGGCGGGCCCTGATGCCGGAGCCGCTTTCCGGCGCGCCGGCGGGC
>JBKHDT010000093.1:0-4424 GCA_046541195.1 Halothiobacillaceae bacterium | reverse complement strand
ACGGCACCGGTGGAAATGGCGGTGGAAACAACGGAGGGGGCGAGCCGGAACCGGAGCCCGAGCCCGAGCCGGAGCCCGAGCCGGAGCCCGAGCCGGAGCCGGAGCCGGAGCCGGAGCCGGAGCCGGAGCCGGAGCCGGAGCCGGAGCCGCCTGCACCGGAACCCGAGCCCGAAACCGTGGCCTGCACCTGTGAACGCAAGGGCAACTCGCCCAATTACGAGCCGGCCAGGGGTAGCCCCGCGGGCTGCACAGCAGGCTGCTGCCGGAATGCCGAGAACAAATGCGAACAAAGAAATTGCTCCTTTGTGGCGCAATGTCCCGTAACGCAATGAACTATCGTTATTAAAGGGAAATGGACATGTTTATAAGAAAGCAGGAAGGGGCGGCACTGATCGTCAGCATGATCCTTCTGACCGTGGCGACCATTGTCACGGTCGCTTCAATGCGCGGCGGGACCATGCAGGAAAAAATGACCGCCAACCAGAACAACAAGGCAGTCTCGCTTATGGCCGCCGAAGCGGGCGGGTCGGCCTTCTTTGACTGGATCGTTTCGGAGTTTGAAAACGGCACCATGGCCTGGAGCGATCCGGATTGGCAAGATGACTGGCAGAGTGTCATTCCCAGCAATCAGGCAGGGAGTCATAACCTTGGGAGCAACGGGTATTACTGGTTGGATCCCGCCGATGTCTCATGGAATGCGGATGACGTGGTGGTCACCCTTACCGGACAAGCAGGTCCAGACGTCAATGCGCCGCTTGGCCAGACCAAGCTGAGAATGATATTCAACCGGCCCGAACTTGGGGGCACTGATCCGGCCTTTCTCGCCGGCTTGCTGGCTGATGGAAATATTGATATCAACGGTAATGCCGATTTCACCGGCAGCGCGCATGCAAATGGTGATTTCGATGTGAGCGGTGGCCAAAACAGCCTTAATGATCGTGATTCAGTGGATGAAGATGGTAACCCCGTGACGCTCGAGTCGTCGGTATCTGCTCACGGTGACGCCGAAATGAGAAGGGTTGATCAAGAGAGGGTCATGGGGGGCGCTGATACGATCGAGGTTCCCTCTGCTTCTGAATACATCAATGAAAAAAAGGCCGGTGGAGGCGTCATTGAATCTTGTGAAATTCCAACGGGTGACCTTGGGGGAGCGGTTTATTACTGTGATGGTAATGCTAGTACCAGTGGGTCATTTTCCAATGTCACTATCCTTGCAGATGGTGATATAGATCATCGTGGGTCAGCGCAGCTGGGCGCTTCAGAAGATCTGACCGTTATGATCGTCGCCGGCGGGGATATTACGATCAACGGGCGTAATGACACTTTTGGGGTGTATTGGGCCGACGGGAATGTACGTCAGAACGGTAGATCCACGATCGGTGGATCGGTTGTTGCCGGTGGAGATATCAGGCGGAACGGTGTTTTTGACTACGTTCAGTATGACAATTTCGGCGGTCTGGATGTCCCGGAGGGTCCAGCTGCAGACCCGTCAATCCTTTCCTGGGTTGAGGTAATCTGAGCAGCGCTGAGCCCGGAGCCTCAGGCTTCGGGCAAAAGCCCTTTCTCCCGCGCCGCCAGCTTGACCGTCACCAGGGCTGCCAGGCCGATAAACACCGCGCTGATGATCAGGCAGCCCTCGATGCCAATTTTCTGGTACGCAAGGCCGGACAGGACGGTGCCGATTAGCCGCCCCCCTGCGTTGGCGGCGTAGTAAAAGCCCACGTTCATGGCGGCCTTGTCGAAATCCGAGTACTTGAGAATCAGGTAGGAGTGCAGGGCCGAGTTGAGGGCGAACACCACCCCGAACAATGCCAGCCCCGCCACCAGGACCACCGAGGGGTTCAGATCCAGCGCCAGCCCGCCCCAGATCAGCAGCGGCACCACCGTCAGCGCGGTGGTCCAGCCGGCAACGGTCGGCGCCCCGATATCCCTTTCCTTGGCCTTGAGCAGCTTCGGTGCCAGTGCCTGCACGAGACCGTAGCCGATCACCCACAGGGCCAGGTAGGCGCCGACATGCTCGAAGTTCCAGCCAATCGACACTAGGAACACCGGCAGGGCGACCACGAACCAGACATCCCGGGCACCAAAGAGAAACACCCGCGCGCCCGAGAGCCAGTTGATGGCCGGCTCGCGGGCAAAGATCCCCGAGAACTTTGCCTTTTCCTTGGTCTTGCCAAGGCCCCGGGGCAGGTTGAGCGTCATCAGCAGCGACAGGAACAGCATCCCGGCCAGGATCACCAGGGCCCAGCGGAACCCGACGGCCGCCAGCAGGGCGGCCCCGACAAAGAAACCGACGCCCTTGAGGGCGTTCTTCGAGCCGGTAATCCACGCCACCCACCGAAACAGCTTCTGGTCGCCGTCGCCGGAGACCATCTTGACTCCCGCCTTGGCGCTCATCTTGTTGAGATCCTTGGCGATCCCCGAAAGCGCCTGCGCGAACATCACGTAACCGACCGTCAGCCAGGCTTCCGGCACCGTGAGCAGCAGCAGCGCGAACACCTGAAGGGCCGTGCCGACCTGCATGGTCAGGTTCAGGCCCATCCGTGCGCCCAGCCAGCCGCCGACCAGGTTGGTGACAATGCCGAAGAACTCGTAAAACAGGAACAACAGGGCGATTTCGAAGGGGCTGTAACCGAGCTGGTAGAAGTGCAGCACGACCAACATTCGGATCGCGCCGTCGGTGACCGTGAAGGCCCAGTAGTTTCCCGTGATGATCAGGTATTGCTTCAGCGGGGCGGGCAGCATGATTTGGGTCTCCTGATTCGGGGTGCCACGAGGGTCGCGGTAGACCCGCCGCGGTGATGATGGGGTGTACGGCACGTACCGGGAATCTCGAAAAAACCCATCCGCGGGGTTTTTCGAACTGGTCTTTCACCGAAAACCGCGAACGACCAACGCCATTTCAACCGCTTGCGCGGTTGATGCGTTGGGGCATCCTGGCGCCCGGGCGCGCCTCGAAAGGTTTTTCCGGGCGCGCTGCCTGCGACGCGGGCCGGGATCGCCCCTCGCTTCATGAAACCCCGGTGCCCGGTGATCCGGCCGAGGCACCGCTTCCTGGGTGGCCGCCTTGACGGAGGGCCGCAGCTTGCAGCCCGCTGGGGCACCGGGGAAGCCGATGCTCAATCAGCCGGTTTTCAACGCCGCGACGGGCAATCGCGCCGATTCGGTTCTCAAAGTGACCGTGCGACCTTGTCCGCCAGCTCCATCATGCGGTTGGCATAGCCCCACTCGTTGTCGTACCAGGCCAGCACCTTGATCAGGCCGCCGTCGATCACCATGGTCGACGGCGCATCGACAATGGAGGAGCGCGGGTCGTTGACGTAATCGATCGAGACCAGCGGCAATTCCTCGTAGCCGAGGATGCCGGCCAGCGGCCCTTCGGCTGCGGCGCGCAGGTGCTCGTTGACCTGTTCGGCGCTCGCGGGCCGGCTGGGCACGAATACGAAATCGGTAAGCGACGCATTGAGCAGCGGCACCCGCACGGCCAGTCCATTGAGCTTGCCGTCCAGCTCCGGAAAAATGTCGCCGATGGCCTTGGCCGAGCCGGTGGTGGTCGGCGAAAGCGACATGCTGGAAGCCCGTGCGCGGCGCCAGTCCTTGTCACCCTTGTCGACAACCACCTGGGTGTTGGTCAGGTCGTGCAGGGTGGTCATGGTGCCGCGCTCGATGCCGACGGTTTCCTGCAGCACCTTGACCACCGGCGCCAGGCAGTTGGTGGTGCAGGAGGCCGCGGTCAAGATCTGGTACTTCTCGGCGTCATAGAGATGATCGTTGACGCCCATCACGACGTTGAGCACGCTCGGATCCTTGACTGGCGCAGCCACCACGACCTTGCGGATACCCTGCTCAAGATAAGGCTTGAGCTTGGGGACCGTCCGGAATGCGCCGGTGGCCTCGATCAGGATTTCTGCGCCACTGCCGCGCCAGTCGGTTGCCGCGGGGTCGGCCTCGCGCGTGAAGGGAATGGCCTTGCCGTCAATGATGATGGCATCCTCGGTTGCGGAAACCTCCCGATCCCACCGTCCATGGACCGAGTCGAACTTCAGCAAATGCGCCATGCAGGGGGCGTCACCCGCGATCTCGTTGATGTGGACGAGTTCAAGCTCAGGGTTGTCCCACGCGGCCCGCAGGCCCAGGCGGCCCATGCGGCCGAAACCGTTGATGGCGTACTTGGTCGGCATTGCTGCTGTCTCCTTGAGGTGTCTTGATATGTGGCAGGAGGCTTGCGCGCGAGGGCTGATCGCCCGGCAGGCGGTTTCATGCAAAGGCGGGAGTTTACTTGTCGCAGATTGAAAAATTATTACATCCGGAAAGGCGGATTCACAGCAGCAGGCCACCCGTCGAGCCAGCCGCCCACGTGTTGGCGTTGTTGGAGCGCAGCTGCGCTGCGCGATGTAGGCCGGATAAGGCGAAGCCGCATCCGG
>JBKHDT010000092.1:0-4987 GCA_046541195.1 Halothiobacillaceae bacterium | reverse complement strand
CGTTTCCCAGTCGATCCCTCCGGCAATGGCATAACGGATGTGACCGGCGCGGTCGAGCAGGAAACTGGTCGGGTAGGCAAACACCTGCCAGCTTCGGGCCGAGACGTTTTCCGGGTCCAGCCAAACCGGAAAGTCGATCTTCAGATCGTCCAGAAACGGCTGAATGCGTTCCGGCGCCTCGCCCAGATTCACCGCCGCCACGGTGAAGCCCTGCGGCTGATACCGGTCATGGATTCGCTGCATGGACGGCATTTCATGCAGGCAGGGCGGGCACCAGCTGGCCCAGAAATTCAGGAGCACGACCTGCCCGCGAAGGCTTTCAAGGTCACGCGTCTTGCCGGCCAGGTCCTTCAGCACCAGAGGCGGCGGGTCGTCCGCGTTGGTGCCGCGATAAACCGTCAGCTGTTGCCGCTCGTCCGCTGCCTGATCCTCTGCCTCGACCGCCACCTCGGTCGCGGGAGAATCCGGCAGCGACTCCGTGGCCAGAAGCGCCAGTGCCTGACCCACCAGCTCCGGCAGGGTTTCAGCCAGCGCCCGCTCATCAGCCGTGGCATCCGGGCGGAAGAAGAAACGGTCCCGCACCGCCGGGAGCAGACGCTGGTAGACCCGTGCGCCCCCGATACCCAGGGTTTCGGATATTTCCGAGAGGCGCAACGCGGTGGGCGACAGGGCTGGCTGCATCACGAAGACCGGCAGATTGGTCGACCGGGCCACCGGCTCGAACACCCCGTCCTTCCCGACGCGCGGCGTGTGCTGGAAGAGATTCGGCGTGAGCAAAACAAGACCGTGCAGGCCCCGGTCGCCCGGATGTCCGGCCTGCCAGGCACGCGCGGTGCGCAGCGCCAGGCCCGATCCTCGGTCGTGCGCCATCAGAAACACCGTCTCGTGCTCGGAAAGGGCGTGATCGACAACCCGCGCCAGGGCCGATGCCGGGATTTCCCCAAGTGATGCCACCGAGTCCGGCAGCAGCCAGCCCGTGAACGGGTCGGCCACCCAGACCTCGTATCCGGTCCGCGCTGCGATCTGCGCCGCGACCGAAGTCATCCCGCTCCGGACGCCCCGCTCGGAGGGCAGCCAGATCAGCAGACCCCGGGGTTCCGGCGCCGCCAGAACGGTGACTGGCAGCCCGATTCCCTCGCCCAGATCGATTTCGCGTTCGATGACGCCCGCACGCACTGTGGAAAATGCAACAGCCCAGCCGACGAGCAGCAAGGGAATCCAGGGTACGAGGTGCGTTCTGCGCGCTTTTGGCATAGAATTCAGGTCCCACGACACGGGCGTTTTTCGGGATCTTGATCCGGGCGCCCTGATCGATTGCCGGTTTTGATCGGCGCCCTGTCCGACGACGGTGCGCCAGTCTGGCCGGACAACCCGCTCACCACCGCATTGTGGTCTTTGCACGAATGGACAGCCATCAATCGTACCGCTATATCGTCGAAAGTGTCACGAAAGCGGGCGCCCGCTTTCGCCCCAGTGACTGGATCGACCGGATTTCCAGCTGGGACGCGACTTTCGCGCAACATCGCCTGGTCTATTCCCGGCGACTGCATCCGGCCAATATCGACGGGAAGAAGGTACTGGCCATCGAGCCGAGTCTGGAGCGCGACAACCCCCAGATGTTCGAGTCAGTCATGAGCTTCGTGCGGCGAAACAACCTGAAGATGTTCGTCCAGCATGCCGATGGCACGCTGGCCGAATTCGACGCCGAATCCGGGCAAGACCCAGCCAACCCGCACTGACCGCAGCGCACCCGCGCCGTCTGTACCGATCATCCCTGCAGACAGGCGCGGAACCTTCCCGCCGACAGGGTGCCTCCACCCCGTCGCGCATCGGTCAGCATTTTCGAGGTTCCCGCCAATGTCCGAATCCGCGCCGCGCGTGGGTGTCGTTTCCCTGGGTTGCCCCAAGGCCACGGTCGACACCGAGCGCATTCTCACCCAGCTCCGGGCCGAGGGTTACGAGCTTTCAGCCAGCTACGACGATGCCGACCTGGTGATCGTCAACACCTGCGGCTTCATTGATGCGGCCGTTGAGGAATCACTGGATGCGATCGGCGAGGCACTCGACGAGAACGGACGGGTAATCGTCACCGGCTGCCTGGGCGCACGCGATCAGGGCGACATGGTGCGACAGGCGCACCCCAACGTGCTGGCCATCACCGGGCCCCAGGCCTACCGGGAAGTCATGGACGTGGTGCACGAGCACCTGCCGCCGCGCCATGACCCCTTCACCGACCTGATTCCGGCCACCGAGGTGGGCGTTCGGCTCACGCCGCGCCACTATGCCTACCTCAAGATCTCGGAAGGCTGCAACCATCGCTGCAGTTTCTGCATCATTCCTTCCATGCGAGGCGATCTGGCCTCCCGCCCTGTGGGCGAGGTCCTGACCGAGGCGAAGAATCTCGCCGATGCCGGCGTGCGGGAGTTGCTGGTGGTTTCCCAGGATACCAGCGCCTACGGGCTGGATGCCCGCTACAAGCTCGATTTCTGGGGCGGCAGGCCGGTGAAAACCCGCTTTCGGGAGCTTGCCGAGGCACTGGGCAGCCTCGGCATCTGGGTGCGGTTGCACTACGTATACCCCTACCCGCACGTGGACGAGGTCATCCCGCTGATGGCCGAAGGCCGGATCCTGCCCTACCTGGACATTCCCTTCCAGCACGCCAGCCCGCGGATTCTCAAGGCCATGAAGCGCCCGGCTTGCAGCGAGAACGTCCTGGAGCGGATTCGGCGCTGGAGACAGATCTGCCCGCAGATCACCCTGCGCAGCACCTTCATCGTCGGCTTTCCCGGAGAAACCGAGGAGGACTTCGAGCAGTTGCTGGATTTTCTGCGCGAAGCCCGGCTTGACCGCGTCGGCTGCTTTGCCTACTCGCCCGTCGAGGGTGCCGCCGCCAACGAACTGCCCGACCCGGTCCCGGAGGCCGTCAAGCAGGAGCGGCTGGCACGGTTCATGGAAGTACAGGAGCAGATCAGCGCCGAAAAGCTCGCCACCCGCATCGGCGAGACCATGACGGTACTGGTTGACGAAGTCGATGACGAGGGCGCCATCGCCCGCAGCCCGGCCGATGCCCCGGAGATCGACGGCAACGTGTTCATCGAAGGCGCCGAAGGGCTCTCCCCCGGAGACTTCGTTCAGGTCCGCATCACCGATTCGAGCGAACACGACCTCTGGGGTGAACGGCTGCCGATCCAGTGACCGAACGCGCGAAACACCAGGACTGACCGCATGACCGAGGAAAGACACTTCATTGCGCTCGATATTGCCGTGCTCACGGTCTCCGACAGCCGCACGCTGGAGCAGGATACCTCCGGCGCCCTGCTGGCGGACCTGCTGACCGCGGCGGGCCACCGACTGCACGACCGGCGCCTGGTCCCGGACGACCGCTACGCGATACGTGCCGTGGTTTCGGCCTGGATCGCCGAACCGGCCTGCCAGGTCGTTCTGACCACCGGCGGCACCGGCCTCACCGGCCGGGACGGCACACCCGAGGCCCTGCGTCCGCTGTTCGACAAGGAAATCGAGGGATTCGGAGAAATGTTCCGCTACCTGTCCTGGCAGGACATCCGGACCTCAACCCTGCAGTCACGCGCCACGGCCGGCGTCGCCAACGGAACCTACCTGTTCGTGCTGCCCGGCTCCTCCGGCGCCTGCCGGGACGCCTGGACCAGAATCATCGAAGCCCAGCTCGACTTCCGGACCCGCCCCTGCAACATGGCCGAACTGATTCCCCGTCTGCAGGAAAAATGAACACCGCAGGTTTCAATCCAAAAACCCTCCTACCATGCCGAATGACCGGCCGCACGAGGAAAACCAAGCGATGAGCACCCCAAGTCCCTTCCTGCAAACCGCACTGGACGCCGCCCGGGCCGGCGAGGCCGTGATCCGCAAGTACTGGCAGCAGAGTGTCGACGTGGAACTGAAGGAAGACCAGTCGCCCGTCACCATCGCGGACATCGAAACCGAACAGGCCATCAAGGGCCTGATCGCCGACCGATTCCCGGAACACGGGTTCTTCGGCGAAGAAACGGGCAAGACCCGCGCAGACGCCGAGTACAACTGGCTGGTCGACCCGATCGACGGCACCAAAAGCTTCGTCCGAGACTATCCGTTCTTCTCCACGCAAATTGCCCTGATGCGCGGTGACGAGTTCGTCCTCGGGGTTTCCAACGCGCCGATCTTCGGGGAAATGGCCTTTGCCGAGCGTGGTCGGGGCGCCTACTGGCAGGACCGGGAAGCCCGGGTTTCGCAGATCGAATCACTGCCGCAGGCCACCCTGTCCATCGGCAACGTGCGCACCCTGGCTGCCGATGCCCGCGGATGGCAGGGCCTGGCCGAACTCATTGGCCAAGTCACGCGCATTCGTGGCTACGGGGACTTCTACCACTACCATCTGCTTGCCCGCGGCAGCATTGATCTGGTGCTGGAATCCGACGTCAATATCCTCGATATCGCGGCGCTGTCAGTGATCGTCCAGGAAGCGGGCGGCTTGTTCACCGACCTCGACGGACAACCACTGAACCTGGACACCACCACCGTCTGCGCAGCCGCCACCCCGGCGCTGCACCGTCAGGCCATGAAGGCAGTCGGACGCGGCTGACCGCTACCGATGACCGGCCGGATTTCAGCATGAATGCCGGATGCGGCTTCGCCTTATCCGGCCTACATCGCGGCGGGCAACCCCGTCGCGCAGAAAATCTGCGCTCCCACAATCCCAACCCCGGCCTTGTAGGAGGCCAGCTTTGCCGGGCGACAATCACGCAAAACCCCGGATCGAGGTCTCGTGCCCTCGAACGCCGTAGGCCCGACAAGGCCGCAGGCCGCATCGGGCAAAATCGGCATGATGGTGGGAAATCGCATCGGGCAACCCCGGCCCCGGCAACCCCGACCCCGGCAACCCCAACCGCATCAATGCCGGATGCGGCTTCGCCTTATCCGGCCTACATCGCGGTGGGCAACCCCGTCGCGCAGAAAATCTGCGCTCCCACAA
>JBKHDT010000091.1:0-5052 GCA_046541195.1 Halothiobacillaceae bacterium | reverse complement strand
GCCTGGCGCTCGATGGCCAGCACCGGGTCAAGCTGCTCGCGGCGGGTGACCGGCACCACCCGGACCCGAAGGCCCGGATGCGCCAGCCAGAGCGGCATTCCGGCTGCCCGTCCGGGGGGCAGGGACGGCATCGGCGCCAGCCCCCTTCAGCGCATGGCCATCGGCCGGTAGTCGCGCTCCTGCTGGCCGGTGTACTCCTGGGTCGGCCGGTAGATGCGGTTGTTGACCAGTTGCTCCTTCCAGTGGGCCAGCCAGCCGGCGGTGCGGGAAATGGCGAAAATCGGGGTGAACTGGTCGCGCGGAATCCCCAGCTCGGCGTACAGCAGCCCGGAGTAGTAATCGACATTGGGATAGACGCCCTTCTCCGCCAGGCGCTCGGAGGCGCAGCGTTCCAGCCGGACGGCAATGTCATACAGCGGGCTGACCTCGCCGGAGCGGTGCTCGCGCAGTTGCTCAAGCAGCCCTTGCAGGATGTCGGCGCGGGGGTCCTTGACCTTGTACTCGCGGTGGCCGAAGCCCCAGACGACTTCCTTGTTCGCCAGCCGCGCCTCCAGCCAGGGCTCGACGTTGTCGGCCGAGCCGATCGATTCCAGCATTTCCAGCACGCGCTGGTTGGCACCGCCATGCAGCGGGCCGGCCAGGGTTCCGATGGCCGAGGCCACCACCAGGTTGGGGGCCGCGAGGGTCGAACCGCAGACCAGCGCCGCGAAGGTCGAGGCGTTGATGGTGTGCTCGGCATGCAGCACCAGGCAGGCGTCCATGATCCGCGACTCGACCGGGTCCGGTTCGCGTTCGTTCATCATGTACAGGAAGTTTTCCGCGTAGCTCAGGTCGGTGCGGGGGGGCACCGGATCATCGCCCTTGCGGATGTGCTCCCACATGGCCACCAGGGTGGCCATGCTTGCGAGGATCTTGACGATCATGGACTCGACGAACTCGCTGTCGGCGTTGATGCCGTTGGCGGTCATCCGCTCGTGCCCGGGATAGAACATGCCCAGAGAGGCCACGCAGGTCTGCAGGGCCTCCATGGGATGCCCGTCGATGGGCAGGAACTTCATGATGTCCCGGACGTTGTACTTGACGCGCCGGTTGGCGCGAAGCTCCGCGTCGAAGTCGGCCAGCTCGCCGGCGGTCGGCAATTCGCCGTTGAGCAGGGTCCAGGCCGTTTCCTCGAACGAGGAAAAGCGCGCCAGGTCGACGATGCGATAGCCACGGTAGGTCAGGAGGCCGCGCTGCCCGTCGAGATATGAAATGCTCGACTGTGTGGCGGGCACGCCCTGCAGGCCGGGGATGTATTCCATGAAGTCTCGTTTTCCGCTGATTCAGTCGGCGGGCTCAGACCGAGAAGGACGAGCCGCAGCCGCAGGTGGTGGTCGCATTGGGGTTGCGAATGACAAACTGGGCGCCCTCAAGCCCCTCGGTGTAGTCGATCTGCGCGCCTTCCAGGTACTGGATGCTCATCGGGTCGACCAGCAGGGTCACGCCGCCCTTCTCGATGCGGGTGTCGCCCTCCTGCTCGGATTCCTCGAAGGTGAAGCCGTACTGGAACCCCGAGCAGCCGCCTCCGGTAATGAAGACGCGCAATTTCAGCGCCTCGTTGCCCTCCTCCTCGATCAGCGCGCGCACCTTGGCGGCGGCGCTGTCGCTGAAGGCCAGTGGGGCCGCCTCGACGGCCGGATCTGCTGTGGTCATGGCTTGGATGCTCCCCTGGATCTTCTTTAACACGCCTCGCCCGAAACCGGTTCCCGCATTCGGGCCTGTCGCCGGACGGCGCGGGGCGCCCCGGCAAGGAGGACGAAACCATCCCCGAGCGGACCCGCCGGGCAAGACGGGCAGTTTACCCCCGTATGCCACTCGGGGAAAACCGCCGGGGTGACACGGTTCCCCACCACCGTTCGCGTTCCGGGACCGGGCGCTTCGGCGACCCGCTCACCCCGGCACGAACCGGCGCGTGCCCTCAGGGCAGCAGCGCAACCGTGTCCAGCCCCGCCCGCTCGTCGATCCCGAACATCAGGTTCATGTTCTGGACGGCCTGGCCGGCGGCGCCCTTGACCAGGTTGTCGATGACCGAAAGCACCACCACGGTGTCGCCGTCCATGGGCCGGTGCACGGCCAGGCGGCAGAAGTTGGACCCGCGGACACTGCGGGTTTCGGGGATGGAGCCGGCGGGCAGAACGTCGACGAACGGCTCGTCGTGATAATACGTCTCGAACAGCGCCTGGACATCGACCGAGGTGTCGGTGAGCACGGCATACAGGCTGGCCTCGATGCCGCGGGACATCGGCACCAGGTGCGGGACGAAGGTCAGCCCCACCGGCTGACCGGCCCCGGCCCGCGACCCGAGCACCTGGCAGATTTCCGGGTGATGCCGGTGACCGGAAACCGCGTAGGGCTTGAAGCTTTCGCCCGCCTCCGCCAGCAGCGTGGGCACGGCCGCCCCGCGCCCCGCCCCGCTGGCACCGGACTTGGAATCGGCGATCAGTCGCCCGGAATCCACCACGCCGGCCTCAAGCAGGGGCAACAGGCCGAGCGTGACCGCGGTGACGTGGCAGCCGGGGTTGGCGACCAGCCGGGCGGTGCGAATCGCTTCGCGGTTGATCTCCGGCAGGCCGTAGACCGCCTCGGCCACCCGCCCGGGGCAGGCATGGGTCATGCCATACCAGCGCTCCCAGGCGGGAATGTCCTGCAGGCGAAAATCGGCCGCCAGATCGACCACCCGGGCCCCGCGGTCGAGCAGCTCCGGGGCCTGCTGCATGGCGATGCCGTTGGGGGTGGCGTAGAACACCAGGTCGCAGTCGAGCAGCGCCTCGATGTCCGGCTCCGTGAACTCCAGATCAAGCACGCCCCGCAGGTTCGGGAACATCCGGTCCACCCGCGTGCCGGCCTCCGAGCGGGAGGTGATCACCGCCACCTCGGCCTCGGGGTGACGCGACAGCAGCCGCATGAGCTCGACCCCGGTGTACCCGGTGCCGCCGACAATACCGATTCGCTTCATGATGAGAATGTCGCTCCTGATAGTCCGGTCAATCGCGGTCGATGCGCTTCCGGCCTGGTTGAAATGAAAATCTCGAAAACACCGCATCCCCGTGGCTTGTTCAAGGCCGCGATGCCAACCGCCCGTGCGGTGACCGGGTCGCCCCCCGGCCCGAAGGGCTGCTCCCCGCAGGCCGACCGGCCGGGGCGTGGCCTGACTTCACCGAAGGCCCGCCAATACGGAAGACGCCGCCGGACATGGCGGCAGGGGATGCTGACCCGGGGCGGGTCGGGGCCCCGATGCCCCGACGGGCCTCCCGAAAAGTTTTTTTCGGGGCGCCCAGGTTCCGCATTATCGCCCTGCAAGTTTACACTTGCCAGACGCGGCCGGAACCTGCCGGATTGCCACGGCACGCGTCCGACCCGCCGGTCGGCGCCGCCGACCCTGAATGACCCGCCATGACGCGTCCTGCATTCTCGCGGACCACGAGCACAAGGACACCGATGAGACTCGGCAGCCGACTCACGGAAAAGATCCAGGCCAAACTGGACCGCCTTCGTCTGCGGCTGGCCCAGCC
Organism: Halothiobacillaceae bacterium; assembly: GCA_046541195.1. Taxonomy (GTDB): domain Bacteria; phylum Pseudomonadota; class Gammaproteobacteria; order Halothiobacillales; family Halothiobacillaceae; genus JBKHDT01. The sequence goes on along the minus strand of JBKHDT010000091.1, from coordinate 1,501 downwards.
GGATGCGCTGATCTACCTGTCCGCCCTGGGCATCCTGTCCGGCCTGCTGGCCAGCGCCCTGATCGTCGCCTTCCGTCTTTTGCTGGAGTTGCTGCAGACCTGGGTGGTCGGCCTGCCGCATGGCGACCGTTACGAGGCCCTGACACCGGAGTGGCGCTTTTTGCTGCCGGCGATCGGCGGCGTGCTGCTGGGCCTGATATTCCACCGGTTGCGCCCCGAGCACCGGGCGGTCGGCGTGGGGCACGTGATCCAGCGGTTCCACAAGCACCAGGCGGACATGCCGCTGCCGAACCTGCTGGTGCAGTTCTTCGGCGGCATCGGCGCGCTGACCGCGGGGATGTCCGGCGGCCGGGAAGGCCCCGGCGTACACCTGGGCGCCTGGGGCGGCAGCATCCTGGGCCGGACCATGGACCTGCCGAACAACAGCATCCGGACCCTGGCCGGCTGCGGCGTGGCCGCGGCGATCGCCGCATCGTTCAACACGCCCCTGGCCGGGGTGATCTTCGCCATGGAGGTCATCATGCTGCAGTACACCCTGGCCAGCTTCATCCCGGTGATCCTCGCCGCCTCCACCGGGGCGCTGGTGGCGAGCACGTTTTTCGGCAGCGAGCCGGCCCTGGCGCTGGAGGTCCAGTTCATCACCCAGTTCACGGATGTTCCCTTCCTGCTGTTGATGGGCGTGATCCTCGGGGTGCTGGCCTCGCTGTTCGTCTTCGGGGTGGAGCGCACCATTCTACGCACCCGCCACTGGCCGGTCTGGCTGCGCTTTTCGCTGGCGGGCCTGGCCACCGGACTGATCGCCCTGGCCGTGCCGGAGGTGCTGGGCATGGGCTACGACACCGCCGAGGAGGCGGCGCGGGGCAACCTGCTGCTCTGGGTGATGGTGCTGATCGTGGCGGCCAAGCTGCTGGCGACGGTACTGACGGTCGGCCTGGGCCTGCCGGTGGGCCTGATCGGCCCCTCGATGATGATCGGCGGCGTGGCCGGGGGCGCGTTCGGGGTGGTGATCGCCGCGATCATGGGGCCGGAGTTCGCGGACCCGGGCTTCTACGCGCTGATCGGGACCGGTGCCATGCTCGGGGCGGTGATGCAGGCCCCGCTGGCCGCGCTGACGGCGGTGATGGAGCTGACCGGCAGCCCCGAGATCATCCTGCCGGCGATGGTGGCGATCGTCTCGGCGAGCCTGACCAGCCGGACCCTGTTTGGCCAGGACGGCGTCTACTCGGCGATTCTCAGGGCGCAGGACCCCAACCGCGCCATGCCCTCCATGTCGCTGTGGCACTCGGCCAACGACCTGGCACTGGGCAGCGTGATCGACCGCCAGTGCGCGGAGCTGCGCCACCCCTGCACGGTGGAGGCGCTCTCGGAGGCCCTGAATGCCCAGCCGCGCTGGCTGGTGCTGCGCGACGAGGAAAACCGCCTGGTCGGGGTGGTTCAGGCTACCGTGGCGCAGGCACAGATGCAGGCTTCGATGGCCGCGCCACCCGAAACGGCCGAAACG
>JBKHDT010000090.1:0-5286 GCA_046541195.1 Halothiobacillaceae bacterium | reverse complement strand
TCAGGGTCGTGATCGCCTCGCCGCCGATTGCGTCGCTGGCGACATGGCGGACCTGTACCCGGTCGCCCGGCTCCACCATGCCTGGCTCCCGGGTCCAGGCGCCGTTGTTGATGCGGTACTCGGCCAGGTTCTCCCAGGGCAGTTCTCCCTGGAATGCGCGGATCTGTGTCGGGGCTTCGAATCCTTCGAGTTGTACTGCAGCCGACGTGTATTCTGCTCCCAGGCGTGCGTTGTCTACAGACGGGAAATCGAAACCACTGGGGGTGACATCCTCTGCCAGATAGCGAGCGGCCGCAAAGTCCTCCCCTGCGGTGCTTGAATCCCCGAAACCGGCGGTCACGATCGCACCGTCATCCTGCAGCAGCAGGGCCTCTGCTCCCGAAGGACCGTTGCCGACCGCTGTCGTCACCACGCCAGTGCCTCTGTCGCCGAAGTTGTAGTCCACCTGGCCGTCAGCCAAGTAGCGCACGGTCGCAAAGTCCGTGTTGATCGTGTTGTACAACGCCAGGCCGCTGGCCAGGATGCGGCCATCCCCCATCACCGCCACGCCCTCCGCGGCGCTGCTGTCCTGGCCGATGGGTGTCACGACCCATCCGCGGTCCCCGAAGCGCTCGTCTAGCCGTCCGTCGGCATGAATGCGGACCAGCGCAAAATCCTGACGTTGCCTGAAAGCGTCATCTCCCTTGGTCCGCCCCCCGGCGGCCACCATCTTTCCGTCTTCCTGAAGCGCCAGGGCGGAAGCGCCGTTGCTGTAGCCAAGCACCGCCGTGGAGACGGTCAGGCGTCCGTCGTCCTGAAAGGTCGGGTCCAGTTGGCCCGATTCGGTATATCGCGCGAACGCGAAGTTGTATCGTCCATCCGGACCGCAGTCGTCGCTGTCGCATGCACCGCCTGTCACAACAATCCGGTTGTCCGGCAAAACGACCAGAGCCTGCCCGTAATCCACGGATTCCCCGATCGGGGTCAGTGTCCAGCCGGTTGACGAGAAGCTTGTATCCAGTTCGCCGTTCGAGTGCATTCTCGCGGTGAAGATATCCTGGTCGCCTAGCAGCGTGCGCCCGGCCCCGGTTACCACGATGCGCTCCTGGCTGTCCAAGCCAATTGCCCGGACCACGGCGTTGCCCGGCAATCCATCGACAAGTACCCGACCGTCAGCATTCGGTCCGAACGACGGATCCGGTGAGCCGTTCGGCAGCAATCGGATCATCGCCGGGACCTGTTCGCCCGTCGACGTAATGACATGACCGGCGATCAGAATCCGCCCGTCCGGATCAATCGTCACCGCCTCGGCAACCTCCTCAAGATTGGCGGTGGAAAACACCAGTTCAGTCTTGCCATCGGTCGCGAAGGTCGTGTCCAGGTTGCCATTGGCCAGATAACGCAGCACCGAAAATCGTGGTGTGCCGTCGATATCGGCCGTGCCGGCGAGCACCAGGCGGCCGTTCGGGGTCATCGCCGCGGCCAGTGCGGCATCGTCTCCGGCGCTGAACGAAGTGGTCTGGATGCCGTTGCTGCCAAAGTGCGGGTCGAGCGACCCGGGCGAGGCGGCCTGCAGTGAACCGGTCAGGGCGACACCGATGGCGATGCCGAGCAGGGAACGGGTAAGGACGGCTTTGCGATTCATGACGACGTTGCACTCCTTGGCAGGGGCGTTCAGGCCCGGTTTTCTTCATCGGTCAGCGGCATGGACTGCGCCTGCGTGTGAATTCGTGGCTGATCCGCAGGAAGTTTAGCAGCTTGATTCAGGAAACTGCGCAGGGAGGGTGAATCAGACATGAACAACGCCCGATCGGCAGGAGCGCGGTTGATCGGTTCGGGGTGATGTCGCGCGCGGGCTCGGCCGGGCATTCTTGATCGGTCATCGGTGGTAGACTTGTGCGCCGGATATTCACGACAAGCTTACTGGGAGCCTCTGGAAAGCACGCCGGGTGCGTCGAGGCTCTGCCCCGGATCGGCAGCTCGAGACAACAAACAGCAATGTGCAAAGGGATCATTCTCGCCGGCGGGACCGGCACCCGCCTGTATCCGCTCAGTCGGGCCGTCAGCAAGCAACTGATGCCGGTCTATGACAAGCCGATGATCTACTACCCGTTGGCGACGTTGATGCGCGCCGGGATTCGGGAAGTGCTGCTCATCACCACGCCCGAGGATCAGCCAGCCTTCGTCAATCTGCTCGGCGACGGGTCCCAGTGGGGCCTGTCGATCCGGTACACGGTCCAGCCAAAGCCCGAGGGGCTGGCGCAGGCCTTCCTGCTGGGCAGCGACTTTATTGGGGACGATTCGGTATCCCTGATTCTCGGCGACAACATCTTCCATGGCGAAGGGCTGGCCGGACAACTTCAGGCGGCCGCCGGCCGGCGCACGGGCGCCACGGTGTTTGCCTACTACGTTGATGACCCCAGCCGTTACGGTGTGGTCGAGTTTGACTCGGCCGGGCGCGCGGTCAGCATCGAGGAGAAACCGCTGCAGCCGCGTTCGAACTACGCGGTCACCGGGCTGTACTTCTATGACCGCGCGGTGGTCGACATTGCCCGGAGCATCCGGCCCTCTGCCCGGGGCGAGCTGGAGATCACCGACGTGAACCGGCACTATCTCGAGGCAGGCCATCTTACGGTACAGCCGCTCGGGCGCGGTACGGCCTGGCTTGATACCGGCACCCACGATTCTTTGCTGGACGCGGCGCAGTTCGTGAAGGTGGTCGAGGCGCGCCAGGGACTCAAGATCGCCTGCCCCGAGGAGGTGGCCTGGCGAATGGGTTATATCGACGATGCCCAGTTGGAAGCGCTAGCCGAACCGTTGCGCAAGAGTGGCTACGGCGCCTATTTGCTCAAGATCCTGAAAAACGACGTGTTCGCATGAAGATTGTTTCGACGGCCATTCCCGACGTGCGGATCATTGAGCCGCGTGTTTTCGGCGATCACCGCGGCTTCTTTCTGGAAAGCTGGAACCGCCGGCAGTTTGCCGAGGCGGGGCTTGATCTCGACTTCGTGCAGGACAACCACAGCCGTTCGGGGCAGGGCACCCTCCGGGGACTGCACTATCAGATCGAGCAGGCTCAGGGCAAGCTGGTGCGGGTGACTTCAGGGGTCGTGCTGGACGTGGCCGTCGATCTGCGTCGCCGATCACCGACCTTCGGTCGCTGGGTGGGCGTGGAGCTTTCGGATCGCAACCACCGGATGCTCTGGGTTCCTGCCGGGTTTGCGCATGGCTTTCTGGTGCGATCCGATTCGGCCGACTTCCAGTACAAGTGTACCGATTACTATGCACCGGAATACGAGCGCTGCATCCGCTGGGATGACCCTGACCTGGGCATCGATTGGGCGCTGCCCGAGGGGGTCGAGCCGGTGCTTTCCTCCAAGGACCGCGCCGGCCTGGCCTTCCGGGATGCGGAGGTCTACGAATGACATCGGTCTTGGTGACGGGCGCTGCCGGTCAGCTCGGCCGGGCTCTTCAGGAAACCTGCCCGAATGGAATCTCGCTGGTCGCGCTGGACTCCGCTGATCTGGATATTGCCGACGCGGCTGCCGTGGAACGGGCGGTCGCCCGCCATCGGCCGGATGCTGTAATCAATGCCGCAGCCTACACCGCGGTGGATCGGGCCGAGCAGGAACCCGAGCGCGCCGAGGCGGTCAATGCGCGCGGGGTCGGTCACCTCGCTGCGGCCTGTTCGCGCACTGGTGCCCGGCTGCTTCATGTTTCGACCGATTTTGTTTTCGACGGTCGGCAGGGACGCCCCTACCGACCCGACGACGCCCCCGCGCCGCTGAGCATGTATGGACGCAGCAAGCTTTGCGGGGAGCGGGCCGCGGTTGCGATGCCCCCCGAGCAGCATCTGATCATGCGCACCGCCTGGGTATACGCCCCGGGGGGGCAGAATTTCGTCTCTACCATGCTGCGGCTGATGGCCGAGCGCGAGCGGCTGTCGGTCGTCTGCGATCAGGTGGGTACACCGACCTCGGCCCGCGGACTTGCGCAGGCGCTCTGGCGGGCGCTGGAGCTTGGCCTGCATGGCATTCACCACTGGACCGATGCCGGGGTGGCGAGCTGGTATGACTTTGCCGTGGCCATCCACGCGCTGGGCCGTGCCCAAGGGTTGCTTGCGAACGAAGTGCGCATTGACCCCATCCGCAGCGAGGATTATCCGACGGCCGCCAGGCGGCCTGGCTTTGCCGTCTTGGAAAAGGCGCAGACCTGGACGGTTCTCGATATCCCGCCTGTCCACTGGCGGGAGGCGCTGGAGCAGGCGCTGACACAGTGACACAGCCAATGACAGGAACAAGCGACATGACCGATACCCATCATCCCGACCGCCTGCTGGTCACCGGCGGGGCCGGCTTTATCGGCTGCAATTTCGTCCAGTACTGGCTGAACACCCATCCCGAGGCGCGGGTCGTGGTGCTCGACGCGCTGACCTACGCCGGCAGCCTCGATAACCTGGAGCCCGTGCAGACCTGTCCCGGTCTGCGCTTCGTGCAGGGAGACATTCGCGATCAGGCCCTGGTCGAGCGCTTGCTGCGCGAGGAACGCATCGACACCGTGGTACATTTCGCGGCCGAGAGTCATGTCGACCGCTCCATTTCGGGCCCGGATGCCTTTATCGAAACCAATGTCATCGGCACGCACGCGCTGCTCAAGGCGGTGCGGACCGTCTGGCTCGACGATCCGGCCGCTCGCTTCGACACCCATCGTTTCCATCACGTGTCTACGGATGAAGTCTATGGTTCGCTGGGTCCGGACGACCCGCCGTTCACCGAGACCACGCCCTACGCGCCCAATTCGCCGTACTCAGCCAGCAAGGCGGCCTCCGACCACCTGGTGCGTGCCTACCATCACACCTACGGGCTGAACACCACCATCAGCAACTGCTCCAACAACTACGGGCCGTATCACTACCCGGAAAAGCTGATCCCGCTGGCCATCACCCGCCTGCTGACTGGCGGTCCCGTGCCCATCTACGGTGACGGGCGCAATGTACGCGACTGGCTGCACGTGTCCGATCACTGCCGAGGCATCGAGGCCATTCTCTCCCGCGGCCAGTCCGGTGAGGTCTACAATATCGGCGGCAACCAGGAGCGAACCAACCGGGAAATCATCGACATGTTGTGTCGCGTTGTCGACAGGCTGTTTGTCGAGGACCCGGAGCTGGCGGGCCGTTATCCCGACTCCTGGCCTGCGCGAGGGCAGTCCTGCCAGGCTGCGATCACCTTCGTTCCGGATCGGCCCGGACATGATCGGCGGTATGCGATCGATGCGGGCAAGATTCGTGAGGCGTTGGGTTTTTCTCCC
>JBKHDT010000089.1:0-5541 GCA_046541195.1 Halothiobacillaceae bacterium | reverse complement strand
GCCTTGGTATGGGCGCTGTCGGTGAGAATCCGCACCTGCGCACCGGTGTAGGAACGCGCCGGCTGCCCCAGTCGCTCCAGCGCGATCGCGAGCAGGGCGATGGTGACCTGCTCGCCGGTGGACACCAGCACGTCCATCTCCCGTTCGCTCGGGCGCGGGTTGATCTGGCGGGCCATCTCGATCAGCCGGTTGGTCTCTCCGCTCATCGCGGACACCACGACGACGACGTCGTCTCCGTTCTGCTGGTGTCGCACGACCCGCTCGGCTACCCGCTCGATCCGATCGGTCGATCCTACGGACGTGCCCCCATACTTTTGCACTATCAAAGCCATGATTGCGCCATCAATTCCTTTTATGAAAAGACCAGACCCCGGACAGATATTTGTACAGGACTTGGTCAATAATTGCAAGAAACGTCTACAACAAGGCGATTCGCATCGAGGGAATCCCGGCACGAATGCCTGAGGTTACCGATTGGGGCATGAATCCCCCCAAATGGCGTTCCGGACTTTCGGCCCCAGGGGCCTTTGATGGCCCTGGCGCGGCAGGGTCGGGGAGGGCCTCCGGCGCAATCATCGCGCGAACCGGTCGTGGACGCCCAAGCAGGCACGTACCCGCTGACGCAAACCCGCGAAGCGCTGGATGGCTTCGCGCAGGCGTTCCCCGAGGGGCCGGTTCAGCCGAGCTGTTCCCGGAGCCAGGTCCTGGCCGATTCAAGCGCCGCGGGCAAGGCGGCCGCATCGCTGCCCCCCGCTTGCGCCAGGTCCGGCCGCCCGCCACCCTTGCCGCCAACCTGCTGGGCGACCACATTCACCAGGGCCCCGGCCTTGACCCGGTCGGTCAGGTCAGGGGTCACCCCCGCCACCAGGCGCACCTTGCCCTCTTCGACGGCCGCCAGGACGATCGCGGCCGTCCCGAGCTTGTTCTTGAGCTGATCGACCGTCTCCCGCAAGGCTCCCTGGTCGGCTCCCTCGATACTTGCAGCCAGAATCCGGACGCCGTTGAGCTCCTGCGCCTGGGCCGCGAGATCTCCACCGGCCTGGCTCGCCAGGCGGGCCTTGAGCTCGGACAGTTCGCGTTCGAGCTGGCGGCTGCGCTGGAGCAACTGCTCCACCCGATCGAAGGCCTCGGCCCGGCCGCCCTTGACCAGCGAGGCGATCCGCCCGAGCTGCTCGTCTGCACGATGGACCCACGCCAGGGCACCGGCGCCGGTGACGGCCTCGATCCGGCGGATGCCGGCTGCAACGCCGCCCTCGCTGGTAATCTTGAACAGGCCGATGTCCCCCACGCGCCGGGCATGGGTGCCGCCGCAAAGCTCCATGGAGAAATCCCCCATGGTGACCACCCGCACTTCATCACCGTACTTTTCCCCGAACAGCGCCATCGCCCCGGCTTCCCGGGCGGCCTCGATCGGCATGACCCGCGTGTCCACGGCCGCGTTGTACCGGATCTGCTGATTGACCAGCGACTCGATCCGGGCCAGTGCCTCGGATGAAATCGGCTCCGGATGCGAAAAATCGAAACGGAGTTCCTCCGGCGCCACACGGGAACCCTTCTGCTGGACATGGGGACCGAGCACCGCCCGCAGCGCGGCATGCAGCAGATGAGTGGCCGAATGGTTCAGGCGAATGGCCTGTCGGCGCTCGGCATCAATCCGGGTCTCGACCGTCTGCTCCACACCGAGGCTGCCCTCCACCACGCGCCCGACGTGCGCAAAGGCGCCGCCCTGCTTCTGGGTGTCGGTGACCACGAAGCGGCCCTGCTCGCCGACGAGCACCCCCGTGTCACCGACCTGCCCCCCGGATTCGGCGTAAAATGCCGTTCGATCCAGCACGACCACGCCCTCGCTGCCCGCGACCAGGCTGGAAACCGGGTGGCCGTCCTGGAGCAACGCCAGGACGCGACCGGATTCGGTTTCCTTTTCGTATCCCTCGAAGCAGGTATCCACCTCGATATCCACGGCGTGTTGCGACACCGAGAAATGGCTCGCCGCACGGGATTGCGCCCGCTGCCGGGCCATCGCCTGCTCGAATCCCGACTCGTCAAGGAGTACGCCGCGCTCGCGCGCGATGTCAGCGGTCAGGTCGAAGGGGAAGCCATGGGTGTCATAGAGCCGAAACACCAGCTCGCCGTCGAGCGTGTCGCCCGTGGACAGGCCCCGGAGCGCGTCTTCGAGCAGCCCCATGCCCGAGGAGAGGGTCTGGATGAATCGCTGCTCTTCCTGCTCCAGGACGCGGGCAATCTGGGCCTGCCCCTCGACCAGTTCCGGGTATGCCTCGCCCATCAGCTCCACCAGCGGGGCCACGAGCCGGTGGAAGAAGGGCTGGTCCTGGCCCAGCTTGTGGCCATGGCGCGCGGCCCGGCGAATGATGCGGCGCAAGACGTAGCCCCGACCCTCATTGCCCGGCAGGACGCCGTCCGCGACCAGGAACGCGCAGGAGCGGACATGATCGGCCAGCACCTTCAGTGAACTGAGCTCCAGATCATCGGTGTGCGTCAGCACGGCCGCCTCCCGAATCAGACGCTGGAAGACATCCGTCTCGTAGTTGCTGTGCACACCCTGGACCACCGCCGCCAGTCGCTCAAGCCCCATGCCGGTATCGACCGAAGGCTTGGGCAGGGGATTCAGCGCGCCGGACTCGTCCCGGTCATACTGCATGAAGACGATGTTCCAGATTTCGATGAACCGGTCCCCATCCTCATCCGGAGAACCCGGCGGCCCGCCGGGCACCTCGGGACCGTGGTCGTAGAAGATCTCGGTGCAGGGGCCGCAGGGCCCGGTATCGCCCATCTGCCAGAAATTGTCCGACCCGCCCCCGGGCTTGTCGCCAATGCGGATCAGGCGCTCGGCCGGAATCCCGATCTCGCGCGCCCAGATCTCGTAGGCCTCGTCGTCGGTCTCGTAGACGGTGACGGTCAGCTTGTCGGCAGGCAATCCAAGGGTTTCGGTCAGGAAGTCCCATCCGTAGCGGATCGCATCGTGCTTGAAGTAGTCCCCGAAGCTGAAGTTGCCCAGCATCTCGAAAAAGGTGTGATGCCGGGCGGTGTAGCCGACGTTTTCCAGATCATTGTGCTTGCCCCCGGCACGCACGCAGCGCTGGCAACTCACGGCCCGGGGGTTTTCACGGTGCTCCCGGCCGAGAAAGGCATCCTTGAAGGGCACCATGCCTGCATTGGTGAAAAGCAGGGTCGGGTCATGCTGGGGCACCAGCGAAGCGGACGGCACGATCTCGTGATCGCGCGCCTTGAAAAACTCGAGAAACGCCTTGCGCAGCTCTGCACTGGTCATGATTTCGATCTCGCGAAACAAATTGGAATCCGGTCGGCGCGGCCCGTGTCCGGGAAAGTCGCGACACGACGGCAAGTGCGGCACGGGAACGCCTGCCGGACGCCGAAGGTCCCGCAGGCGTTGATCCTGTGCGCCCGGCGCCGGGGCGCCGGGTCATTGATGTTCATTGCGGGTCGATTGCCCTGCGGGCCACCTCGCCCGAAAAGCCCCGTGCCTGCAGGTGACGAAAGCGCCGCGCCCGCTCGCGCTCGTCCGCAGGCGCCTCCGCGCCGAAGCGACGGACCACCTGTTCCCTGGCCAGTTCGAGCCAGTCGACTGCCTGCTCGGCCAGCGCCGCCTCGATCACGTCCTCGTCGACGCCGTTTTTTCGCAGCTCGGCCCGAATCTTGAACGGTCCCTGGTGCTTCGCAATGCGGCTGCGCAGAAACGATTCGGCATAACGCCGGTCGCTCAGCCAGTCACGCGCCTCAAGCGCATCGAGCGCCTCGCTGATCTCGTATGCCGCGTAACCGCGATCGCGCAGCTTGCGCGCCAGCTCGGCCCGAGCGTGCTCCCGATGCGCAAGCAGGCGAACCGCGGCATCCTCGGCCGTCCCCGTCGACATGCGCGGTTCAGGACCCGGCCTCGTCGCCCCCTGCCGCATCCTCCGCGATCCGTTCCTTGGGCGGCATGATCTCGGCCCGCAGCCTGGCCTCGATTTCGTCGGCCATCTCCGGGTGTTCTTCCAGGAACTGCCGGGCATTGTCACGCCCCTGGCCGATCCGCTGGTCGCCGTAGGAATACCATGCGCCGGCCTTGTTGATGATGCTGCGGGCAGCAGCCATGTCGATCAGTTCGAGCAGGCGCGAAATGCCCTGACCATAAAGGATATCCACGTCCACCACCTTGAAGGGCGGGGCGAGCTTGTTCTTCACGACCTTGATGCGCGTCTGGTTGCCGATGATCTCCTCGCCTTTCTTGACCGCCCCGACCCGACGGATATCCAACCGCACGGAGGCATAGAACTTCAGGGCGTTGCCCCCGGTCGTGGTCTCCGGGCTGCCGTAGGTCACGCCGATCTTCATGCGAATCTGGTTGATGAAGATCACCATGCAGTTGGTGCGCTTGATGTTGCCTGTCAGCTTGCGCAGCGCCTGGCTCATCAGCCGGGCCTGAAGCCCGACGTGGGAATCCCCCATCTCGCCCTCGATCTCGGCCTTGGGCGTCAGCGCCGCCACCGAGTCGATCACCACCACGTCCACTGCGCCGGAACGCACCAGCATGTCGGCGATTTCCAGGGCCTGCTCGCCCGTATCCGGCTGGGAGACCAGCAAATCATCCACGCACACGCCCAGCTTTTCGGCGTAGGTCGGGTCCAGCGCATGCTCGGCATCCACGAAGGCACAGGTACCGCCCTGCTTCTGGGCCTGGGCGATGACCTGCAGGGTGAGCGTGGTCTTGCCGGAGGACTCCGGGCCGTAGATCTCGACCACGCGGCCCCGCGGCAGCCCCCCGATTCCCAGCGCCGAATCCAGAGCGATCGAACCGGTACTGACGGCGGGCACCTCGCGGGCAGCGCCATCGTTCATGCGCATGACGGCGCCCTTGCCAAACTGGCGCTCGATCTGGGAAAGGGCCGCGGAAAGCGCTTTCTTGCGGTTCTCATCCATGGGATGTTTCTCCGGAGATTGTCTCGATGGATTCGGGAGACCGGACCTGTCGGCCCGGCGCGGACCCCGACCTAGGCCAGGGCGTCGGCGATGCGATTCAGCGCCTTTTCGAGCTGGGGCATGCCGGTAGCGTAGGAGAGCCGCACATGACCGGGCGCACCAAAGGCGGAACCGGGCACCACCGCCACCCCAACGGCATCCAGAAGATGACCTGCCAGCGCCACGTCATCGGCAACCCCCAGCCGGGCGATCGCCCCCCGCATGTCGGGAAAGCCGTAGAAGGCGCCCTGACTCGGCAGGCACTGCACGCCCTCGATCCGGTTGAGCGCATCGACCACGAAATCGTGCCGGGCGCGAAACGCCTCGAGCATTGGGGCAATGCAGGACTGGTCGCCCTCAATGGCAGCCTGGGCGGCCACCTGGGCGATCGAGCAGGCCCCCGAGGTACTTTGCGACTGCACGGCCGTCATGGCCTTGACCAGATCGCGCGGGCCGGCCGCATAGCCAATGCGCCACCCGGTCATTGCATAGGCCTTGGAGACGCCGTTCATGACCATGGTCCGTGGTGCCAGGTCGGGGCAGACCATTGCAATATTGCTGAAC
>JBKHDT010000088.1:0-5682 GCA_046541195.1 Halothiobacillaceae bacterium | reverse complement strand
ATGGCCGCCTCCCGCGCCCCGCAGTCGCGCACCAGCCCCATCAGGGCGCCACGAATCCGCTCCGGGCCGAACGCGATTCGCTCGCGCACGTCCACCGGGGCGGTTTTGTGATTCAGTCCCAGGGCAATAAGCGACATCGAATCAAGCGCCTCTCATGTTCCGGTCGCCCGCGATCGCGACGACGCAACACCCCGACACCCATGATCCTGACACTCGCGGCAATCCGACCATTTTCGTTCATGCCCCTTTGAGCAGCGCTTCACCCTTCAGTTTCCGACCGCGCAGCACAAACAAGCTGCCACAGATCGCCCAGGCCACCACCAGCCCATTCATCCAGAGACCCTGCGGGTAACCGGTATCGAAGAAGGGAACAGTCACCACGCAACCGGCCAGGACCAGCAGCGCCCCGCCGAACACCCAGCGCCCGCCGGCAAGAGCCGGCCAGCGCCACAGCAACAGGGCCGCGGCCAGCACCGAGACCCAGCCGATCAGCGCCCCGGCCAGCACATCGGTCGGCCAGTGCGCGCCCACCGTGATCCGGGACAGACCGATCAGGCCGGCAGCAACAAGCACGACGCCCGCCTGCCAGCCCCTCAACCCGAGGCCGACGACCAGCAGGCCCGCCAGGGCAAACGCCGTCACCGTGTGACCGGACGGAAACGCCTGGCTTGTGAGCGTGTGCCCAAGGACCGTGAGCTCGTCCGGCGGGAGGATACCTGCCGGACGCGGCACGTCCAGCATTGGCTTCAGGGTGTGTGTCACCGCAGTGGCGATCAGCGCCGACCAGGCGAGCAGCCCGGCCAGGGCAGGACGCCACAGCACCAGCGGCAGCAGCAGCGCGAGTGCCAGCAGCGTATCCCCGAGCGCCGACAGTCCACTCCAGAAGCCCGGAACCCACTGACCGAGCGGGTTCAGCCATTCAAAAGCCTGCTCCCGTCCACCGGGCAGCGCCATCAGCAGGACCAGCAGCAGCGAAGCGGCCATCATGGTCCCGCAGGCGAACCGCGAGACCGCGGGCCGTCCACCCCGCCCGCCGTTCATGCCGCCTCCCCGCCACGGGGCATGCGCCATTCGGCATCGACCGCCTCGGCATCGCGCTGGTGGCGCAACACGTAGGAACGCCGTGCCTGGACCTCGTAATAGGTCCGCGAAAGCATTTCGGAAAGAACCCCGGTTGTCAGGATCTGCACCGAGATCAGCACGGACATGATTCCGACCAGCAAAAGGGGCCGGTCACCGATGTCCGCACCGGTGAGCTTGAGGCCGAACAGATAGCCGAGAATGCCGAGCCCGATGACCCCGAAAGCCATGCCGAGGCTGCCGAAGAAATGCGCCGGCCGCGCCGCGAAGCGCATGAAGAAGTACACGCTCAGCAGGTCGATGATGACGCGGAACGTGCGCGAGATCCCGTACTTGGAGGCTCCGCGGGTCCGCGGGTGGTGCGTCACCACCTCCTCGGCGATCCGGCTCGGCGCGGTATGGGTGGCCATCCAGGCCGGAATGAATCGGTGCATCTCGCCGTACAGGCGCACCCCCTTGATCACCTCGGCCCGGAATACCTTCAGCGAGCAGCCATAGTCGTGCAGCTCGACCCCGGTAATCCGCCGGATCAGCCGGTTGGCGATCCGCGACGGGACCTTGCGCAGCCAGAGGTTGTCCTGGCGGTTCTTGCGCCAGCCGGCCACCAGGTCCAGGTCCTCGTCGACAAGCCGCGTCACCATCCGCGGAATATCCACCGGGTCGTTCTGCAAGTCACCGTCCAGCGTGGCAATGACCTCGCCGCGCGCCAGGTCGATGCCCGCCTGCATGGCCGCCGTCTGGCCGAAGTTGCGGCGCAGCAGGATCGGCCGGACATGCCGGCCATGGCGCGTGCGGCCCTCGGCCATCCGTCGCGTCGTCTGGTCGCTGCTGCCATCGTCGACCAGCAGCACCTCCCAGGGGCCGGGGTAGTCGGCAAGCGCCTCTTCGATGCGTTCGAGCATCGGCAGAACGTTGTCCTGCTCGTCGAACATCGGGATGACCAGCGAGAGTGGCGGCAGCGACCGGGCGGTGTTCATGACGCGAACCCGGTCAGCCGGCCAGGGATTCGACGCGAATCCGCGTGACCGGGGAACGCACCGTGCCGAGTGCCTCGATCTGCCGGATCGCCTCGTTCATGGCCGACTCGATGATCTGGTGCGTCAACATGATGATTGGCAGGTAGGAGGAGTCCTCGCCGGCCTCTTTCTGGATCATCGCCTCAATGCTGATGCCGGCATCGGCCAGAATGCGGGCGATGTCCGCCAGCACCCCCGGCTGGTCGTAGGCTTCCAGCCGCAGGTAGTAGGCGGTACGCACCTCGTCCATGGGCAGCACCGGCATGTCAGTCAGCTGGTCCGGCACCACCGCCAGATGCGGCACGCGATGATTGGGATCGGCGGTCAGCGTGCGGACCACGTCCACCAGGTCGGCCACCACGGCCGAAGCCGTCGGCTCGTCTCCGGCCCCGGCGCCATAATAGAGCGTCGGGCCGACGGCATCACCCCAGACCAGCACGGCGTTCTTGACCCCGTCGACGTTGGCGATCAGACGCCTTGCCGGAATCAGGGTCGGGTGCACGCGCAGCTCGACGCCCTCCTCGCGGCGCCGTGCAATGCCCAGGTGCTTGATGCCGTAACCGAGCTCCTCGGCATAGGCAACGTCCTCCCGGGTGAGCGCGGAAATCCCTTCGGTGTAGACCTCGTCGAACTTGAGCGGCATCCCGAAGGCGATCGCGGCCAGGATGGTGAGCTTGTGCGCGGCATCGACGCCTTCGACGTCAAAGGTCGGGTCCGCCTCGGCGTAACCCAGCCGCTGGGCCTCCGCCAGCACGTCCCCGAAGTCCCGCCCCTCGTCCCGCATGGCGGTAAGGATGAAGTTGCCGGTGCCGTTGATGATGCCTGCCAGCCACTCGATGCGGTTGCCGGCCAGCCCCTCGCGCATGGCCTTGATGATCGGGATGCCGCCCGCCACCGCCGCCTCGAACGCAACCAGGGTGCCGTTGTCCTGGGCGATCTCGAACAGCTCGCCCCCTTCCAGGGCAATCAGCGCCTTGTTGGCCGTTACCACCGGCTTGCCGAGCGAGAGAGCCCGGCGGATCAAGTCCCCTGCCGGACGCATGCCCCCCATCAGCTCGACCACCACGTCCACCTCGGGGTTCTCGACCACCTCCATGGGGTTGGTGGTCAGCAGAATCCCGTCGGTCGGGCAGATCCGCGGCGCATCCAGGCGACGGGCCGCCGCGTGGACCACCTCGATCCGACGCCCGGCCCGGCGGGCGATCTCCTCGGCATTGCGTGCCAGCACGTTGACCACGCCACCGCCAACCGTGCCGAGCCCCAGCAGGCCAACCTTCATCGGCTTGTTGTTCGCTTCAGTCTGTTTCATGCCGTATCCCCGCCGGTGACGCCATCCTTGCGAAACATCGCCTTGATGCCCCGAAGCGCCTGCCGTGTCCGGTGCTCGTTCTCGATGAGCGAAAACCGGACGTGATCGTCCCCGTAGCTGCCGAAGCCCACGCCGGGCGAAACCGCGACCTTGGCCTCCTCGATCAGCAACTTGGTGAACTCAAGCGAACCCAGCTGCGCGTAACGCTCGGGAATCTTTGCCCAGACGAACATCGTCGCCTTCGGCTTCTCGACCTGCCAGCCCGCCGCATTCAGCCCGTCGCAGAGCACGTCGCGGCGCTTGCGATACATCTCGCAGATTTCCGCCACGCAGCTCTGGTCCCCCTCGAGCGCGAGAATGGCAGCCACCTGGATCGGGGTAAAGGTTCCGTAGTCGAAATACGACTTGATCCGGGCCAGGGCATTGACCAGGGTCGGGTTGCCGACCATGAACCCCACGCGCCAGCCCGGCATGTTGTAGCTCTTGGACAGAGTGAAGAATTCCACGGCGATGTCCTTGGCCCCGGGCACCTCCAGAATCGACGGCGCCTTGTAGCCGTCGAACACGATGTCCGCGTAGGCCAGGTCGTGCACGATCCAGATCCCCGCCTCCCGGCAGATCGCCACCACCTTCTCGAAAAATTCCAGATCCACGCACTGGGTGGTCGGATTGCCGGGAAAGTTGAGGATCAGCATCTTCGGCTTGGGCCAGGTTTCCTTGATGGCCCGCTGCAGCTCCTCGAAGAAATCCACATCCGGGGTCAGCCGCACATGCCGGATGTCGGCGTCCGCGATCACGCTGCCGTATGGATGGATCGGGTACGCCGGGTTGGGCACCAGCACCGTGTCGCCCGCGGACAGGGTGGCAATGGCGAGGTGACCCAGCCCTTCCTTGGAGCCGATGGTGACGATCGCCTCGTGCTCGGGGTCCAGGTCCACGTCGTAACGGGTCCGGTACCAGTTGCAGATGGCGCGCCGCAGACGGGGAATGCCCTTGGACTGCGAGTAACGGTGCGTGTCGCCCCGGCGAGCCACTTCCACGAGCTTCTCGACGATGTGCTCGGGCGTGGGCTGGTCCGGGTTGCCCATGCCGAAGTCGATGATGTCCTCGCCTCGGGCGCGGGCCCTGGCCTTGAGTTCACCGACGATGTTGAAAACGTAGGGCGGGAGCCGGTTGATGCGAGCGAATTGGTCGTTCACGATGGCAATTTCGATGGGTCAGGGCGTGGATGGGACGAGGCCGGACGGCGTGCTGCCGGTCCACTTGACTGACAAAACCTGTCCCGGCTGTTCGCCAGGGCCAGGGGCACCCTCCCTCAAGGGAAAACGCACACTGTCAGCGGCATCGCCGCGAACGGCGCAGTATACCCGTTCGCTGGCCGGTTGGCATCGTCCGGTCACGGTGATCCCCCGCACCCGCACGATCCACCCGGCCTGACGGGACTGGCAGGCCGGGTACCCGGCGGCTCCCGGCGTTTGGCATCTGCCCGGCGGACAAATTCCCTGCGGTTCTTGTGGGGCTCAAACCGCCCACGACGCAGGATGCGCCGGCGCGACCGCCCTGTCCCGTGCGATGCCGTGCGCGATAACGTGCGCACAAAACCAATGCGCCGCGACATGAACGGCGCCGGTAAAGGCCCGCGGATCGAAGCCAAGGCCGCGCTCGGACACCGGGCGCTCGTCAGCGCCCGGTGTCCTCCAGGCAGTTGACGAGGCTGTCCGCGAGTCCTTCGAGCAAAAGGAAATAGGTCTGGGGCCCGCGCGGCAGTTGCGCGCCGACCGGGTCGAGGACGCCCAGCCGGGCGTCGGTTCCCTCGACCAGGGTGTCGACGATTCGCGGCGGAAACTGCGGCTCGCTGAACACGCAGGTAGCCCCGAGCTGGCGGATGCGGTCACGCAGTTCGGCGACCCGGCGCACGCCCGGGCTGTTGCGCGCATCCACGGTGACGACCCCGGCCACATTCAGGCCATAGGCATGCTCGAAATAGCGATAGGCATCGTGGAATACGACAAAGGGCCGACCGGCCACTGGCTCGAGTCGTGAACGCAGTGCCGCATCGAGCTCAGCCAATCGTGCCAGCGCCTGCTCGGCATTGGCCTGGTAACGGGCGGCATTTTGCGGATCGACCGCGGCCAGACGCTTCACAATCAGCCGGACCATCGCCGCGGCATTGTTCGGCGCCAGCCAGACATGGGGGTCCAGCCCGGTGTGCACATGACCGTGATCCCCATGACCATGATCCCCATCATCGTGATGCGCATGACCGTGATGGCCATG
>JBKHDT010000087.1:0-5804 GCA_046541195.1 Halothiobacillaceae bacterium | reverse complement strand
CGGCCTGGACGGCCGGGAGGCTTTCGTTCAGGGCGGCACGCTCGGCTTCCTTGTTCATCACCAGGACCGAAATCCGGCGGTTGCGGGGGTCTTCCGGGTCGTCCTTGATGCGCGGCATGGAGTCCGCCAGCCCGGAAATGCGCAGGAACTTGTCCTCCTCCAGACCACCGGCGACCAGCGCGCGCCGGGCGGCGTTGGCCCGCTCGGTGGAGAGCTCCCAGTTGGTTCGCAACCCGCTGGCAAACGGGCGGGCATCCGTGTGGCCGAGTACCGTCAGGCGATTGGGCAGCCCGTCAATGGCCGGCGCGAGCTGCTCGATAATGTCCCGCGCATAGTTTTCCATGTTGGAGGAGCCGGACTCGAACATGGGGCGATCGCCCTCGTCAATGATGTCGATCTTCAGCCCTTCCTCGGTGATCTCCAGCTTGATCTGGTTCTCGTGCGCCTTGAGCTCGGGGGTGACCTCGATCAGCGACTCGAGCTGTTCCTTGAGTTCTTCGAGCTGGCGGCGTTCCTGCTCGGCGACCAGCTCTTCGGCGGTCTTCTGGTCCATGTCGATCAGGTCCTGCTTGATGACCTGCCCTTCTTCGCGGGTCAGATCCTCGCCGCCGCCGTCGATCAGGCTTTCAGACATGCCGACACTCTCGCCGCCCTCCAGGGTGACCTTGACGGGGTTCTGAAAATAGTCGGAAATGCCTTTGCGCTCGGCTTCGCCCATGGAGCCGAGCAGCCACATGAGCAGGAAGAACGCCATCATCGCGGTCACGAAATCGGCATAGGCAATCTTCCAGGCGCCGCCATGGTGGCCGTGCCCGCCTTTCTTGATCTTCTTGATGACGATCGGTCGGCCCTGATCACCCGATTCGGCCATGGTATTGTCCGCGCTCCCGGCTTACTTGCGTTCCTTGATGGTCTCTTCGAGCTCCTGGAAGCCCGGGCGTTCCGGCGAGAACAGCACCTTGCGCCCAAACTCGATGGCGACCGGCGGCGGGTAGCCGTTCAGGCTCGCCAGCAGCGAAACCTTGACACACTCCAGTGACTTGGAGGCTTCCTCGGCCTTGATTTCCATGGCGCTGGCGATCGGGGAAATAATGCCGTAACCGAACAGGATGCCCACGAAGGCGCCCACCAGCGCGGCGCCGATCATCGGGCCCAGCTCTGCCGGCGGCAGGTGCAGCGAGCCCATGGTGATGACCACGCCCATGACCGCCGCGACGATCCCGAACGCCGGCATGGAGTCCCCGAGCTTGTTCATCAAACCGATCGGGATCGACGCCTCCTTGTGGTGCGTCTCGATCTCGATGTCCATGAGGTTTTCCATTTCCAGGGAATTCATGTTGCCCGAGACCATCATCCGCAGGTAGTCGACGATGAACTCGGTCAGGTGATGATCCGCCAGTACCTTGGGATATTTCGAGAACAGCGGGCTGTCCTTGGGCTCCTCGATCTCCTCCTCGACCGACATCAGGCCCTCCTTGCGCACCTTGGTGAGAATGTCGAACAAGAGGCAGAGCAGGTCCAGGTACAGCGCCTTGGTGTACTTGCTGCCCTTGAACACCGCCGGCGCGTCACGCAGCACCGCCTTGAGCGCGTTGCTCGAGGCGCTGGCGATCATGGCGCCCACGGCCGCTCCGACGATCATCATCAGCTTTACCGGATGCACCAGCGCACCCATGGAGCCCCCGGAGATCACATAGCCCCCGAAAATCACCCCCAGTACAATTACCCAACCTACGATAATCAGCATGGTTCGACCACTTGTCCTTGATCATGCGCCCGGCGGGCCGAGCACGCTTTTCCATGGCCCGGCGCGCCGTCCACGGGCGGTAAGAGCATGTCGGCCGCGCCGCTCATCCCTTGAGCGCCTTGCCCACGATCTCTGCCACATCCGAGGAACACTCCGGGCGCTCCATGATGCGCTCCAGCTGCGCCTTCATCATCGCCCGACGCAAGCTGTCGTAGTGTTCCCAGCGATTGAACGCCCCGGCCATCCGCGCGGCGACCTGCGGGTTGAGGGCATCCAGCTCGATGATCCGCTCGGCAACCCAGCGGTAGCCCGAGCCGTCCGCCGCATGAAAGTGTAACGGATTGCCCCGGGCGAAGGCGCCGATCAGCGCACGAACCTTGTTCGGGTTGCGGATCGAGAATGCCGGGTGGTTGCGGAGTGTTTCGACGCGATCCAGCGTGGCCGGCAGCGGGCTGGTCGCCTGCAGGCTGAACCACTTGTCCATCACCAGCGGATCGTCGTGCCAGCGTGTGCCGAATTGCGCGAGTGCCGTCTCGCGCTGGGGGCAGTCGGCATGCGCCAGCACCGCGAGGGCGTTCAGGCTGTCGGTCATGTTGTCCGCCTGCTCGAACTGCTCCCAGGCAGTCTGGTACCAGGCCGCTCGGGACAGGCTGGCCAGATAGTCCAGGGCAATCCGCTGCACCCGTCGCTTGCCGGCGTCCCGACCACCGGGGCGAAACGGCCCCTGAACCACCTGGTTGCGATAGACCAGTCCCAGGGCCGCCTCCCATTCCTCGGCCAGCGCCCGGCGCAGTTCCTCGCGGGCCTGGTGAATGGCATCGACCGGCACGCTGCCCGGGTACTGTTCTGCGACATAGCCTTCGGTCGGCAGGCTCAGCGCCTCGGCGGTGAACATCGGGTCGGTTTCGACGCCATGCAGCAGTTGCCCGAAGGCCCCGGAAAGGACCGGGTCCAGCGCCAGTTCTCCGGGGTCGCTGCAATCCTCATCGGTCAGCGCCTCCACCCGCCGCATGATCACCCGCAGCATCAGCCGCTGCATGGCGTCCCAGCGGTTGAACAGGTCGGTGTCGTGACTGGCCAGCAAGGCCAGGGCGGCGTCGTCATGATCGTATTCGAGGCGGATCGGCGCCGTGAATCCCCGGTTCATCGAGGGAACCGGCGGGGTCGCGATGCCTTCGAACACCACCTCCTGCCGGGCCTTGACCAGATCCACGACCTGCTCCTCGACCAGTTGCAGGCCGTCCCGGCTGAACAGCGCAATGGCGATGGGGATCTGGAAGGGTTGCTTGTCCGGCTGGCCCGGCGTCGGCGGGCAGGACTGCGCCAGCGTCAGCCGGTACTGCTGGCGCTCGGGATCGTGGTGGTCGGTGACCTGCACGCGCGGTGTGCCCGCCTGGGCATACCAGCGGCGGAACTGGGTCAGGTCGCGCCCGGAAACCGACTCCATGACCGCCACGAAGTCCTCGATGGTCACCGCCTGACCATCGTGGCGCGCAAAGTACAGGTCGCAGCCGGCGCGGAAGGTTTCCCAGCCGAGCAGATTGCGCAGCATCCGGACCACCTCGGCGCCCTTGTTGTAGACCGTCGAGGTGTAAAAGTTGTTGATCTGCTGGTAAGTCTGCGGCTGAACCGGGTGTGCCTGCGGGCCGGCATCCTCGGCGAACTGGAATTGCTTGAGCAGGTTGACGTCCTGGATGCGCCGCACCGCCCGAGACCCCATGTCGGCGGAGAACTCCTGGTCACGGAACACCGTGAAGCCTTCCTTGAGCGACAGCTGGAACCAGTCCCGGCAGGTGACCCGGTTGCCGGACCAGTTGTGGAAGTACTCGTGGGCCACGACACTCTCGATGCCATCGTAGTCGGCGTCGGTCGCGGTTTCCGGCCGCGCGAGGACGTAGCGGGAGTTGAAGATGTTCAGTCCCTTGTTTTCCATCGCGCCCATGTTGAAGTCATCGACCGCGACGATATTGAACACGTCCAGATCGTACTCGCGGCCGTAGGCCTCCTCGTCCCAGGTCATCGCCTTTTTGAGCGACACCATCGCGTGCGCGCACCGGTCACGATTGTGGTGCTGCACGTAGATATTCAACGCCACCTCGCGCCCCGAACCGGTCTTGTAGCGCTCCGACAGGCAAGCCAGGTCCCCGGCGACCAGGGCAAACAGGTAGGACGGTTTCGGGTGCGGGTCCACCCAGGTTGCACGATGGCGACCGCCCGGGAGGTCTTCGCTGGCTGTCGGGTTGCCGTTGCTCAGCAGCACCGGGTAGCGATTCCTGTCCGCCTCGATGTGTACCGTGTACCGCGCCAGGACATCCGGACGATCCAGGAACCAGGTGATCCGCCGAAAGCCCTCCGGCTCGCACTGGGTACAGAAGTTCCCCGAGGACAGATACAGCCCCTCAAGCGCGGTATTGCTGCCCGGGTCGATGGTCGTCTGCACGGTGAGCGTGAACTTGGCCGGCGGGTTGGCGAGCGTCAGATGCTGGTCGTCGACCGTGAAGTCATCCCCCGGGGTGAGTGTTTGCCCGTCGAGCGTGACCGCCTCGGTGACCAGGTCCCGTCCATTCAGAACCAGCGGCCGATCGTGGTCGCCGTGACGCCGCAGTTGCTGCACTGCGGTTACCCGCGTGGCATGAGGCTCCAGCACGAAGGTCAGCTCCACCGAATCGAGTAGAAAGTCCGGTGCGCGGTAGTCGCTCAGGCGCACGACGACTGGGGTATCTGCTTTCATGGCGGACTCCGTGGGATGATTCGGGCAGTATATCGAAGAATGAAGGCTTTGGGCGCACATGGATCGGCCGTCGGCAGCCGGACCGGGGGCTTCACGCGGCCGGCTGGCGAGGGCAGCCGGGGCCGTCCCTGCGGGCAACGCCCGGATGCCCTGACAAGCGTCACGCACACGGCAGGCAGGTTTTTCGCGCCGGTTGTGTGGTTTTGGCACGTACACGACCATGTGCGCCACCACGGGTGGCCTTTGTGCACAACCTGCTAGAATCTGCCGCCCGCGAAAATCACCCTGGACCCGACATGTTCTTCAGAAATCTCGTTCCCTATCGAATCGACACGACCCAGATGGATGCCGGGCTGCTCGAGGCAGCGGCATTGACCGAGGCGCTTGCGCAGTCGCCCTTCCAGCCGACTTTGCCGGCTCAGCCGGAGTCGCTGGGCTGGGTGCCGGCCCTGGGTGAGCTGCTGGTGCACGAGGCCAGCGGCGCGCTGCGCCTGTCGCTGATGCAGGAGACACGCAGTGTGCCGGCTGCTGTGGTGCGCGAGCGCGTCGACGAGCGGGCCGCCGAGATTGCCGTGCGCGAAGGGCGGGAAGTCGGCAATCGCGAAAAGCGCGAAATGAAGGATGCCATGTTGATCGAACTGCTGCCGCAGGCCTTTCCGCGGCGCCAGCGGATTACCGCCTGCCTTGACCCGGTATCCGGGTGGTTGTGGGTCGACGCGGCCAGCTTCAAGCACGCCGAACTGATGACCGGTGCATTGCGCGAGGCGCTCGGCAGCCTGCCTGCCACCACACCGAAGACCCAGGCCCCGCCCGACGCGCGCATGACCAACTGGCTGGTGGATGCGCCGCCGGATCAGTTCGCGCTCGGCGGCGCCTGCCGACTGGTCGATCCGCTTGAAGGCGGCACGGTCACCGTCAACCGGCATGATCTGGGGGACCCGCAGATCCTGGCGTTGGCCGAGTCCGGCAAGGAAGTGGACCAGATGGAGCTGATCTGGCGCGATCGCGTGTCCTTCGTGCTCAAGTCCGACCTGACGCTGGGACGGCTCAAGTTCCTCGATACCATCGTCGAGCAACTGCCGGACGAGGACGACGAGCTGGCCCAGGCCGATGCGACGTTCGCGCTGATGGTCGGCGAACTGCGCGTCATGATGGAGGATCTGATGCAGGCGCTCGACGGCGAGGTGCCGGCCGGGTCGCCGATCACCGGTGGAGGCGACGACACGCCGCCCTGGGCCTGAGCAAGCACTGAGCAAGCACCAAGTTTCCGGACATCTGCCATAACCGCCGCGGCCCCTGAGCTTTCTGGAGCACCGTGGGCGGTTG
>JBKHDT010000086.1:0-6201 GCA_046541195.1 Halothiobacillaceae bacterium | reverse complement strand
AGGTAGCCGATATTGGTGTCCCCGCGCAGGAACCACAGCAGCTCGTGGATAATCGACCGCAGGTGGACCTTTTTGGTGGTGACCAGCGGGAAGCCTTCTGCGAGGTCAAAGCGCATCTGGTACCCGAACACGGACAGCGTCCCGGTGCCAGTGCGGTCGGTTTTCTCCACGCCGTTATCGAGGATGTGGCGCATCAGGTCGTGGTACTGGATCATGGCATTGGTCTCGCGGTATCGGCCGTGGCATCGCGGCGATAGGCCCAGATCAGCAGGGCGGCTCCGGCAATGAGCATGGGCAGCGACAGAAGTTGCCCCATGGTCAGCCAGTCGCCGTGCAGATAGCCGATATGGGCATCGGGCTCACGGACAAATTCGACCAGGCCGCGGAACAGTCCGTAGCCGAGCAGGAACAGCCCGGATACGGCCATGGTCGGCCGCGGGCGGGCCGAGAACCACCACAGGGCCAGGAACAGGACGAGACCTTCGAGCGCGGCCTGGTAAAGCATCGAGGGATGCCGGGCCAGTTCGTCCACGTGCGGGAACACCATGCCCCAGGGCAGATCGGTCGGACCGCCCCACAGCTCGCCATTGATGAAGTTGCCGATCCGGCCTGCGCACAGACCCAGGGGAACCAGCGGGGCGACGAAATCGCCAATCTCGAAAAAACCCCGGTCGGTCTTGCGCGCGAACAGCCACAGGGCAGTCAGCACACCGATCAGGCCGCCGTGAAAGCTCATGCCGCCTTCCCAGAGACGCACGAGCATCAGCGGATCGGCCAGCACGCCGTCAAACTGGTAGAACAGGATATAGCCGAGCCGTCCGCCAAGCACGACGCCGAGCGCGCAGTAGAACAGCAGGTCGTCGACCTGGGCCGGGGTGATCCTGGAGTGCGGTTGCTTGGCACGGTGGCGCCCCAGTGCCCAGGCCAGCGCAAATCCCACCGCGTACATCAATCCGTACCAGTGAATCTTGAGCGGCCCCAGGGCCAGTGCGACCGGGTCGATCTCGGGATAGGTCAGCAAGGGAATGCCTTTCTCCGGCTGATGAACGGTGGTTTCGCAAACCCGGCCCGAATCTCGGTTCTTTGACCGTGCGCAGGGCCGTCCGAACTGGCAGGAACTCGTGCCTGGGTTCGGGCACCGCCCGGGTGTTTGGGGCGGATAATAGCATGATCCGAGGCTTTTATTCGCCCCGGACGCGATTAGTCTGGACTCTTGCGTGCGGGTCCGATCGGTTGATCGGTCCGCCCCGAAATGCCGCAACCGCAGGAGGCTCCATGCCAAACAGACTCGCCCTCAGCCAGAGCCCGTACCTTCGGCAGCACGCCGACAATCCCGTCGACTGGTATCCCTGGGGCACCGAGGCCCTTGACCTGGCCCGTGCGACCGGCCGCCCCATTTTGTTGTCGATCGGATATGCCGCCTGTCACTGGTGTCACGTCATGGCGCACGAGTCCTTCGAAGACCCGGACACTGCCGAAGTGATGAACCGGCATTTTGTGAATATCAAGGTCGACCGCGAACAAAGACCGGACCTCGACAAGATCTACCAGACCGCGCATGCAATCATCGCCCAGCGTCCGGGGGGCTGGCCGCTGACGATTTTTCTCAACCCGGAGGATCACACCCCGTTTTTCTCGGGCACGTACTTTCCGCCGACGCCGCGTTACGGAATGCCGGGGTTCGCGGATCTGTTGCGGCGCATTGCCGGATTTTACGCGTCGCGTGGCGAGGAGGCCTTGCGTCAGGGGGCGCTGGTCCAGGAGGCGCTGGCGCGAATCGGAGAAGGGGCGCCGGTCGCGCTGGACGCCGGCTGGATCGATCGGGCCCTCGCCCAGGCAGGACAGGATGCCGATGCCGAGCATGGCGGGTTCGGGGGCGCGCCCAAGTTTCCCCATCCCAGCCTGCTTTCGCTGATCCATGTCCGCTGCCTGCAGGAGCCTGCGGGCTTCGACAGGGGCCTTGGGGCGCATCTGGAATCAAGTCTCGGCCGAATGGCCCGCTCCGGTCTGTATGACCAGATCGGAGGGGGCTTCTACCGTTACTGCGTGGACGCGGCCTGGGAGATCCCGCACTTCGAGAAGATGCTGTACGACAACGCGCAACTGCTGCCGCTGTACGCCGACATGGCCCGGCGCACCGGCAACCGCCTCTACCACCGGGTCGTCCACGAAACCGTGGGGTGGCTGACGCGCGAGATGACACGCCCTGACGGTGGTTTTGCCAGCAGCCTCGATGCCGACTCCGAGGGCGGTGAGGGCATGTTCTATCTCTGGACGCCCTCGGAGGTTCGGACGCTGGTTGAGCCTGAGGACTGGCCACTTCTGGCTGCGACCTACGGCCTGGACGGCGCCGCCAATTTCGAGGGGCGCTGGCATCTGGTGGTGCGTCGATCTCCTTCCGAACTGGCGGCTCAGACCGGGGTGGCGCAGGCCGAGCTGCATCGGCGGCTCAACGCCGCCCGGGTGCGCCTGCTCGAGCGGCGTGCCAGGCGGGTGCCCCCTGGTCGGGACGACAAGTTGCTGACGGCCTGGAACGCACTGGCGATCCAGGGCCTGGTCGAGGCCGCCCGGCAGCTTGATGAGCCTTCATGGGTTGCGGTGGCAGATCGTTCACTGGCAGCGATCCGCTCGACGCTCTGGCAGGATGGCCGACTCCACGCGACCGGGCATGGTGCGGAGGCGCTGCCGGGTTACCTGGATGATCATGCCTTCCTGGCGATGGCGATCTGGAGCCGCCTGCAGCAGGGGTTCGACCCGGAACTGCTCAACTGGGCGATCGAGCTGATCGAACAGATGCGCAGGTACTTCGAGGACCGCGACGGCGGCGGGTTCTGGTTCACCGGCAGTGACCACGAGCCGTTGATCGCCCGCATGAAGCCCTTCGCCGACGATGCGCTGCCCAACGGCAATGCGATCGCCGCCAGGGTTCTGATGCGGTTCGGCTGGCTGCTCGGTCGGGCCGACTGGCTGGAGTCGGCAGAGCGGACCCTCGCGGCGGCGGCCGCCAGCGTGGCCGCGCAGCCCCTGGCGCACTCGGGCATGTTGCAGGCCCTTCAGGACTGGCTGGTCATGCCCACGCTGGTGATCCTGAGGCTGACCGAAGCACAACGATCCGCTTGGCAACCGGCCCTTGATCATCTGCGCAGGCAGGACGTGATCCATTTCGTGATCTCACCCGACCAGACGCATCTTCTGGTCGAGGCGTTGCGCAGCAAGGGCGGTCAGGCAGGCGGCGTGGCCTACATCTGTCGCGGCATGCAGTGCCTGCCGCCGGAGGTCAGCCCGGAGGGCCTGGTGCGCGCGTTCTCCTGATTGGCCGGTTTCTGCCCGGTGGCGCCATGCACTCTCCGGCCGGGTATCCATGCGCTGCGCGGGAGACGGCCTGCATCTGGGCAGATCCTCCCGAGCCAGATGGTTTGTCACCTTTTCGTCAGGCAATCGTCACGGTCCGGAAAGGCATCGGCTGTAGCGTCCCCGGGAATGCGAAACCTGACCGGGAGGCAAGCGATGATGCGCAAGGCGGACAATGACAGTTGGGGTGAAAATCACCCCCGTCTGACGGTTGATCTGGCAGTCAGCGAGCAGGAGATCTCGGAGAGCCTGGCGCTCAGGCACCAGGTATTCGTCCAGGAACTGGGCGCGCGGTCGGTCGGTGCGGACGCCGCGCTGGAAACCGACGGCCTGGACGACTACTGCCATCATCTGATCGTGCGCGACCAGCAGACTGGCAAGGTGGTCGCGAGTACGCGGATCTTGACGGATACCCAGGCGCGGGTTGCCGGCGGCTTCTACAGCGAAGCCGAGTTCGACCTGTCTGCCATTTACGGACTCCCCGGCCGGATTATGGAAATCGGCCGAACCTGCGTCCACCCGGGTTACCGGAACGGGGCTGCCATCGGGACACTCTGGGCGGGCCTGGCGCAGTTCATGGACATCAACCGCTTCGGGCACCTGATTGGCTGCGCCAGCATCCCCGCCGCGGATGGCGGGGCCGAGGCCAAGGCCGTCATGGCCCAGCTGCGCGGTCGCTATCTGGCGCCGGATAATCTGCGGGTGGTGCCTCGACGGGCGTTGCCGGCCCGTTTGCCGGCCCGGGAGGGGCGTCCCCGAATGCCGCCGCTACTCAAGGCGTACATGCGACTGGGCGCCCAGATCTGCGGCGAGCCTTGTCTTGACCCCGTGTTCGGAACCGCCGACGTGTTCGTGCTGCTCGACTGCGATCGTCTGCACCGGCGCTATCATCGCCACTTCATTTCCCGTGCTGCAGAAGCCCGGACTCCCCTGCGCGGGCGCGAGTCGCTGGTCGCCGCATGAGTTGCTCCGGTCCGGCGCGGGTGACCGGGGTCTTGGGGGTTGACCCGCGTCAATCGCCCGGCCGGACCGAAATGGCAGCACGTTGAGGCCGCGGTGCCCGGGCCCGTCCAGCCCCCGACGGCCTGGCCTGCCGGGTTGCGGACGGGTGCTGCGCCCGCTTCAAGGGGCGAAGTTGACGGGCGCCGCGATGCCGTCAACGCTGCACGCGACGGCCGCTTCGGATAGAATGCGCGATCCTTTCATGATTTACCCCGATTCGCGTCCGGCCAGAAAGGTGGACGCCTTCACCTTCGTGCCGCCTGCGGACGGCGCAAGAGACCGCTCGAGAACGACTCACAATGACAGACTCACAAGCGTCCGGGTCCATCCGGAACCTGCGTAATATCGCCATTATCGCCCACGTTGACCATGGCAAGACCACGCTGGTCGACAAGCTCCTTCAGCAATCCGGAACCTTCGACGAGCGCGCCGACGTCGGCGAGCGCGTCATGGATTCCAATGCGCTGGAAAAGGAACGCGGCATCACGATTCTCGCCAAGAACACGGCGATTCGCTGGACGTCGCCGGAAGGCGAGGAGTACCGGATCAATATCGTGGACACCCCCGGCCACGCCGATTTCGGCGGCGAGGTCGAGCGGGTCCTGTCGATGGTCGATTCGGTCCTCCTGCTGGTTGACGCGGTCGACGGACCGATGCCGCAGACCCGCTTCGTGACCCAGAAAGCCTTCGAGATGGGGTTTCGGCCGATCGTGGTGATCAACAAGATCGACCGGCCGGGTGGCCGGCCGGACTGGGTCGTCGACCAGGTCTTCGACCTGTTCGACCGGCTCGGGGGTACCGACGAGCAGCTTGACTTTCCCATCGTCTACGCGTCGGCACTGAACGGGTACGCGGGGCTGGACACCGAGGTCCGTGACGGGGACATGACACCACTCTACGAAACGATCATTCGGGAAGTCTCGCCGCCGGATGTCGATCGGGACGGGCCGTTCCAGCTGCAGGTTTCCAGCCTGGACTACAACCCCTACGTGGGCGTGATCGGAGTCGGACGGATCAAGCGCGGCAGCGTGCGCACCAACACCCCGGTGAAGGTGATCGACAAGGACGGCAACGTGCGCGGTGGCCGGGTGCTTCAGGTCATGGGCTTTCACGGCCTGGACCGCATCGAGGTGCCCGAGGCCCGTGCCGGAGACATCATCGCCTTCTCGGGAATCGAGGACCTGTCCATTTCCGACACGCTGTGTGATCCGGAGCACGTCGAGGCGCTGCCGGCGCTGTCGGTCGACGAGCCGACCGTCAGCATGACCTTCCAGGTCAATACCTCGCCGTTCGCGGGCAAGGAAGGCAAGTTTCTGACCAGCCGCCAGATCCGCGAGCGCCTGGACAAGGAGCTGATCCACAACGTGGCGCTGCGGGTCGAGGAAACCGACGACCCGGACAAGTTCCGGGTCTCCGGCCGGGGCGAGCTGCACCTGTCGGTACTGATCGAGAACATGCGCCGCGAGGGATTTGAACTGGGCGTCTCTCGTCCAGAGGTCATCATTCGCGAGGTCGATGGGGCCATGCAGGAGCCGTACGAGCAGCTGGTCGTGGACATCGAAGAGCAGCACCAGGGCGGGGTGATGGAAAAGCTCGGCCTGCGGCGCGGCGAGTTGCGCAACATGGAGCCCGATGGCCAGGGCCGGGTGCGGCTCGAGTACATCATCCCGTCGCGCGGACTGATCGGGTTCCGGACCGAGTTCCTCACGGCCACGCAGGGTACCGGCCTGCTGTTCTCGGTGTTCGACCACTACGGTGAATACAAGCCCGGGGCGGTGGGGCAGCGCATCAATGGCGTGATCATCTCCGGCGAAACCGGCAAGGCGCTGGCCTACGCGCTGTACAACC
>JBKHDT010000085.1:0-6284 GCA_046541195.1 Halothiobacillaceae bacterium | reverse complement strand
GCCTGGGTATCCTGCTGCAGCGCCCGGGGCGTTGCCTGCAGGTCCCGTTGCTGCCGCACCGGTGCCCCCGTGGGCGATCGAGCCTGGGTATCCTGCTGCAGTGCCCGGGGCGTTGCCTGCAGGTCCGGCTGCTGCCGCACCGGCGCCTCCGTGGGCGGTCGAGCCTGGGTATCCTGCTGCAGCGCCCGGGGCGTTGCCTGCGGGTCCGGGCGCCGGCGCACTGGCATCCCCCTGGCCGACTCCGCCGCCTGGATTGGAGAGACCTCGACGGCGGCTGCGGATCTTCGGCAGGATGCCTGCCTCGATCAGCACGTCATTCATTTCCTGGAATATTTCCGCGAGTCCGGCGAACACATGCTGCTCGAATTGCTTGAGAATCAGCAGATTGATGCGCAGGTCCAGTTCGGATTCATGAACGGCCTCGCGAAAAGCTGATGCCAGCACCCGCAGGCTGTAGGCCTCGGGATCAATCACGCCCGGATTGTGCTCATCAAGCCATTCCAGCCGGGTCTCCAGGGCGGCCACTTCCTGTGCGGTGGCTTCACTGACGTTGGCGACCATGTTGGTCACCGCGACGCGCTCCTCCATTTCCTCCTGGTCGATCAGGGCCAGACTGATCTCGTCGTCTGTTTCTTCGGCCTCCGGCGCGACCGGCCGGGGAACCGGTTTGTCGTTGCCGTATTCCTCCAGATGCTTGAAGAACCGGTAGAGGATGGCCCCGCGCTCGAGTCGCAGGGCCCGCATGGCATCGAAGTAGAGGTTCTGTTCCTTGGCCTCGAGCGAGCGGTCCGCCATCGAGAACAAGGTGTCATCAATGGTGCCGAACAGCGCGTTGATCCGCTCGGTCAGCCGCTTGCGTGCGAGCGACCTCAGCGAGGCCTTGAGCGACTGCGGGTCAATGACCGGTTTGTTCTGGCTCATCGTGTTCGGACGACTCCGGCAACAGGGATCTTTCGTACAGGTCGAGGTACTGGCGGGCGCTGTGCTCCCAGTCAAAGCGGCGGCTCATCGCGGCCTGCTGGATGCCTCGGTAGGTTTCGGGCACGTGGTAATACTGCAGTGCGGTGCCGATGGCCCACTCGATGGCGTGGCGATCAAGGTGCTCCATGACCAGTCCGGTGGCCCGGCCTTCGCGGATGGTGTCGGCATCGGCGTGCACGACCGTATCGGCCAGTCCGCCGGTCTTGTGAACGATCGGCGGGGTCCCGTAGCGCAGGCTGTAAAGCTGGTTGAGGCCGCACGGTTCGAAGCGACTGGGCATGACGAACCAGTCGCTGCCGGCCTCGATGCGATGGGCGAGGCCCTCGTCGTATCCGATGAACACGCCGATCTTGTCGGGGTACCGGGCCGCCAGTCCCCGCAAGGCGTGCTCGTGCCGGCTTTCCCCGCTGCCGAGGATGGCGAACTGTACCGGCAGGTGCATCAGTCTCGGGATCGCCCCGAGCAGCAGGTCGATCCCCTTCTGGTCGACCAGGCGCCCGATATGGCCCACCAGCATGACTTCGTCATCCACGGGCATTCCGAGCTCGGCCTGCAGGGCCGCTTTGTTGTCCCGCTTGCCTTCGAGGTCGTCGATGTCGTAGCCACGCACCAGATAGGGGTCGGAGGCCGGGTTCCAGGCTTGCTCGTCGATGCCGTTGAGTATTCCGATGACATCCCCGGACCGGGCGCGCAACAGCCCATCGAGTCCGTAGCCGAAGACCGGGGTCTGGATTTCACGCGCGTAGGTCGGGCTGACGGCGGTGATGAACCGGGAGAACACGATTCCGCCCTTGAGCATGGACATGTTGTCCCAGTATTCCAGGGCGTCGGGATGCCACAGCGACCAGGGCAGGCCAAGGCGTTCGAATGTGGCCCGGTCGAAGACGCCCTGGTAGGCCAGGTTGTGCAGGGTCATGATGCAGCTCGGGCGGTCCTGGCTGCTGAGCAGAACCGGTACCAGACCGCTCTGCCAGTCATTGCAGTGGACGACGTCGGCAGACCATCCGAGGCCGGCGTCATCGATCGCCAGCCTGGAGGCGACCCGGCAGAACAGCGCGAAGCGTTCCGGGTTGTCGTGCCAGGGGTTGCCGTCCGGTCCCATGTACGGGTTGCCATGCCGGGCGCTGAACATGGGGTGATCGACCAGCCACACCGGGACTTCACTGTTTCCCAGGCGGGTCTCGCGCAGTTCGACCTGCTGTCCGGACACTTCGAGCGTGGTCACGACGGGCGCATCGCCGTTCAGGGCGAGATCGGCATACATGGGCAGGACGACCCGCACTTGCTGGCCAAGTGCGGCGAGGGAGCGGGGCAGGGCCCCCGACACGTCTGCCAGACCGCCGGTCTTGATCAGCGGGTAGGCTTCGCTGGTGACAAACAGAATGTTCATGGAATGGCTCGCTTGGGAAAGACGGTCTCGCCGGTCGGCGTCCGGCGTCGCAGGTCAGGCCGGCCCCGTTGCAGACGAGGCCACGGGCAATGAGCGACCACTCAGTTTACCGGCTCAAGGATGATGGCACCAAGCGGCGGCAGGGTCATCATGACCGAGTGCGGCCGGCCGACATGCCCGACTGCTTCGGTTCGCACCTCCATTTCGCCTGCATTGGTGCCGCCGAATCCCTCGGCGTCACTGTTGAACAGCACCCGGTAACGCCCCTCGGCGGGCACCCCGACCCGATAGCCCTCGCGCCGAACCGGCGTGAAGTTGAACACGCAGATCAGGTGGTGGTGCTCGTCCTTGCGCAGGAAGCTGATGATCGAATGCTCGCGGTCATTGCAGTCGACCCACTCGAACCCCCGGCCGTCGAAGTCGAAACGGTGCAGCGCCGAGCGGCTGCGGTACAGGTGGTTGAGCTCGGACACCATCTGCTGCACCCCCTGGTGCATCGGATAGTCCAGCCGGTACCATTCCAGGCCCTTGGCGTGGTTCCACTCGGTCCCCTGCCCAAACTCGCAGCCCATGAACAGGAGTTTCTTGCCCGGGTAGAGGTACTGGTAGGCCAGCAGCAGCCGGAGATTCGCGAAGCGTTGCCATTCGTCCCCCGGCATGCGGCCGAGCAGCGACTGCTTGCCGTGCACCACCTCGTCGTGCGAGAAGGGCAGCATGAAGTTCTCGGTGAAGCTGTAGAGCAGCCCGAAGGTCAGGTCGTTGTGGTGGTAGGCGCGATGCACCGGCTCGTGCCCCATGTAGCGCAGCGTGTCGTTCATCCAGCCCATGTTCCACTTGACCGCAAAGCCCAGTCCACCCTCGTTCGGCGGACGGGTGACCTGCGGCCAGGCCGTGGATTCTTCGGCGATTACCAGGACACCGGGGTTGCGGCTCTGCACGAGGTGGTTGAGCTCCTGGATGAAATGGATGGCCTCCAGGTTCTCGCGTCCGCCATGCATGTTGGGTTCCCAGTCGCCTTCCTCGCGGGAATAGTCGAGGTAGAGCATCGAGGCCACCGCGTCAACCCGCAGGCCATCGATGTGCATCTGCTCGACCCAGTACAGCGCCGAGGCCACCAGGAAATTGCGTACCTCGTTGCGCCCGTAGTTGAAGATCAGCGTGCCCCAGTCACGGTGCTCACCGCGACGCGGGTCCTGGTGCTCGTACAGCGCCGTGCCGTCAAAATGGGCCAGGGCGAAGCTGTCCCGCGGGAAATGCGCGGGTACCCAGTCCAGGATCACCCCGATGTCGTGGCGGTGACAGTGATCGATGAAGTAGCGGAAATCGTCGGGCGTGCCGAAACGCGCGGTCGGTGCGAAGTAGCCCGTGGTCTGGTACCCCCAGGAGGCATCAAAGGGGTGCTCGGTGATCGGCAACAGCTCGATGTGCGTGAATCCCTGTTCCCGCACGTAATCCACCAGCCGGTGCGCGATTTCCCGGTAGCCGAGGAACTCGCCGTCCTCGGTGGTCTGCCAGGAGCCCAGGTGGACTTC
Source organism: Halothiobacillaceae bacterium (assembly GCA_046541195.1). Lineage (GTDB taxonomy): Bacteria > Pseudomonadota > Gammaproteobacteria > Halothiobacillales > Halothiobacillaceae > JBKHDT01. Next base: position 2,381 of record JBKHDT010000085.1, on the reverse strand, counting down.
GTAAACGGACATCGGAGCATGCAGCCAGTCCCACTGCTTGCGGCGCTCCAGCCATTGTCCGTCCTGCCAGACGTAATCCTCGCCGGAGACGATCCGGGTCGAGGTGCCGGGGCGCAGTTCCCAGCGGCGACCGTAGGGATCGGACTTGACCAGAATGTTGCCGGTATCGCGGTTGCGCAGCTCGAACTTGTAGAACTCGCCGTCGCCCAGGTTCGGGATGAACAGCTCCCAGACCCCGCTGTTGCCCCGCACGCGCATCGGATGACGTCGGCCGTCCCACTGGTTGAAGTCCCCGACCACGCTGACGCGGCCCGCGTTGGGCGCCCAGACCGCGAAGCGCACGCCTTCCACGCCGTCGATGGTCATCGCATGGGCGCCCAGCATCCGCCAGGCTTCCTGGTGCTTGCCCTCGCCGAAGAGGTACATGTCCAGTTCCCCGAGCGTCGGGCCGAAGCTGTAGGGGTCGATGACTTCGAAGCGGTTGCCTTCGTGGGTCTCCATCTCCAGACGCGGGTGCATGGGAACCCGCTCGGTGGGCAGCCGGATGACGAACAGCCCTTGAGGCGATTCCTGTTCCAGCGGCACGCGTTCGCCCTGCGCATCATGCAGATAGACGCGTTCCGCGGTTGGTTGGTAGGTTCGCAGCAGGCACTGGCCGTCTGCCTGCGGGTGGCGGCCGAGCACTTCGAAGGGATCGTGGTGTCTGGCCTCGATGATCATGGCCAAGGCGGGGTCGAGTTGATTCACGTCCATTACATTCATATCCGCGTTAAGAAATTCCAATACCATCAAGTATGGCACTGCATGCTACTGTCGCACCATAACAGGCACGTGTCGATACAACCGGCTTCACGATGGCGCCGATGTGCGTCAGTGCGCCCCGGGCGCGTCGGGCAGTCCCGGTTGGATCGCGCAGTGTGCCTTTGGCGCCCGGGGGCGCGCATCGCGAAGGCCTGGCCGGGGCCGTCCGCCGGGTCAGCCCCTGCAAGGGCAGGACCGCAAGGCAGGCGGGACGAGGGCATCGGATCGGCTCGCGCCGCGCGCCCGCCCAGGCAATGGTCATGCGGATATGCCGGGCGAGGTGGCCGGCGCAGGCGGTTGCCGCGGCGCCCCGGTGCCGGGATGATGAACCCGGTGGGCCGGCACATGCCCCGGCGGCCGCTTCGGGCATTGCGACGTGGCGCATCGGCATGTGGCGGTCCGTCAGGCGCGGATACAGGCCGGGCAGGGGGCGGCTGATGGCGTGCCGTTCGGGCAATTGCGGCATGATTTTGCTATAGAGTTTCCAACGTTACGAGAAAGCAGGTAGGGAGAGCATGGCTATGCAGGTGAAAAGTCCACGCCGACTGGTGAGCCGGATCACAAGGGATACGCTGGCACTGGTGCTGGCCGGGGGGCGCGGATCGCGCCTGAGACAACTGACCGACTGGCGGGCGAAGCCCGCGGTGCCCTTCGGTGGCAAGTTCCGCATCATTGACTTTCCGCTCTCGAACTGCGTGAACTCGGGCATTGGGCGGATCAGCGTGCTGACCCAGTACAAGGCGCACTCGCTCATCAAGCATATCCAGCTGGGCTGGGGCAGTACCCGGGTGATGCACGGCGAGTTCGTGGAACTGCTGCCGGCGCAGCAGCGCATCAACGAGCAGTCCTGGTACGCGGGTACCGCCGATGCGATCTACCAGAACCTGGACATCCTGCGCGCCCATGACGCCAAGTATGTGCTGATTCTGGCCGGCGATCACATCTACAAGATGGACTATGGACCGATGATCGCCTACCACGTCGAGAAGAACGCCGACCTGACCATCGGCTGCATCGAGGTCCCGCGCGAGGATGCCTCGGCCTTTGGCGTGATGGGCATGGAAGACGGTGGCCGGATCACCTCCTTCGTCGAGAAGCCGGCCGATCCGCCGACGCTGCCGGACGACCCGGATCGCTCGCTGGCTTCGATGGGCATCTACGTCTTCAACGCGGATTTTCTCTACGAGCAGCTGATCAAGGACGCCGACGATCCGGATTCCGATCACGATTTCGGCAAGAACATCGTCCCGGGCGTGATCGAGCGCTACCAGGTTTATGCCTACCCCTTCCGCGACGTGCAAAGTCGCAAGCAGAGCTACTGGCGTGACGTGGGGACCATCGATTCCTACTGGGCTGCAAACCTCGAGCTGATCGGCGTGACGCCGGAGCTGAATCTCTACGACACCGAATGGCCGATCTGGACTTACCAGGAGCAGCTGCCGCCGGCCAAGTTCGTCTTCGACGAGGAAGGGCGGCGCGGCATGGCCATCGACTCGATGGTTTCCGGTGGCTGCATCATTTCCGGTGGCGTGGTGCGCCACTCGCTGCTGTTCTCCAATGTCGTCCTGCGTGAACAGGCC
>JBKHDT010000084.1:0-7681 GCA_046541195.1 Halothiobacillaceae bacterium | reverse complement strand
CCTGAGCCTGAGCCTGAGTCCGGTGGTGGCGGCAGTCCGGGACCGCTCGCCTTGCTGGCTTTAGCCCCGCTCCTGCTGCGCAGACGCCTTTCGCTGGCCTGAGATCAGCGCGTTGGCAGCAGGCGGTCCAGTCCGCGATAACTGATGGCTTCGCCCAGATGCGCGGCGGCAATGGATTCGCTGCCGGCCAGATCCGCGATCGTGCGGGCGACTTTCAGAATCCGGTCGCGCGCCCGCGCCGACAGTTGCAACCGTTCCAGGGCCTGTTCCAGGAGGCGTGCCTCGGTCGCGCCCAGTCGACAGTGTGCGTTGACGCCGCGGCTGTCGAGCTCGGCGTTGGCGGTGCCCTGGCGCTTCACCATGACCTGACGGGCCTCCTCCACCCGCTGGCGGATGGCGTCGCTTGATTCGCCGTCGATCGGTTGATCCGCCCGCAGCTCACTGGCCGGGACCCGCGGAACCTCCAGATGCATGTCGATACGATCCAGGAGCGGTGCGGACAGCTTGGCGCGATAGCGGGCCGCTTCGGCCGTGTGCTCGTCGACGCCGTTTGGTGCCGGGTTCATGGCGGCCACGAGTTGGAAGCGGGCCGGAAAGTCCGCCTGCCGTGCCGCACGGGAGATCGTGATCTGGCCGGACTCCATGGGTTCGCGCAGCACTTCGAGTACCCGGCGATCGAATTCGGGCAATTCATCGAGAAACAGCACGCCCCGGTGGGCCAGGGAAACCTCGCCCGGGCGCGGCACGGATCCGCCCCCGATCAGCGCCACGGACGAGGCCGAGTGGTGGGGCGCGCGGTACGGGCGACGACCGAACAGCTCCGGCCGGAAGCCCTGGTTGCTGACCGAGGCGATTGCGGCGGCCTCCAGCGCTTCCTGCTCGGTCATGGTCGGGAGGATGCCCGGCAGCCTTTGGGCCAGCATACTCTTGCCCGAGCCGGGCGGCCCGATCATGAGCAGGTTGTGGGCACCGGCGGCAGCGATTTCAAGGGCCCGCCGGGCCCGGTGCTGACCGCGCACCTCAGCCATGTCCGGGCCCTGAACGGGCATGATCGGTGGCGGTTCCGGGATTTGCGGCTCAAGCCGAATCCGGCCACTGAGATGGGCGACCAGCCGGTTGAGATGGTCGACCGGCAGCAGTCGGGCGCCCGGAATCAGACGGGCCTCGGCGGTGCTCTCCGTGGGGAGTATCAGGACCCGGCCACTGTCCCGGGCCGCCAATGCCGCGGGCAATGCGCCCGGCACGGGCCGGATTTCACCCGACAGCGAAAGCTCGCCGATCAGTTCGTAGCCTGCCACGGCCTCTGCCGGGAGTTGATCGGTCGCGACGAGTAGCGCCACCGCGATCGCGAGATCGAAGCGGGTGCCATCCTTGGGCAGGTCCGCCGGCGCGAGATTCAGGGTGAACCGATTGGCCGGCAGGGTGAAGCCGGCCGATTGCAGGGCGGCGCGCACCCGATCCCGGCTTTCCTTTACGGCCGTTTCCGGTAGCCCGACCAGGGTCATTCCAGGAAGTCCGCCGGCCGCGTGGGCCTCGACCGTGACCTCGGGGGCTTCGAGTCCGGCCAGCGCCCGGGCGTGCAGCTGCGCCAGTGCCACCTTGAGCTTCAGCCTCCCGCCTGCATCTGGTCGTCCTGGCCGGCAGTCCCTGCCTGGATGCGCTCCAGTTCGGCAACCCTTGCCTCCAGCGCCTCGAGTCGAGCGCGCGTCCTGGCCAGTACCTGGGTCTGGATGTCGAATTCCTCTCGGGTGACCAGTTCCATTTTCTGGAATCCGTTCATCACCGCTTCACGAACGGTCTTTTCTGCATCCTGCTTGGCATGGCGCATGCCTTCGGGCAGGGACTGTTCGATCTTCCGGGCGATCTCGTCGATGGTGTGTGCGATGGGCATGTCTGTAGCCTCGGTTGCAACGGCGGATGACGCCGCGTCGTGGATGTGCTCGGGTCGCAAGACCCCTGACGTCAAGCCGGGCACGCTCCAGATCACGCCGTGGGGGTGCTGAGGATTCGTGCCGGTGTTTTTTCGATGATTGTTGTCTACCCGCACGCCCCTTGCAACCGTGGTGCGCGGGCGCCGAGATGCATGGAGAAGCGCCTTGCTGCATGATTGCGCGCGGTTGCCGCATCTTGGTGCATCGGTCCCCCTGCCGCGCGCCTGCGGCGAAGCCCGATGCGGTCAGGCCGTGGCGAAGGCCCCGCTGCGGGCAGTCCCCGGGGGCCGGTCGGCTGTCGATGGCGACCTCGGTTTTGGTTGGGACGACAATTCAAGCAGTTGGGCACAGGTCTGCAAGTGACGTGCAAGCATGGTGGCGCCCCGGCCGGGCCTTGTGCTGGGTGGGTCCAGACCCGCTGCGCTTTGTGACCGGCGTCTGGGTGGTGGGTCTTTGGGGCAGGTGGCATGGGTTGTGCTTTGGGAATCAGTGCGAAAACCGGGCACATGGTGTATCAGGAACATCAAGTTGCTTGTTTCGCGGCCGATACCTTTGAGCCGGCGTTTCTGGCCATGATTGAGAGGTGCCGGTCCGGGAGGCGGGATGCTTCCCAAGACATGGCGTCGAGCCCTTCGGCGCTTGTCCGGCAGTGGGAGTTTCTCCGGCTGCCATCCTGTCCGGCCCGACTCGCGGACGAGTCTGGGTCGGCGGGACGAGGCTTGGAATGACGTGTCCTCGCAACCCCGGCTGCTGCAACAGCCGGGGTTTTTTTGTTCGTGGCGCTTTTGGTTTGGGCGTTCTTCTCGCACCCGGTACGGGCGCGTGACCGAAGCGTGGTGGCGCGCGCGCCGGCAAATCCGCCGTGGCAGCGGGCCGGCAGGCTGATGGCGCAGCATGCCGATGTCGAACCCGGCCAGGATCAGCGCGGGGGGGGGGATGAACCATCCCGGATTGATTGGTCTTCAGCAAGGCCGGGGCCGACAGGCGCCCGGCCTCTGTGTTCATGCCGGCCCGACTTGTGCGATTTCGTGGCTTGCGCCAGGGCACGGCAGAGCTCCATGCCCTGCGCGGGATGCCTGAACGGTCGCCGACCTGCTTTGCCGATGCCGGCTGCGTTCCGGACGGCCATCCCGGCTGGATGCATCATGTCGGTGCGCCGAGCGCCGTGGCGGTGCACCAAGCAAGTGCCCGCGGATCGGGCGCGGCCCGGCGATCCGGCGCAAGTTTGGTGCTATGTCGTTGAAATAAATGACCCAAGTGGATGTGGCACGGTTTCTGTTTCCCGATTGGCTGCGAAAAGCGGAAAACATGTCTCACAATCTGGAGAAACACCTCATGTCCAAGCGTATCCTGACCCGTTCCGTCCTTGCCTCCGCCGTTGCCGGAGCCTCCTTCCTTGCGACAGCGCCTGCCATGGCCGAGTTCGAGATAACCGGCAACATGACGCTGGCGAGCGACTATTTTGTCCGCGGTTTCACGCAGACAGACAACAAGCCCGCGATCCAGGGCGGCGCCGACCTGACGCATTCCAGCGGCCTGTATGCCGGCGTCTGGGGATCGAGCGTGGGTGCTGACGTGAATACCAAGGGCATCGAAATCGATTTCTACGGCGGTTACGCCCTCACCTTGGGTGACGAGCTCGATCTCGACTTCGGTGGTATTTACTACATGTATCCCAGCGAGAGCGTCCTCAAGAACACCGTCGAGTTGTACGCGGGAGCCAACTGGAAATGGTTCAGCCTGTACTACTACCACGCGGTGACCGACTTCTTCGGTGACGACGGCAAGAATTCCTACTACCTGAACCTCGGCGCGAGCGTACCGATCACCGGTCAGCTGTCTGCCTTCGGCAGTGTCGGTTATCAGAAGGTCAAGGTCAGTGCTGGTCCTGACAACGATTACACCGACTGGTCAATCGGCATGGATTACGTCATTACGGATACCTGGTCCGTGGCCGGCTCCGTGATCGGTGTCGACGACGATGACCAGGACACCCGTTTTGTGGCTTCGCTCAACGCCTCGTTCTGATCGCTGATCCGAAACAATCGGGCTAGCCCGGGAGAATTTCATGAAACTGATAACCGCGATAATCAAGCCCTTCAAGCTCGATGACGTCCGCGAGGCTCTCTCGGGCGTCGGGGTCAAGGGCATTACCGTGACCGAGGTCAAGGGCTTCGGTCGCCAGAAGGGGCACACCGAACTGTATCGGGGTGCGGAGTACGTCGTCGACTTTCTGCCGAAGGTCAAGCTGGAGATGGTCGTCGATGATGGACTGGTCGAGTCTGTCATGGACGTGATCGCCAAGGCCGCCAGTACCGGCAAGATCGGTGACGGCAAGATCTTTGTCTCGCCGATCGAGGAAGCCATTCGCATTCGCACCGGTGAAACCGGTGGCGATGCCCTGTAAGGAGGCCTGTAATGGAAACGCAAGTAATTGAACTGGGCTACGCGCTCGATACCTTCTACTTCCTGATCGCGGGCGCCTTCGTGATGTGGATGGCGGCGGGCTTCACGATGCTCGAGGCCGGCCTGGTCCGGAGCAAGAGCACGGTGGAAATCCTCACCAAGAACATCACGCTGTTCTCGGTGGCCTGTATCATGTACATGTTCGTCGGCTACAACATCATGTACAGCGACGGGGTCTCCAGCCTGATCCCGGGCCTGTCATTCTTCATCGGCGGCGACAACAGCGTCGAGGAAATCGTGGCCTCCGGTGGGGACATCTACTACTCGAGCATGTCGGATTTCTTCTTCCAGGTCGTGTTCGTGGCCACCGCCATGTCGATCGTCTCCGGTGCCGTGGCAGAGCGCATGAAGCTCTGGGCCTTTCTCGCCTTCGCGGTCGTGCTCACCGGCCTGATCTACCCGATCCAGGGCTACTGGAGCTGGGGTGGAGGTATCCTGTCCGACATCGGCTATTCCGACTATGCCGGTTCCGGCATCGTCCACTTCACCGGCGCCATGGCAGCACTGGCCGCGGTCATCCTGCTCGGGGCGCGCAAGGGCAAGTATGGTCCCGATGGCCAGGTCAACCCCATGCCGGGTGCCAACCTGCCCCTGGCCACGCTGGGTACCTTCATCCTGTGGATGGGCTGGTTCGGCTTCAACGGCGGGTCTGAGCTCAAGGTCTCCGATGTTGGCTCGGCCAACGCGGTCGCCCAGGTCTTCGTGAACACCAACCTCGCCGCGGCCGGTGGTGTGGTCGCCGCCCTGATCGCCTCCAAGATCATGTTCGGCAAGGTTGACCTGACCATGGTGCTGAACGGCGCACTGGCAGGCCTGGTGGCCATCACCGCAGACCCGGCTTCCCCGTCCGCCCTGCTGGCGACGATCGTCGGTGCCATCGGTGGTGTGATCGTGGTGTTCTCGATCATTGCCTTTGACAAGATCAAGATCGACGACCCGGTCGGTGCGATCTCCGTACACGGTGTCGTGGGCATCTGGGGCGTGATGGCGGTACTGCTGTCGAACCCGGACGCGACCTTCGTCGGTCAGATCGGTGGTCTGCTTCTGATCGGTGGTTTCGTCTTCATTGCCAGCTTCGTGGTCTGGCTGATCCTCAAGGCGGTCATGGGTATCCGCATCAACGAGGAGGACGAACAGGAAGGCGTGGATGCAGCCGAGTGCGGCATGGAGGCCTATCCGGAGTTCACCAACAAGTAACTGCGCCCCATCGGATGCTTCGGATAATGTCCCGAAGCGAATGCAGCAAGCCCCGGGCAATCGCCCGGGGCTTTTTTTCGCGCCTGCTTCCTTGCGGGGAGGTCGTACACGAAGGGCTGCGCGAATGCCGCCTTTCACGGGCAGCGCAGGGAAGCCCTGTCGCCATGGTGCAAGTCAGTCAATGGCACGGCCGGGGCCGCGCATTGCCCGTGCGTGGCAACAAGAATTCACGGATCGCCCCGTGCAGCGTCTTGTTAAATCCACCCGGCGGGTTGAGGCGCGGGGTCAGCGCGCCGGCGTGCTGCACCAGCAGCAATATAAAGCATCGAAATGCTGCATCGAGATTCAATATTGGAGTTTCATCAAATCCTAATATGCAATGAAACCTGCGTACCCGATTTGCCGGGGCAACAAAAAAAACGACAAGCAAAAACACAGGAGTGCAGTGTGATGTCTTCAACGATCAGGCCCTTGTGGTCCCCGCTTCTGGCCGGGGTGCTTCTGGGGCTGGTATTGCTGATGGTGTTCGCGCTTACCGGCCACGGGCTGGGCGCGACCGGTCTCTTCACCCGACTGACGGCATGGATCGGCCAGAGTGTGGCCCCCGAACTCACCGCGGCCACTGGCTATCTGGGTGGCATGGTGGCCGATGGCGCCAATCCCCTGGATTCGTGGATCACCTGGCAGGTGATTGGCGTTGCGATCGGGGCGCTGGCTGCCGCCACGGCTGCGGGACGTTTTCGTGTCCAGGTTGACGGCTCTCGCCGTATCGGGCTCTCCCCGCGACTGGCACTGGCCCTGCTTGGTGGCGTGATCGCCGGTTTCGGCTCCCGGCTCGCCGCCGGTTGCACCAGCGGGCTGGGGCTGTCCGGTTCGGCCACTCTGGCCGTTGCCGGCTTTCTCTTCCTGATTGCCTTCTTCACGGTCGGCCTGGCGCTCGGCTACCTGATGCGGAGGGCCTGGTAAATGAATCTTCCCCTCTTTGATTACGGCATGGCTTCCGGACTGGTCAGCGGGATTCTGTTCGGCTATGTGCTGGAGCAGGCCGGATTCGGCAGTCCCTGCAAGCTGACGGCGCAGTTTCGTCTGACCGACTGGTCGGTCTTCAAGGTGATGTTCACGGCCATTATCGTCTGTGCGGTGGGGCTTGCCGTGTTGTCCGGCATCGGGGCCCTGAACATGCAGTCGGTCTATGTCCCGACCGTCTATTTCTGGGCGATCGTGATCGGCGGCGCCCTGATCGGGGCCGGCTTTGCCATCGGTGGCTATTGTCCGGGCACTTCGGTGGTCGGCCTGTTCTCCGGAAGGCTTGACGCGCTGGTGTTCATGATCGGCATGCTGATCGGAGTCGCCGGATTTGCCAGCGTGTTCGACACGGCGGCGATCCAGGGAATCCTGGGTGCTGGCGCCGGTCCGGAGGCTCAAACTCTGCCGCAGTTACTGGGTCTGCCTGCCTGGCTGGTTCTTGTCGGTCTCGTGGCCATGGCTGTTGGCGGCTTCTGGCTGGGCGCCCGCTTTGAACGACGCGGCGCGGGCCCGCTGACTGCCGAGGCGATCCGGGCCGGTGCAGGTGCTGCCGTCGATCGCCACGAACCCGGCGCAACTGTCGAGTCCCCCCTGAGCCCGGTCAATCCCGGACAAGCGAAAAACGAGGTCTGAACAACAATGAAATCCAATACCGGTTCCCGGCGGCTGCTGGCCGCCTCGCTTCCCGCACTCGCCGTGGCGGCGGCCAGCGCCGCGCCGATGCCTGCCCCGTTGTCCGCCTTTTCGGCCATTGAGCAGGCACAGGCGGCGGGCAATCCCTGCGCCCCGGCAGCTCGTGGCGGCAATCCCTGCGCCCCGGCAGCTCGTGGCGGCAATCCCTGCGCCCCGGCAGGTCGTGGTGGCAATCCCTGCGCCCCGGCAGGTCGTGGTGGCAATCCCTGCGCCCCGGCAGGCCGTGGCGGCAACCCCTGTGCCCCGGCAGGTCGTGGCGGCAATCCCTGTGCCCCGGCGGGTCGTGGCGGCAATCCCTGCGCGCCGGCAGGCCGTGGCGGCAATCCCTGCGCCCCGGCGGGTCGTGGCGGCAATCCCTGCGCCCCGGC
>JBKHDT010000083.1:0-8959 GCA_046541195.1 Halothiobacillaceae bacterium | reverse complement strand
CCAGAGGATCTTTTCGTACATGTCGTCCGTGGCGATGACGACACGCGGGTGCCTGCGAAGCACGTCACCCAGCGCCTGCCATTCGGCACGGGTGTAGGCCACGCCGGTAGGGTTGGATGGGCTGTTGAGGATCACCAGCCGCGTCCGGTCGGTCATGGCCGCCTCAAGCTGGGCCGGCGTCATCTTGAAGCCCTGCTCCTGGGTCGCGCGCACGATGACCGGCTCGCCATCGGCCAGGAGCACCATATCCGGGTAAGACACCCAGTAAGGCGCGGTGATCACGACCTCGTCGCCAGGATTGAGCAGAGCCTGGCACAGATTGAAGAAGCTCTGCTTGCCACCCACCGAGACCAGCACCTGGTCGGCGGTGTACTCAAGACCGTGATCCACCCGCATCTTCCGGACGATCGCCTCTCGCAGGCCGGCAATCCCCTCGACGGGCGTGTAGCGCGTGAATCCTTCCTCGATTGCCCTGATCCCCGCCGCCCGGATGTGTTCGGGGGTATCAAAATCGGGCTCTCCGGCCCCCAGGCTGACGATGTCCCGTCCCTCGGCGCGCAGCTGGGCGGCCTTGGCGGTCACCGCCAGCGTCGGCGAGGGACGAACACGGCGCACCCGATCGGACAATCCTGTAGTCAACTGAGTCTCCAACGCTTCGGCGCAATAGTGCAGCAGAACACGTGATTTTACAGAAACCGCCCCGATATCGGAAGGCAATCGGCACCGATTTCGGCGCGCCTTTTACCCCGGGTCAGGTCGTCTCGAGGCGCCTGCGCCGAAACTCGAACAGGCAGACCGCGGTCGCTGCGGAAACGTTGAGACTCTCGGCCCGGCCGGCCATCGGAATGCACAAAAGCTGGTCGCAGCGCTCGCGGGTGAGCCGTCTCAACCCGGTGCCCTCGGCGCCCATCACCAGCGCCAGCGGCTCGGTCGCGAACGGGCAGTCGTAGAGCGATTGCCCGGACTCGCCCGCCGTACCGACCACCCAGATCCCGCGCGCGCGCAACGCCTGCAAGGTGCGGGCGAGGTTGGTGACCTGATACAGGGGAAGCGACTCGGCCGCCCCGCTGGCCACCTTGCGGGCCACCGGCGTGAGCCCCGCGGCCCGGTCCCGCGGAACGATCACCCCGCAGCAGCCCGCGGCGTCGGCCGTGCGCATGCAGGCCCCGAGGTTGTGTGGATCGGTCACCCCGTCGAGCACGAGCAGCAGCGGCGGACCCTCGACGCGCTCAAGATCCGCGTACAGTGCCTGCTCGTCTCTCGGCGGCGGCTGGCGATAACCACAGGCCACGCCCTGATGACGCGCGCTGCCCACCCGCCTCGCAAGCGCCTGCGCGGACAGGCGTTCGAGCGGCACGGCAACGGGCAGTTCCTCGAGCAGGGCGAGCAACGCCTGCATGCGCCGATCCTGGCGCCCCTGCTCGACCAGGACCCGCTCGACGTGCTCGGGATCATTGCGCAGCGCCGACTCCACGGCATGAAAGCCGAAGAGCCACTGGAGCGGATCGGCCATGACGGCTCAGTCCGTGCCGGTGTCCGTGCCGGACTGGGCATCGTCCCCCTGGGGCGTCCCGGGGTCCTGCTGCCCTTCGGCACTCTTCGGCTTGCGGCGTCGACGACGTTTCTTGGGCTTGCTCTCGGCTTCATCGCCGCTGTCCGAAGGAGCCGATTCCCCGTCCTCGGGCAGCATGAAGTCGATCTTGCGATCATCCAGGTTCACGTTTGCAACCCGAACGCGGATGGTGTCATTGAGGCGGAACTCGCGGCCGCTGCGCTCGCCGCGCAGGCAGTGGTTCACCGCGTCGAAGTGGTAGAAGTCCTTGTCCAGCGAGGTAATGTGCAGCAACCCCTCGACGAAGAAGTCCTTGAGCTCCACGAACAGGCCGAAACCAAGCACGGAGCTGATCCGTCCCTCGTAGATCTCGCCGACCTTGTCGAGCATGAACTCGCACTTGAGCCAGTCCGCGGCATCGCGCGTGGCCTCATCGGCGCGCCGTTCATTGTTCGAGCTGTGCTCCCCGATGATCACCATCTCGTCATGGCTGTAAGGGAAGCCCTCGTGGGTGCCGGTCCGGAGCATGTGCCGGATTGCACGATGCACCATCAGGTCGGGGTAGCGCCGGATCGGGGAAGTAAAGTGCGTGTAGTGATCATGCGCCAGACCGAAGTGCCCGATGTTGTCGGGGGAATACACGGCCTGCTTGAGCGAACGCATCATCACGGTCTGGATGGTCAGCCAGTCAGGCCGCTTGCGGGCCTCGGCGAGCACGGCATTGAAATCCGCCCCGCTCGGCTTGTCGCCCCCGCCCAAGGACAGGCCATGCTCGGCCAGGAAGCTGCGCAGATCGGTCAGCTTGTCGGTGGTCGGGCGGTCATGCACCCGGTACAGTCCCGGCAGCTTCCTGCGCTCCAGGTAACGCCCGGCCGCCACGTTGGCAGCGATCATGCACTCCTCGATCAGGCGGTGTGCATCGTTGCGCTCGTAGGGGACGATGGATTCGATCTTGCGCCCCTCACCGAAGACGATGCGCGTCTCGACGGTGTCGAAGTCCATTGCACCGCGCCGCTCGCGCTCCGCATGCAGCACCTGATACAGGCCGTGCAGTGCCTCGAGATGGGGGACGAGTGCCTCGTGGCGCTGGCGGATCGCAGGGTCCCGGTCGACGAGCACCCGCGCCACGTCGGTGTAGGTCAGTCGCGCATGGGAGCGCATGACGCCCTCGAAGAACCGCGACCGAATAATGCGCCCTTCCCGGTTGATCAGCATCTCCGCGCAAAGGCAAAGCCGGTCGACGTTTGGGTTCAGCGAGCACAGCCCGTTGGAAAGGATCTCGGGCAGCATGGGAACGACCCGGCCGGGAAAGTAGACGGAGGTCGCGCGGCGAAAGGCCTCCCTGTCCAGCGCGCTGCCGACGCGCACGTAGTGCGAGACATCGGCGATCGCAACCAGCAGCCGGTACCCCTTGGCCGTGGGCTCACAGTAGACCGCGTCGTCAAAGTCCTTGGAATCCTCGCCGTCGATGGTGACCAGCGGCAGGTGGCGAATGTCGATCCGCCCGGCCTTGTCACTATCGGCAACCTCGTCCCGCATGCCGGCGATGGCCTGCTCGACCTCATTGGGCCACTCGCAGGGAATGCCGTGCGCGTGAATCGCAACGTCGATCTCCATGCCGGGCGCCATGTGGTCGCCAAGCACCTCGACCACCTTGCCCACCGGCTTGTGACGCAGGGTGGGTTGCTCCACCAGGGCCACGCGGACGATCTGGCCGTCCTCGGCTCCACCGAGCGCATCCAGCGGAATCAGGACATCCTGGGTGATGCGCTTGTTGTCCGGCATGACGAAGGCGATGCCGGATTCGAGGACCACCCGCCCGACGATTTCCGCGTTGGCCCGCTCGATCACCTCGACCAGCGTGCCTTCACGTCGACCACGCCGGTCGGTGCCCGCCACCTGGACGATGGCCCGGTCCCCGTGCAGCAAGGCGCGCATAATGCGCGGCGAGAGAAAGATGTCGTCGGAGCCGTCATCCGGCACCAGAAAGCCGAAACCGTCCCGGTGCCCGAGCACGCGGCCCCTGATCAGCTCGGCCTTGTCGACCGGCACGTAGCCGCCGCGCCGGTTGCGAATGACCTGGCCATCGCGTTCCATGGCACGCAGTCGGCGCCGCAGCCCTTCGATCCGCTCCTCGTCGCCGTCGTATTCAAGATCGGCTATCAGGCGGTTGAGTGTCGTCGGGCCATCGTGGCGGGCGAGCATTTCCAGCAGGAATTCGCGGCTGGCGACCGGACGATCGTATTTTTCGGCCTCACGCGCGGCGTTCGGGTCTTCCTGGGGATTCGAGGTCATGTACTGGTGAAATCTGTTACTTTTGAATGTCAATGCGGCATCATACTGCAAACGCGGACGACTTGCTGCGCCATCCCGTCAATAAAGCCCGGAACCCCGCCCCGCCGATGCACTCGAACCACAACAAGAACGTGGCAAGAAGCGATCCGCGGCCTGCGCGGCAAGGTCTGCATCCAGGCAGTCCTGGCCAAATGGTCCGGTTTCAGCACCCAGCGCCTGCGCCGCGGTGAATCGGCCGCCACCATCACCGCCTGCCCACCAGTCGGTCCGCCCCGCATACCGGGCCGGGGCCATAGACTGCCGCGACGAACTGAACCAGCATGAGCGACAAGCATTTCCGAATTTCCAATCCCTACCCGCCTGCCGGCGACCAGCCGGAGGCCATCGATCGACTGGTCGAGGGCCTGCGTGACGGCCTGGCGCACCAGACGCTGCTGGGGGTGACCGGCTCGGGCAAGACCTACACCATCGCCAACGTCATTGACCGGGTTCAGCGGCCGACGCTGGTGCTGGCGCACAACAAGACGCTGGCGGCACAGTTGTACGGCGAGATGAAAACCTTCTTCCCGGACAACGCGGTGGAGTACTTCGTGTCGTACTACGACTACTACCAGCCGGAGGCCTACGTCCCGGCTTCGGACACCTTCATCGAGAAGGATGCCTCGGTCAACGAGCATATCGAGCAGATGCGCCTCTCGGCCACCAAGGCCCTTTTCGAGCGCCGGGACGTGGTCATCGTGGCGACTGTCTCGTCCATCTACGGCCTCGGCGACCCGCAGGCCTACCTGAAGATGATTCTGCATCTGGTGCGCGGCGAGACCGTCGATCAGCGACAGATCCTGCGGCGGCTGGCAGAGATGCAATACACCCGCAATGACATGGACTTTCGCCGGGGCACCTACCGGGTGCGGGGGGAGGTGATCGACATCCACCCGGCCGAATCGGACGACGAGGCCGTGCGCGTGGAGCTGTTCGACGACGAGATCGAGCAGATCTCGCTGTTCGATCCACTCACGGGCGAAACCCGGCGCAAGGTGCCACGCTACACGATCTACCCATCCAGCCACTACGTCACACCGCGCGAGCAGCTGTTGCAGGCCATTGACGCGATCAAGGAAGAACTCAAGGCGCACCTGGAGCACCTCAGGGCACAGAACAAGCTCGTGGAAGCCCAGCGGCTGGAGCAGCGGACCCGATTCGACCTGGAAATGATGCATGAGCTCGGATACTGCAATGGCATCGAGAATTACTCGCGACACCTCTCCGGCCGGGCTCCGGGAGAACCTCCGCCGTGCTTCTACGATTACCTGCCGGCAGACGCCCTGCTCGTCATCGACGAATCCCATGCGACCGTGCCGCAGGTCGGGGCCATGTACAAGGGGGACCGCTCGCGCAAGGAAACACTGGTGAATTTCGGGTTCCGGCTTCCTTCGGCCATGGACAACCGGCCGCTGATGTTCGAGGAGTTCGAGCGTCTGATGCCGCAGACCATTCACGTTTCGGCGACCCCGGGGCCCTACGAGCAGAAGCACTCGGGCCAGGTCGTCGAGCAGGTGGTCCGCCCGACCGGGCTCGTGGACCCGGTGATCGAAGTCCGCCCCGTGGCGAGCCAGGTCGACGATTTGCTCTCGCAGATCGGTGAACGCGTCGCCGTCGGCGAGCGGGTCCTGGTGACCACGCTCACCAAGCGCATGGCCGAGGATCTGACCGATTACCTCATGGAGCACGACGTTCGCGTCCGCTACCTGCACTCCGACATCGATACCGTCGAACGGGTCGAGATCATCCGCGACCTGCGCCTGGGGGCCTTCGATGTTCTGGTGGGCATCAACCTCCTGCGCGAAGGACTGGATATTCCGGAAGTCTCGCTGGTTGCGATCCTCGATGCCGACAAGGAAGGCTTCCTGCGCTCCGAACGATCGCTGATCCAGACGATCGGTCGGGCGGCACGCAACCTGAACGGCAAGGCCATCCTGTACGCGGACCGGATCACCGACTCCATGCGCAAGGCGATCGACGAAACCGAGCGCCGTCGGGAGCGGCAGATCGCCTTCAACCAGGCCCATGGCATCACGCCCAGGGGTATCCAGAAGCGCGTGGAGGATATCCTCGAAGCCGGCGAATCCCGGATCCCGGGGGCCCGGCCCGGCAGCCGACGCGGCAGTCGGGCTGCCGAGGAGCCGGCTGTCTACCACGACGCGGACCCGGCGAAGGCTGCGCGGCGGATCAAGGAGCTTGAATCCGTCATGTACCGCCATGCCCGCGATCTCGAATTCGAGGAGGCGGCCCGCGTGCGCGATCAGATTGAGCAGATCAAGGAGGCCGCGTACGGCCCGCAGAACCACGCCGAAGCCTGATCCGCGCCAACAGGACGCAGCTTGCCCCGAGGCGCCACAACACGGGCAGGCGCCGGAAAAGCAGACCGGCCTTCCGCGACGGATCGGTCTCATCAGCGGGGTAACCGAAAACGGCACGGGCGACAAAAAAGGCCCGCCATGGCGGCGGGCCTTGATCACGATCGGGGGGCACTGGCCTGAGTCAGGACTCACCCTGACCCGCAGCGCCCCGCAACGGGCTTACTGCATCTGCATCGCGCGCTGCTGCATCTGCTGCAGCTCCTGCTGCTTCTTTTGCAGGTCTTCGATCATCTTCTCGGTTTCCGGCTCGGCATCGATCATCGCCGTCATGACGCTGTCCTGCAGGGCCTGCTGGGTCTTCTGGACTTCCTCGTCCTGAAGCGCCTGCCGCTGAACGGACAGGAAACGCTCCCGCTTGCTCTCGAAGTCCTCGATCAGGGCATTGCGCTCCGCCTCGTCCTCGATACCCTGGTCCAGCTGCCCGGCGATTGCCTCCAGCTCTCCGATCATCTCGTTGGGACGGACCCCTTCGGCACGCATGCGATCGGCGACCTTGTTTTCCAGATCCTCGCGCATCGACTGGATTTCCGGACTGCTTTCGACAACCTGACTTTCGATCTGCGCAAGCTGGTCCTGGATTCGGTTCAACTCACCCTGCTTCTGCTGGAACTCCTGAACGAATTCCTGCTGCTCGGGCGTCAGCTGTTGCTCGCCCATCGCGCCGCCATGGCCGCCCGGCGGCATCGCACCCTCGCCCTGCATGGGCTGCGCATGGGCCGATGAAAACGCCAGTACCCCGGCGCAAGCGATCACGACGCCTCGTGCAAAAGCTTTGACAGAAAGAGAAAAAAACATACAAACTCCATCACTAAAAATGTTTACGGTTCGGCTGCATCCGAATTGCGGCCAGCTGCTCGACTCATGCTAACAGACCGTCCGCAACCATTGTCAAATGCCGAACGGCGCGCCGCGCAACCACGCAAGAGCCATCATGCGCGCCACGGGACACGTGTTCGTGGGACCATTCGGTGGTCGAATCGTTCCGATTGCCGACGTCTTGCGCACGGGCCCGGCGTGATGAGTGCGCGGCAATGAGCACCGCGCGCACATCAGGCCACCGCCCACTTCGCGTACTGGTGGCACCCGATTCACTCAAGGGCAGCCTGACCGCAGGCGCGGCGGCCCGGGCGATCGGGCGCGGCCTGCAGCATGGCTGGCCCGCCCTGGATTGCGATCTGGTACCGCTGGCTGACGGAGGCGAAGGCACCCTCGCGGCCCTTTCAGCCGCCTGGAACTGCCAACTGCAAACCGAGGCGGTCACCGGCCCTGAGGGCAACCCGGTTCGGGCTCGATGGGGCTGGCAACTCGATGACCGCATCGCGGTCATCGAGTTGGCGCAGGCCAGTGGCTTTGCTCAGGTCACAGCGGGCCGGGTCGATCCGTTTGCCGCCACGACTCGGGGAACCGGCGAGCTGATCATGGCGGCCCTGGCGAGAAAGCCGACCCGCCTGGTGGTCACGCTGGGTGGAAGCGCCACCAACGACGGTGGACTGGGGGTACTCCACGCCTTGGGCGCAAGGCTGAAGGACCGGGCCGGGGAGCCAGTCACTCCGACGTTGGCCGGCATGGAGCAGCTGGCGCAGGTTGATCTGTCCTTGGCCAGACACCGCCTCGCCGGAATCCAGGTCGACCTGGTCGCCGATGTGCGAAACCCCCTGCTCGGCCCGCAGGGGGCCATCCGGACCTACGGACCGCAGAAGGGCCTGGAGGCCGGGGCGCTCGACCGAGCCGAGGCGGCGATGGCCCGCTATGCAGAACGGATGGCAAGCCAGGTATCCGCCATGCCCGGGATGCCCGGCGCAGGTGCCGCAGGCGGAGTCGGGTTCGCGTTGGCAGCGCTGACCGGCCAGAAGATCCAGCCGGGTGCTGACTTCGTGCTCGCCGCCAGTAACGTCGAGCAATCGATGGCCGAAGTGGATTTCATCGTTACGGCCGAAGGGGCGCTCGATCGCCAGACACTGGATGGCAAGCTGGTCTCGGCACTAGGCGAGCGCGCCAGAAAGCACAACAAACCCCTTTACGTCCTGGCTGGCCGCGTCGCGCTTGAGCCGGAGAAGCTTGATAATCTCGGCATCTGCGCTGCGCTGTCGATCACGCCTGGCCCGACGAGCCTGGCCGAATCCATGAACCAGGCCGAAGCGTGGCTTGAGTCGACTGCCCACATGCTCGCCCGCCTGATGCGCAGCACCTGCACGTCCGACCGTGCCCGCCGGGTCCCATGATGCGGCGCCTGACCATCGCGCAAGGTTACTCCGCGCAATGCGCATAACGCACCCATTGCCATTCCCTTGACGGGCTTTGGCCCCCGGCCCGTTGAAGGCAATTGCTGTGCAGGCACGGTTGATCAGGCCATCGGCCCGAGCTACCGTCCCGGGCCCCTCTTTTAACGGAGATCGGCCGGCCGCTTTCGGTGATCCCGGGCAATTTTCGGGACAGATCGCTCCTTGGCAAGCGTTTCCTCGACGATCTGGCGTTTGAACGCTCGGCTGAAGTGGCGGAGACGATCGGCCACTTCAGCTTGGTGCATACAGGTGTCCACTTGATCCTTCGTGGACACCTGTTGTGCCCACCGTCGTCGATGGGTGGGGATCATGCGGGACAATTGGCGCCGAGGGAATGCGGTCCTGGTCGGACGCTTACGGCAATCGGTTGTATTGGTGTGTATTTTTTGGTTGTTGAACAAGGAGAAACCCCC
>JBKHDT010000082.1:0-9245 GCA_046541195.1 Halothiobacillaceae bacterium | reverse complement strand
ACTCATCCCTGTGCTTCGGCCCTTCCGGGTTCGGCCCGCCAAGAGCAACCCTGCGGGTGAAGGAGCTTCGACTTATCAACCGCATAAGCGGCTGAAATAGAGAAAGTCGTTCGCAGGTTCCCCGCGAACGACTTCGTCAAAGACCCCATGAATGGGTTTTTTCTAGGTTCCCCTGAGTGAAGGCAGCAGGCTTTGGTAGACTCTTCACAAGGCCATCCTTGGCGTTGCAGGCTTGAGCCAGCTGAACAAGTCAGCTGGCGGAGTCGGCATTCAGGAACGCTTGCCGCCCCCAGAACGGCCGACTGACAGGACGGGGAAACAGATCATGACCAATCTCGCTGAAACGCTGACTTTCACTCCTGCGGACTTTCTGGAATGGGAGGCACATCAGGAAACCCGCCACGAGTTCGTCAACGGCGAAGTCTTCGCCATGACCGGCGGAACGGACTGGCACAATGTAATCAGTCTGAATACTGCGTTCATTCTTCGTGCACGCTTCGACACACCACCCTGCCGGGTATTCATGGGCGATGTGAAGGTCGCGGTCGCCCACTCCGAGTCCTTTTTTTACCCGGACGTGTTCGTGACCTGCGCCGAAACGGATCAGGCACAACGCCTGGCCAAGCAGTCCCCTCTGCTGATCGTGGAAGTGCTGTCTCCCGGCACCGAGGGGTACGACCGGGGCGTGAAGTTCGAGCACTACCGGCGGATCGATTCGCTGTATGCCTACCTGCTGGTCGCCCAGGACCGCCCACATGTGGACCTGTATACCCGAGACGACCTGAACCGCTGGACCCTGCAAGACTGTGACGATCTCGATGGCAGCCTGTCCATCGAGCGTCCGGACTGGCAGCTGACGCTTTCAATGGCGCAGATCTACCGCGATGTCGAGTTCATGCCGGTCGAACCGGTCTCGGGCACCTCAACATAATCACGCGACGGTTTGCTCATGTGGCAACAGGCCGCCTGTCATTGAGGAAACTCTGCGCGCGTAGAGATTCCTTGCGCAGGCCAGAGATCCTCCACCCGTCTGAAGATTGAAGAGACGGCCAACAAAAAACCGCCGGCGCTTTCGCTCCGGCGGTTTTTCATTGCGCGGCGGCGGGGATCACCCCACCGCGAAACAGCCCTGCTTACTTGGCCGCAGCAAAGCGCCGGGCGACCTCGTCCCAGTTGACCACGTCCCAGAATGCCGAGATGTAGTCGGGGCGACGGTTCTGATAACGCAGGTAGTAGGCGTGCTCCCAGACATCCAGACCGAGAATCGGGGTGCCCTTGATCTCGGCGATGTCCATCAGGGGATTGTCCTGGTTGGGCGTGGAGCAAACCTGCAACTTGCCCAGCGGATCGACGATCAGCCAGGCCCAGCCGGAACCGAACCGGGTCTTGCCGGCATTAGAGAACTGCTCCTTGAACGCCTCGAAGCTTTCAAAGCTCTTCTCGATCTCGCCGGCAAGGTCCCCGCCGGGCTGGCCGCCGCCGTCCGGGGACAGCACGGTCCAGAACAGGGTGTGGTTGTAGTGCCCCCCGCCGTTGTTGCGCACCGCCGCCGGCAGCGACGAGACGTTGGCCAGCAGTTCCTCAACCGGCTTGTCATCCCATTCGGTGCCGGCAATGGCGGCGTTGCAGTTGTTCACGTACGCACCGTGGTGCTTGGTATGGTGGATTTCCATGGTGCGCGCGTCGAAGGACTTTTCCAGCGCGTCATACCCGTAGGACAGGTCAGGTAGCGTAAAGGCCATGCGTTCCTCCGTTGGAAATTGGTTGAGCACGTGACTCGACTTTATAGCACATCGACCGACGGGCACGAAACGGCCGCAACGCAACCCGTCCCGGAAGACGGCCCTTTTTCGGGTCCTGCACACCCCGATAAAGGCAGGGCCGCAGGCCGACCGCGCCGCGCGGCCGATCCGGAAGATACGGCCGCATCATGACCGGGCCACGACGTGCTAAGCTGCGATCTTTTACGTCATGGCCGGGCCGGGAGCCCCGGGCCGCATTCAGCCGGAGGAAGTCCCAGGAACATGTGCGGAATCTGCGGTATTCGATGCCTTAACCGATCTCGTCCGGAGCTTGGCCGCATTCGAGCCATGCTCAACTGCCTGGACCGGCGCGGACCGGACCATGAAGGCAGTTTTTCGGACGGGCCGGTTGCCCTGGGACACCGCCGCCTGGCGATCCTGGACCTGAGCTTCCACGGCCATCAGCCGATGGTGGACCAGGAACTGGGACTGGCCCTGGTGTTCAACGGCACGATCTACAATCACCCGGAGCTGCGGCAGGCGCTGAGCGACAAGGGGCACCGCTTCATGTCGTCCGGCGACACGGAGGTGATCCTCAAGGCCTATGCCGAGTGGGGCGAGGACTGTGTCCCCCGCCTGCAGGGTATGTTCGCCCTGGCCATCTGGGACATGCGATCCGGCCGCTTGATGCTCGCCCGTGACCGCATGGGTATCAAGCCGCTGTACTACACCCAGGACAGCGCCTCGTTCCGGTTTGCCTC
The DNA here is from genome assembly GCA_046541195.1 of Halothiobacillaceae bacterium. Lineage (GTDB taxonomy): Bacteria > Pseudomonadota > Gammaproteobacteria > Halothiobacillales > Halothiobacillaceae > JBKHDT01. The sequence goes on along the minus strand of JBKHDT010000082.1, from coordinate 6,742 downwards.
CAACACCCAGGCCCTGCTGGCGGCAGGCAACGTGGATACCGCGATCGATCCGGTCGCGCTGCATCATCACTTTACCCTGCATGCGGTGGTGCCCGCCCCGCGCACCCTGCTCAGGGGAATCCGCAAGTTGCCGCCGGGGCACCTGATGATCGTCGAACCCGACGGGGCGACCGTTCAGCGCCGCTACTGGACCCTGAGCGCACGACGCCCGGAAGTGCCGCTCAGCGAGTCCGAGTGGGTGGAGTCGATTCACGAGTCGCTGTTGCGCGCGGTCAGACGGCGGGCCGAGATTGCCGACGTGCCGGTCGGCGTGCTGCTCTCCGGCGGGCTGGATTCCTCGCTGCTGGTCGGCCTGCTCGCCGAATCCGGCCAGAGGCCCCTGACCTTCACCATCGGCTTTGAGGACCAGCCGGAGGAGAAAGGTTCGGAGTTCGAGTACTCCGATCCGGTCGTCGAGCGCTTCGACACCCTGCACCACAAGTTCCGGATCCCGAATGACCAGGTGCTCTCCCGCCTGCCGGAGGCCGTGGCGCAGATGGCCGAGCCGATGGTCGGGCAGGATGCGGTGGCCTTCTACCTGCTGGCCGAACAGGTCTCCCGCGAGGTCAAGGTGGTGCAGAGCGGCCAGGGCGCGGACGAGGTGTTCGGCGGGTATTTCTGGTACCCGCAGATGGCGGCTGCCGAAGGCGACCTGCTCGAACGGTTCGCACCCTACTACTTCGATCGCGACCATGCCGAATACCGGGAAATGGTCACCGGACCCTACCGGGGCATGGATCACAGCAGCGAGTTGGTCCGCGAGTGCCTCGCGACCATTCCCGCCGACGAATATCTTGACCGCGTGCTTGCCTTCGACGTGACCACCCTGATCGTCGACGATCCCGTCAAGCGGGTCGACAACATGACCATGGCCTGGGGTCTGGAGGCGCGCGTCCCCTTTCTCGATCACGAGCTCGTCGAGCGAGCCATGCAGGCACCACCCGAACTGAAGCTGAAGGATGGCGGCAAGTACCTGCTCAAGCGCGTGGCCCGGGGCCTGATCCCCGACTCGGTGATCGACCGACCCAAAGGCTACTTCCCGGTCCCGGCGCTGAAGTTCGTTCGCGGGGAATTCCTCGAATTCATGCGGGACATCCTCGAAAGCCAGGCCTGCCGCGAACGCGGTCTGTACGAACGTGCCTACGTCGACAGGCTGCTGGCCGAACCCGACCGGCACTTCACCCGGCTGCAGGGTAGCAAGCTCTGGCACCTGGCCCTGCTGGAGCTCTGGCTGCAGACCCACCAGATCTGATTCGGGCAGGCCGCCTGCCCGCCCGGCAGACCACCCGGTGACGCGCCCCCGCCCAGGCGGGCGCGGGTATATCCGGGCGTACCGGATCAGCAAACCGGACGCGTGCGCCCCAAATCCGCTCTCAACCATCGCTTGCCCGCGAAACAATTGCCGGTTGCCCGGAGAGCCCGGAATGTTATAAAGTTCCAATTAAAGGTTACTTTATAACATCACAATCAAAGCAAAAACCGGAGCAAGGCAACCCATGAAGACGGCAAACACCCTCGCCTCCCTGACCGCCCTGACCCTCGTGCTGGGAACCGCCACCCTGCCGGCAACCGCCGATGAGTCCTTTTCCATCGGCGGTGTCGATCTCGATTTTTCACTGACCCTCGACGGCGTGTATTACGACCGGTTCTCCGGCCAGGAGACTGACCCTGCCGGCTTCGGGCATGGGCATGCCCACGCGGATCATGGCCATGAAGACCATGACCATGACCATGACCATGACCATGAAGATCATGGACACGGAAAACATGCAAGACACGGCGGACACGGAGGACACGGGCACGGAGGACATGGGCACAAGCACGGCTTCGACGATGGCTTCAACCTGGGGCATTCCGAGATTTCGATGCGGGCGCGGACCGACCTGTTCGACGGGATTGTGAATGTCGCCTTCAACGACGAGGATATCCATGTCGAGGAGGCGTACCTGCAGACCCGGGCGTTGCCGGCCGGCTTCCAGCTCAAGGCGGGCAAGTTTCTTTCCAGCATCGGCTACATCAATAGCCGCCACCCCCACGACTGGGACTTCATCGAACGGCCCCTGGTCAACCGGTACCTGTTCGGTGATCACGGCCTGCACGAGACCGGCGCGCAGCTGACCTACGTCTTGCCCACCAGCACCTTCATGCTTGTGGGTACCGAGCTGCTGCAGGGCAATGGCGAAGGACTGAACGCCTGGACCGACGAGGCCTACCACGACCGCGACAACGGCCCGCGCCTCTGGACGGCCTTTGTCAAGGCCGGCCCGGAACTGCCGGCCGGGCACGCCGTGCAGCTGGGTACTTCCTGGGGCATCTCGCGGCAGTACGCACGCCTGGACGACCACGGCAACCACAAGCATACCGTCGAGGGCGATGCCTGGTTCGGCGGCCTTGATGCCATGTACCGGTATGAGTCGGGGCGACCCTACGGCCATGGCAACTGGCGCATTGGCGGCGAGTACTACTACGTCAACCGCTCGGTGAACGCCCGCGGCTACAAGCCCGAATCAGGCTGGCGACAGAACCCCAATGATTTCACCGAGAAACAGGATGGCCTGTACGCCGAAGCGGTCTACGGCATCGCGCCACGCTGGGAAATCGGCTTTCGGGCCGAAGCTTTGGGCCTGAACAACGACGTGCTGGCGTTCCATCCCACCGGAATCGTCGACGAGGCCACCTCCTACCGTTATGCCCTCCAGGCCACCTGGAGCATCCGGGAAACCATGATCCTGCGTGCCCAGCTCACCCATGACGATTACGGGCTGCCCGGTGATTCCCATGCCTACGAAGCGAGCCATGATCACGACCACCATGACGGTCCAGATGGCAAGAGCTGGGCGTTCATGCTGCAATTCAACGCCCTGTTCGGAAGTCATCCCGCGCACCGGTTCTGAGCCGCCACCCCCTATGCCCGCGCCGGGCCGCCGCCCGGCGCGGGCAAGAATGATCAATCGGACTCCATGGAGAAAAGACCCGACATGAAACGCCTGAATCTGCTGAGCATCACGCTGCTGCTGACCATCCTGGTTGGCGTCCAACCGGCCTGGGCCAAGGACCTCAACGTCGTCGCCACGACCCCGAGCATGGGTGTACTGGCCAGCGCCGTGGGCAAGGACCTGGTGTCCGTGCATACCTTGATCGGCCCGGACCGGGACGCGCACGCCCTGACCGCCCGCCCGAGCATGATTGCCCGACTGCGGCAGGCCGATCTGCTGGTCGCGGTCGGCGCCGGCCTGGAGGACGGCTGGCTGCCGGCGGCCGTGGACGGCTCGGCCAATCCGGCGCTGCGTCCGGGCCAGCCGGGTTATCTCGAGGTTGCCAAGACCCTCGATTTGCGCGACACGCGCTTCGACCCCGCGCAGGGAGGCCACCTGCACCTGGAAGGCAACCCGCACTTCAACCTGTCTCCCGACCAGATGAGGTCAGCCAGCCAATCCCTGGCCGACCATCTCGCCCGTCTGGACCCGGAGCACGCCGATCGGTACCGGGACAATGCGCGGACTTTCGTCGCTGAACTCGATCGCCGGCTCGAAGCGCTCCGGACCCGGGAGATTCCGCCGATCCGCGTGATCGCCTATCACGAGGAATTCGACTATTTCCGCGACTGGCTGCCCGTGGAGGTAGTCGCGTTCCTGGAGCCCAAGCCGGGCGTGCCGCCCACCGCGGGGCACATCGCCAGCCTGTACACCCAGTGGCAGGGACAGGCCGGGGCGATTGTCCTGGCGAACTACCAGCCGGACCGCAAGGCCATCTCGCTGGGCGAACGGTTGGGTTGGCCGGTGCGCGCCCTGCCTCTGGAACCGGCAGGGGACCAGCCGGAAGACTACTTTACGCTGATGGAACGCTGGACAAGCGCCGTCCGGGACCTGGGACAGGATGGTTAATGTCTTCCCGGCCGTGATGACGCTGCACGACCTGCAGGTCGGTATCGAGCGGCCGCTGAACGCCCCGCTGAATATCAGGATCCATCCCGGATCGCTCACGGTCGTGGTCGGGGACAACGGCGTCGGCAAGACCACCCTGCTGCGCACGCTGGCCGGGGCCCTTGCCGCGGTATCGGGCACCATCGAGCGCCCCGCCGAACTGGTGGTCCATCACCTGCCGCAACACGCCGGCGCCCGGCTGGCCGGCCCGTTTTCGGTCGCCGACCTGCTGCGCCTGTCCGGTCTTGAGGGTCTGCAGGACCCCTGGATTCCCCAAGTTGCAAGCCAACGGGTGGATCGGCTCAGCGGGGGCCAGCGGCAGCGGCTGGTGGTCGCCTGCGCGCTGCATTCATCCTGCGATCTGCTGTTGCTGGACGAGCCCGACCAGTACCTGGATCGGGATTCGCGCAGGCAACTGTTCGAACGGCTCGGCAAGACAGCCCGTGACAAGGCCGTGGTGGTGGTTTCCCACCAGGTCGACCTCCCGCCTGCCGCCGACATTCTGCGGATGGTGCCCGCCGAAACAGACGGGACAACCGGAAGATGAGCATCCACGAATGGGGATTTTTCCTGCCGGGTGCCCTGCTTGGCCTGCTGCTGGCTGCCGCACTGGCCATGCTGGGTGTGACCCTGCGCCTGCGTGCAGAGGCCGTGGCGGCATTCAGCTATACCCAGGTCGCCGTGCTGGGCGCCATGCTGGCGCTGTTGTGGCATCTGCCGCCCTGGCTTGGTGCGTGGCTGCTCGCCCTGCTCGCCGGCCTGGGCCTCCTGCTGCTTGCCGGGGGCGACCGCGATCGCAGCGGACAGCACCTGGGCTTGCTGGCAGTGGCCTGGGCCCTGTCGCTGCTGGTGGCCGACAACGTCCCTGAAGCGCGAATGCTGGGCACCTCGGCCATCGAGGGGCAACTGCTGCTGATCCGCTGGCAGGACTGGCCGAGTTTCCTGCTGCCCCTGCTCGCGGCCCTGATCCTCTTCATGCTCGTGGGTCGTCGCTGGCTCGCCGACCAGATCGTGCCCTGGCAGCCGGTGCGGCCCGGCCCGCGGCTTCGCCGGTCAGCCCTGCGCGAAACGGCGGTAATCTCCCTGCTCGCCGCCGGCGCGCTCGGGCTGGGGGTCCTGCTGACCCTGGCGCTGATCGTACTGCCGGCCTGGGCCGTCTGGGATCGGGCCAGCAGTTTCCGCCGGGCGCTGGTTGAGGCCGCCGTTCTGGCTGTCGTGGCGCAGTTGATCGCCCTCGTGATCGCGCTGGCGCTGGATCAGATCCACGCCGCCGTGCTGGTGCTGGTTCTGGCAGTGCTTTGTGGCGCCTGGCGTTTTTGGCCAGGGGCTGGAAACCCAGCGCCCCGGGAACGATAATCACGCGGTACCCGCCAACTGGAGCAGTGTCCATGGTGCCGCATTTCATCCCGGTCATTTCCCGCAGCGGCAAACGGCGCGCCAAGGCCGGCGTCATGCGGCGGATCACGCTTCTGGCGCTCGTTACCCTGCCGGGACTCATGGCCTGTGCCACGCACCCGGTCACCGGTCGCCAGCAACTGATGCTGGTTCCGGACAGCCAGGTGATCGAGATGTCCCGCGCCGCCTATCAGCAAATGGGGCAGGAGCGCGCGGTGCTGCCGCCGTCACATGCCTACAGCCAGCGCGTGACCCGGCTCACGACACCGATCATCCGGCAAGCCATCCGCCATTATCCCCAGGCCGCCAGGCTGGACTGGCAGATCCGCGTATTCCGCGACGACACCCCCAATGCCTTTGCCCTGGCGGGCGGGCTGATGGGCGTTAACAGTGGCCTGATCGACGAGATCAAGCCGACCGACGACGAGCTCGCGCAGGTGATCGCGCACGAAATCGCGCATGTACTCTCCGGGCACAGCCGCGAAAAGCTCTCGATCGCGATGTCCCAGCAGCTCGGGATCGGGCTGGCGGGCAGCGCGCTTGGGCTTGATCCAAGCGCGGTGGACCTGGCGCAGCAGGTCGGACAGGTGGCCATTTCCCTGCCCTACAGCCGCACAATGGAAACCGAAGCCGACGTGATGGGGCTGGAACTGGCCGCACGCGCAGGGCACGATCCGCGGGCGGTCCGCTCACTGTGGAAGAAAATGAACGAGGCAGGCGGAGCACGCCCCCCCGAATGGCTGAGCACCCACCCCGGGGCAGAAAATCGCATGCGGGCCCTGTCCGCCCGCATCCCGGAGGTGATGCCGCTGTATCGAGAGGCAACCGGATCGCAGTGAGCGATAACGCTCAGGCCAGCCAGGCGAAGGCCGACCGCCATGCCCAAGATCCAAGTCAGATACCGAACTGCCCCGCGCAGCAACGGTCGTTGACCCGGCTGCCGATATCGACGGGCGACATGTCGCTGTTCACGAAAGTGAATACGTCGTCGACCATGGCGTTGTAGGGCACATGCTCCGATTCCGGCTGGCGATACAGGGACTGCCGATCAGCCCCTGCACGCATCTGTCGTGCCACGCCTGCGGCCTCTCGACCCAGCGCCGAACAGGCAGAAGGATCGGTCGCCTGCGCCGGCAACGAGGCCAGCCCCAGCCCGCCGGCCAACAGGCCCGCCCAAAACAGTCTGATCATCATGCACCCTCCCGAGTGACCCTGTGTTCACAAACGCGTCGGCGCAGCTGCCGGCTCAATCCGGACCCAGGCCCGGCAATCAGGCAGCCTGACCCAACCTGGCCCAGCCACGCCGGCAGTGCGCCTCATCCCGACCGGCCCGCTGCCGGATGTCCCCGTCCTAGCGGGACCGCAAACCGGGCCGGTTCGTGCAT
>JBKHDT010000081.1:0-9394 GCA_046541195.1 Halothiobacillaceae bacterium | reverse complement strand
TCCTCGAAGCCTCCTACGCCGGGATCCGCGCCCTTCAGATGACCTCCTCGCACACTGAAGTGACCGGCAATGGCGCCACCTCGGTCACCATGTGTGTCCGCGATGCGAATGATGCACCCATGCCCAATACCACCATTTCCGTGCGTGGACTGGATGCCAACGTCGTGGTGAACAACACCGGCGAGTTTGATGACGGCAACCAGCCCATCGTGACCGGCGGGGACGGCTGTGCCACCTTTAGCATTGTTGCCCAGCTGCCGCCGGGCGCCGAGGATGTCACGCTGGCATTCAGCGTCGGCCAGGAAGAGAGCGAGCAGATTGAGGTCACTGTCAAGGCTACTGGCGAAGGCGAGTTCGTGACTCAAGTTGAGTCGCTTTCTGCCTGTAGTGCGGAGGGGCGTACCGCAGTAGTAACAGCGACCTTGTATGACAAACAAGGCGCTGTGATTCCAAACGTCCCCGTAACCGCAAGCATGTCCGGTGCCAGCACCATAACCATCTCCCCGTCGAACGGACAGACTGACGAAGACGGGCGAGTCACCGTGTCCGTCACATACGACACCGGAGGTGAACTATCCATTGAGGCACTTGGTGGAGCTAGCACTTCTGTTCCACTTACCGGCTGTGACGGCACCACCTCAGGAAGCTGCACAGAAAGCTATACTGGTGATCAAGCCTCTGTAACAAGCACATTTGAAGGTTGCTCGGGAGCGCACGTATTCACAATGAACTTCAATGGCACTGGAAACTTTATTGTTTATCTGAAAGATGCAGCCTCGGGAGACAATTTGGAATTACTCGCCAACGAAGTTGGCACGGTTACTGACCGACAGCAGTCCGTATCACTCACGGAAACCATGCGTTATTATCTCGAGGTACAAGAAGGGGCCGGAGACTGGGAAATCAACGTTGCCCCATTAGAATAATAGATGGTGATAATTAATGCCCGAGAAAACCGCCCGCAGTCGCGGGCGGTTTTGTATCCGCAAAGCAGACATCAGATTGATGACCGAGATTACGAACAAGACCAATATTTACCTGATCGGCCCCATGGGCGCCGGCAAGTCCACCATCGGCAAGGCACTGGCCCAGGCGGCGAGGCTTGAGTTTGTCGACAGTGACCGGGAAATCGAGGAACGCACCGGGGCCTCGATTCCGCTGATCTTCGAGATCGAGGGCGAGGAAGGCTTCCGGGACCGGGAAGCGGCCATGATCGACGAGCTCACCCAAAGAAACGGCATTGTGCTGGCCACCGGCGGCGGGGCGATCATGCGGCCGGAAAACCGCGAGGTGCTCAAGGCACGCGGGACGGTGGTCTACCTGCATGCACCGGTCTCGCAACAGTTGGCGCGCACCGCCCACGACAGCAACCGCCCGCTGCTGCAAACCGAGGACCGGGCGGGCAAGCTGACGGAGCTGATGCGCATTCGGGAACCGCTCTACCGGCAAATCGCGGATATCGTGATCCAGACCGAGGGCCAGGGACCGCGCAAGATCGTCAATCAAATCCTCGGCGATCTGCGGTAACATCAACTCGTTTCGGGTGGTTGCAGCTTGCGGGCACCGGCGTGCGGCCGGGCCGCTGGCAAGAAAACATCACCACAGCCATCCATGCAACCGGACCCGGTAAACGCTGCACGAAGCCTTGCGTGCCCCGTGCGGCAACGCCCGGACCGATACACGCCCGGCCCGTGCTGCCCAATTTTATGACTTGCGCCATTGCGCCCAGGGTTCCATGACCCTGCACGGAAAGGTCTGCATTTCGCGCAGACCTTGCCTGGCTACCGCAGCCGCCGCGACCGAAGGGACGACCAACACCGAAAGATGAAAACACTCAATGTCGAACTGGGCGAACGCAGCTACCCGATCCTGATCGGGGCCGACCTGCTGTCCGACCCGCAACTGCTGCGCCGGTACATCCCCGGCAACTCGGCGGTGGTGGTGACCAACACCACCGTTGGCCCGCTGTACCGCGATCGGCTGGACGCCGCGCTCGAAGGTGTGCGCCACACCACGGTCACGCTGCCGGATGGCGAGCAGTACAAGAACATGGAAGTGCTCGGACAGATTTTCGATGCGCTGGTGGCCGGTCGGTTTGACCGCAACACCACGCTGATCGCGCTGGGGGGCGGCGTGATCGGCGATATCACCGGGTTCGCGGCCGCCTGCTACCAGCGCGGCGTACACTTTATCCAGGTGCCGACCACCCTGCTTGCCCAGGTCGACTCCTCGGTGGGCGGCAAGACCGGCGTGAACCATCCGGGTGCCAAGAACATGATCGGTGCGTTCTACCAGCCGCGCTGCGTGCTGGCGGACACCGACACACTGTATACCCTGCCCGACCGGGAGTTGAGTGCCGGTCTTGCCGAAGTCATCAAGTACGGGCTGCTGTGGGACCGGGAATTTCTCGACTGGATCGATATCAATCTCGAGCGACTGCTGAACAGGGATGCCGCCGCCCTGACCGAAGCGATCCGCCGTTCCTGCGCCATCAAGGCCGAGATCGTCCGCCAGGATGAGCGCGAATCCGGGCTGCGCGCCCTGCTCAACCTGGGCCATACCTTCGGACATGCCATCGAGGCCGGGCTGGGCTATGGTCAATGGTTGCACGGCGAGGCCGTCGGCGCCGGAATCTGCATGGCGGCCGACCTCTCGCGCCGGCTGGGCTGGCTCGGCCAGGCCGACGAGGATCGGGCGGTCTCGCTGGTTCGTCGGGCCAGGCTGCCGACGGGCCGGCCCGCGTCACTGCCCCCGGAGCGGCTGCGCGCGTTGATGAGTGCCGACAAGAAGGTTCTGGACGGCGCCCTGCGACTGGTGCTGCTGCGGGAGCTGGGTTCGGCGGTGCTCACCGACCAGGTGCCCGACGAATTGATCCGCGAGACGCTGGAACACGCGCCCATTGCGGATCTGCCCGTCGGGCAGTGATGCAGAATCAACCCACGGGATCTGCCAGATGATTGACGAGGAAAAACGCCAGAAGCAGGCCGAACTGGTCGCACAACTGGTCAAGTACGGGGATCGGCTGACCCTCCTGCGTGGCGGGGATGCCCGCGCGCGCGACGAGTTTCTCCAGCGGGTCGAACAAAAGTTGCCCGACAGCACCCCGGTGCTCAGGTTGCGGGCCTCGGGCACGCTCGACGCCGCCAGAGTACGCAGAACCGTGGCGGACAAGTTGCAGCTCTCGCCGGGCATCGACACACCCGAACAGCTCGGCCAGGCAATCGCCGCCGCCCTGACCGGCCAGCAGCGGGTTCTGCTGGTGCTTGAAGACGTGCACCAATGGGCCGCCCCCGAACTCGAAAGATGGCTGACCGACTGGCGCACGATCGAACGGATCGCCCCCCGGCGCCTGCGCCTGGCGATCAGCGCCAACGCCGAAGCCCTTCGGCAAGTTGAGGCGCATCCGGCCCTGCGCGAAGCACAGATCGCCACCCATCTGGTCGAACTGGGCGAGCCGGATCACGGCGAGCACCTGGTTGCCGAGCGCGACGCCGGTGCCGTGCGGCCGGCACAGCATGGGCCAAGGTACAGCCTCGCGATCTGGTATGGCGGTGCAGCCGCCTTCGTCGCCCTTCTCGTGGGACTGGGCTTTTTCCTGCTCGGTCCCGGGGAGCGCGAGCAATCCGGCGAACCCGTCGCCCAGGCGCCCACCGACTCGTTGCCGACACGCCCGCGTACCGAGGGTGCCAGCGACTACCCCTGGCGAAACGATGACTTCAAGGCCCCGCGCGACGAGGACGCCGAGGCTCCGCAATCCGGGCAGACCACCCCGGAGCCGATGACCGAACGGCCCGAACCGGCCGCAGCCCAGACAGACGATTCACAGCCATCGGTGCCTGCCGAGTCGCCATCCGACACCGAACCGCAGCCGGAGGTCCCGCAGCGCGATGAGCCCGCGGAGCCGGCGCCGGAACCGACCCCGGAGCCCGTTCGGGAAGACCCGAGTCAGGTCCCGGAAGCCAGCGCGCCAACGGCCGAGGAGCCACCCGCGGCTGATCCGCCGCAAACCGAAGCCCCCGAACCGGCAGAACCCCAGGCAGACGAGCCCGAAACCGCCGAAACGGACAAGCCCGAACCGGCGGCGCCCCCGGCCCCCGAATCCGCGGCCGGAACCGCGCAAGGCGACCCGCCCGAACAGAAGACGCCGTCGGAACCGGCAGAACAACCCGAGCGCGAACAGGCCGAATCCGCGCCGCGCACCGTGGCCGGGGACGAGCAATGGTTCCGCGATACGCCGCGTACCCGGGCGGTGGTGCAGCTGGCCGCCGTGGGCGACGAGGCCGGGATCGGGCGGTTCATCAAGCGGCACGATCTCAAGCGCGACCAGATCCGGGTCTTCCGCCAGCAGTCATCCGGCAAGACACTCTACACGATCACCTGGGGGGACTTCCCTTCCCTGGCCCAGGCACGCCGGGGCATCGAGGATCTGCCGGCCGAATTGCGCGAGTCCAAGCCCTGGGCGCGCTCGGTCAACGCCATCCGTCAGTTGCTGGTCGACTGATCATCCCGAGATCCCGCTGTCCCGGCGGGGTTTCGGCCCCGAACCGCCACCCCCGACGGGCATCAGACCCGGTGGGCGGCGCGCCATCGTGCGCCGTGCCGGCGCCCTTCCCGATTGATCGCACCTGTCGCAAGCGCTAAACTCTTTGCCCTTTTTGGTTTCGCACAGGGCGAGTTGCCCTGCCGTAGAACGACAGCTTTCGAGGTCACCGTCCGTGATTACCAACGCCCCGGCTTCAGGTCTTTACTCTCCCGAATTCGAGAAGGAAAACTGCGGTTTCGGTCTGATTGCCCACATGGAAGACAAGCCCAGCCACGGGCTGGTCACCACCGCGATCGAGGCTCTGGCCCGCATGACGCACCGGGGCGGCATCTCGGCCGACGGCAAGTCCGGGGACGGCTGTGGATTGCTGCTGAAAAAGCCGGATGCCTTCTTCCGCGCCCGGGCCGAGGAGCTGGGCATCCAGCTTGGCGCGCGCTACGCGGTGGGCGTCGCCTTCCTGAGCCTGGACGATTCCAGGGCCGACAGGGCCCGCCAGACGCTGGCATCCATGCTGGACAAGCGCGGCCTGCAAATCGCCGGCTGGCGCGAGGTCCCCGTGGATCTCGCGGTACTGGGCGAGCAATCGGCGGCCAAGCGTCCGCGGATTGAGCACCTGTTTGTCTCGGCGCCGGAGTCCTTGTCCGAACGCGAGTTCGACACCCGCCTGTACATCGCCCGCCGGGAGACTGAAAAGGCGCTGGCGGACGACCGTGACTTCTACGTGCCCTCGCTGGCCACCCAGGTCATCTCCTACAAGGGCCTGCTGATGCCGGAGGACCTGCCCCGTTTCTACGAGGACCTGAACGACCCGGCGCTGGAATCCTCCCAGTGCGTGTTCCACCAGCGGTTCTCGACCAACACCTTCCCCGAGTGGCGCCTGGCACAGCCGTTCCGCTATCTGGCGCACAACGGCGAGATCAATACCATCCGCGGCAACCGCAACTGGGCCATGGCCCGCTCGCACAAGTTCGAAACGCCGCTGATCCCCGAGATGGAAGCGATCCGGCCACTGGTCAACACCAGCGGGTCGGATTCCTCCAGCATGGACAACATGCTCGAGGCCCTGGTCGCCGGCGGTATCGACATGCTGCGCGCCATGCGCCTGATCGTCCCGCCGGCCTGGCAGAACGTCGAGCACATGGATGCCGACCTGCGTGCCTTCTACGAGTACCACTCCATGCACATGGAGCCCTGGGACGGGCCGGCGGGCATCGTGATGACCGACGGTCGTTTCGTCGCCTGCGCCATGGACCGCAACGGCCTGCGTCCGGCCCGCTGGGTCATTACCCGGGACGGCCACATCACGCTGGCCTCCGAAATCGGTGTCTGGGATTACGCCCCCGAGGACGTCGTCCGCAAGGGCCGGGTGCGCCCGGGCCAGATCGTGGCCGTGGACACTTCCGTCGGCAAGCTGCTGATGCCCGAGGACGTCGACAACATGCTCAAGGGCCGCAAGCCCTACCGGCAGTGGATGCGCGACCGGTCCGTGCGGCTTGCCAGCACGCTGGACCAGGACGTCCTGGCGCAGGCACCGATGGACAAGCGCACCCTGGCACAATACGAGAAGATGTTCCTGCTGAGCTTCGAGGAGCGCGACCAGGTGCTCCGGGTGCTTGCCGAGGATGGCCAGGAAGCCATCGGCTCGATGGGAGACGACACCCCGATGGCGGTGCTCTCCGAGGGGCAGCGCTCGCTGTACGATTACTTCCGCCAGCAGTTCGCGCAGGTCACCAATCCGCCGATCGACCCGCTGCGCGAGGCGATCGTAATGTCCCTGGAAACCTGCATCGGCGCCGAGCGCAACATCTTCGAGGAAACGCCGGAACACGCCCATCGGTTGCTGCTGGATACCCCGGTACTGACCGAGGGCAAGTTCGAGGCCCTGTGCAGCCAGACCGACCCGGACTGGACCCACGCGGTCATCGACCTGAACTACCCGGAAGACCAGTCACTGCGCGATGCCATCGAGCGGATCGGGGATGATGTCGTCGCAGCCGCCCGCGACGGCAAGGTGGTGGTGATTCTCAGCGACCGACGCATCGCGAAGGGCCGACTGCCGGTTCATGCCCTGCTGGCAACCGGCGCGGTCCACCACCGACTGATTCGCGAGGGCCTGCGCTGCGACGTGAATATCGTGGTCGAGACCGCAACGGCCCGGGATCCGCACCACTTCGCCACCCTGATCGGCTACGGGGCCACCGCGGTCTATCCCTACCTCGCCTTCGAAGCCATCTCCGACATGGTGCGTAGCGGCGAGATCCAGGGCCTGACTTCCGAGAAGCTGGCCGCCAATTACGTCAAGGGAATCGGCAAGGGGCTGAACAAGGTCCTGTCCAAGATGGGGATTTCCACCATTGCCAGCTACCGGGGTGCCCAGCTGTTCGAGGTCATCGGCCTGGCGGACGAAGTCGTCGACCTGTGCTTCAAGGACACCACCAGCCGAATCCAGGGCGCCCGGTTCGAGGATCTGCAGGCCGACCAGCGCGTGCTGGCCCGCGAGGCCTGGCTGGCGCGCAAGCTGCCGCGCCAGGGCGGGCTGCTCAAGTACATCGACGGCGGTGAATACCACGCCTACAACCCGGACGTGGTCCAGACCCTCCAGCGCGCCTGCAATACCGGTGACTTCGACGCCTGGAAGGAATACGCCGCACACGTCAACAACCGGCCGACCGCCGCGCTGCGCGACCTGCTCAGGCTGCGGGAGGATGTCACGCCCATCCCGCTGGACGAGGTCGAGCCGATCGAGCACATCGTGCGTCGTTTTGACTCGGCGGGCATGTCGCTCGGCGCGCTTTCCCCGGAGGCCCACGAGACACTGGCCGAGGCCATGAACCGGCTGGGCGCACGGTCGAACTCCGGCGAGGGCGGCGAGGACCCGGCGCGTTACGGCACCGCGAAGATGAGCAAGATCAAGCAGATCGCCTCGGGCCGCTTCGGCGTCACGCCCCACTACCTGGTCAATGCCGAGGTACTGCAAATCAAGATCGCCCAGGGCGCCAAGCCCGGCGAGGGCGGCCAGCTCCCGGGCCACAAGGTCGACGAGACCATCGGCCGACTGCGCTACGCCAAGCCGGGCGTCGCGCTGATCTCGCCGCCGCCGCACCACGACATCTACTCCATCGAGGATCTGGCCCAGCTGATCTATGACCTCAAGCAGGTCAACCCGCAGGCCCTGGTCTCCGTCAAGCTGGTTTCCGAACCCGGGGTGGGCACGGTCGCCGCCGGCGTGGCCAAGGCCTATGCGGACCTGATTACCATCTCCGGCTACGACGGCGGCACCGGCGCCTCGCCGCTGACCTCCGTCAAGTACGCCGGCTCGCCCTGGGAACTGGGGCTCTCCGAGGCACACCAGACCCTGCGCGCCAACGACCTGCGCAGCAAGGTGCGGCTGCAGACCGACGGCGGGCTCAAGACCGGACTGGACGTGATCAAGGCGGCGATCCTGGGCGCCGAGAGCTTCGGCTTCGGCACCGGCCCGATGATTGCCATGGGCTGCAAGTTCCTGCGCATCTGCCACCTGAACAACTGCGCCACCGGCGTCGCCACCCAGAACAAGGTGCTGCGTCTGGAACACTTCAAGGGCAATGTCGACAAGGTGGTCCATTACTTCCGGTTCATCGCCGAGGAGGCACGGGAGCTGATGGCCGCGCTGGGCGTGCGCAGCCTCGACGAGCTGATCGGACGCACAGACCTGCTGCAGATCGAGCGCGGACGGACCGCCAAGCAGCACAACCTCGACCTGACACCGCTGGTTTCCGATGGCGGACTGGCCTCCGACCTGCCGCTGTGCTGCGCGGTGCCGAAAAACCCGCCGCACGACCCGGGCACCCTGGCCGAGCAGATGGTCAAGGCGGTCCTGCCGGCGATCGAGGCAAAGCGGGGCGGCGAATTCCACTTCGACGTGCGCAACACCGCCCGATCCATCGGTGCGCGCATTTCCGGCGAGATCGCCAAGCGGCACGGCAACCTCGGCATGGTGGACGCCCCGATCACCCTGCGCCTGACAGGCGTCGCCGGGCAGAGCTTCGGCGTCTGGAATGCCGGTGGCCTGGAGATGATCCTCGAAGGGGATGCCAACGATTACGTGGGCAAGGGAATGGCTGGCGGCAAGCTGGTCCTGCGTCCACCGGCAGGCAGTGACTTTGCCACCCACGAAACCCCAATCATGGGGAACACCTGCCTGTATGGCGCCACCGGTGGCCGGCTGTTTGCCGCCGGGACCGCGGGAGAGCGCTTCGGCGTGCGCAACTCCGGCGCGTTTGCCGTGGTCGAGGGCTGCGGCGATCACGGCTGTGAATACATGACCGGCGGGATGGTCACCGTCCTTGGCCCAACGGGAATCAACTTCGGCGCCGGCATGACCGGAGGGTTCGCGTACGTGCTCGACGAGGAAAACCGGTTCGCCGATCGCTACAACCACGAGCTGATCGACACCCACCGGCTGCTGCCGGCACACATGGAAGCGCACCGTCAGCACCTGCGCTCGGTGCTCCAGATGCACCTTGAGGAAACCGGCAGCTCGCGGGCCAGGCACATCCTGGACAACCTCGAACTGTTCCTGCCGCATTTCTGGCTGGTCAAGCCCAAGGCAGCGGAAATCGACTCACTGCTGCATACGCTCGCCGACGCCGCCTGAGCCGGATCACCGCCACCACCGACCGGTTGGGGGGCCAAGCTCCCCAACCGATCCCGCAGTGCCGAGCTTGCGTCCTGGCATCCGGCCGGACACCGGTGGTCAGAGGCCCGCTCGAGCGGCGATCCGCAGCGCTGCAGGCCGGACAAGGCGAAGCCGCATCCGGCATTGATCGGCCAGCAGCGTAGGCCGGATAAGGCGAAGCCGCATCCGGCGTT
>JBKHDT010000080.1:0-9402 GCA_046541195.1 Halothiobacillaceae bacterium | reverse complement strand
GCCTGCGCTTTGCCATCCGCGAAGGCGGCCGTACCGTTGGCGCCGGTGTGGTGGCCAAGATCCACGAGTAAGTAGACGAGAGTTCAGGATTCAGGGTTCAGGGTTCAGGAACAGTTTTTCCTGCAACCTGAACCCCGAACCCCGAACCCGGTTTTCAGAAGGCGAGTAGCTCAACTGGCAGAGCAGCGGTCTCCAAAACCGCAGGTTGGGGGTTCGAGTCCCTCCTCGCCTGCCATCTTTATCAGTCACGGACATTATGGCAGCCGAAAAGACATCACCGCGCGACAACATGTTCTGGGCTGCAGGCCTGTTGGTGCTGCTGGCCGGTGTGGCCGGCTTTTTCTATTTTGCCGGAGAGGTGATGACCCTGTTCCGGGTGCTTGGCCTGCTGGCGGCAGTCGGGGTGGCAGCGTTTATCGTCGGCCGGACCGAGCGTGGCCGCGAGCTGTTCGGGTTCGTGCGCGAGGCGGACGTGGAGCGCCGCAAGGTGGTCTGGCCGACTCGTCAGGAAACCCTGCAGACCACGTTGGTGGTGCTGGTGATCACGATCATCGTGGCCATCCTGCTGTTTTTCATGGATACGTTGTTCGGCTGGATGGTTCGCCGGTTGATCGGCGCGGCTGGAGGATGATGATGGCCAAGCAATGGTACGTGGTGCACGCCTTCTCCGGCTTCGAGAAACAGGTGCTGAAAAGCCTGCGCGAGCGTATCGAGCGGGCCGGCATGGAAGATCAGTTCGGCGAGATTCTCGTCCCCACCGAAGAAGTGGTGGAGATGAAGAAAGGTGTCAAGCGGCGCAGCGAGCGCAAGTTCTTCCCCGGCTATGTGCTGGTCGAGATGGAGATGAATGACGATACCTGGCACCTGGTCAAGGATGTGCCCAAGGTGATGGGTTTCATTGGCGGTCGCCAGGACCGGCCCGCGCCGATCAGCAAGCGCGAGGCGGATGCCATCTTGCAGCGGGTCGCCGAGGGTGCTGACAAGCCGCGGCCCAAGGTGCTGTTCGAACCGGGCGAGATGGTCCGGGTCACCGATGGCCCGTTCAACGATTTCAGTGGTGTGGTCGAAGAGATCAACTACGAGAAAAGCCGGTTGCGGGTGGCCGTTTCGATCTTTGGCCGCTCGACGCCGGTGGAACTCGACTTCCAGCAGGTCGAGAAGCTCTAAACCAACCGATCCGGCGCCTCATCGGCCCGGTCAACAAAACGGGGAGCCGGCCGCGGGATGCGGTGGCGCTACTGACCCGAGGAGACAGAAGACATCATGGCCAAGAAAATCAAGGCTTACATCAAGCTGCAGGTGCCTGCCGGTCAGGCCAATCCCAGTCCGCCGGTCGGCCCGGCGCTGGGTCAGCACGGGGTCAATATCATGGAGTTCTGCAAGGCATTCAATGCCCAGACCCAGTCGACCGAGCAGGGCCTGCCGCTGCCGGTCGTGATCACCGTCTACAGTGACCGCAGTTTCACCTTCATCACCAAGACGCCACCGGCGGCCGTGTTGCTCAAGAAGGCGGCCAAGATTCCAAAGGGCAGCGGCGAGCCCAATACGCGCAAGGTTGGCACGGTCACCCGCGAACAGCTCGAAGAAATCGCACGGATGAAAGAACCCGATCTGACGGCCGCCGATATCGACGCCGCCGTCCGCACGATTGCCGGTAGTGCCCGCAGCATGGGCCTGAACGTGGAAGGAGTCGAATAATGGCCAGAAGCAAGCGTTTGCGCGCCATCCGCGAAAAGCTCGAGCCGGGCAAGAGTTATCCGATCGACGAGGCCCTGGATCTGCTCAAGTCGACCAGCCAGGTCAAGTTCACCGAGTCGGTCGATGTGGCCATCCGCCTGGGCGTCGATCCGCGCAAGTCCGACCAAGTGGTGCGCGGGGCCCTGGTGCTGCCCAACGGTACCGGCAAGTCAGTCCGGGTCGCCGTTTTTGCCCAGGGTGAAAACGCCGACAAGGCACAGGCAGCCGGGGCCGACATCGTCGGTTTCGAGGATCTGGCCGAAACCATCAAGGGCGGCCAGATCGATTTCGAAGTCTGCATTGCCACCCCCGACGCGATGCGCGTGGTCGGGCGTTTGGGCACGATTCTGGGCCCGCGTGGCCTGATGCCCAACCCCAAGGTGGGTACGGTGACCACGGACGTCGAAACCGCTGTCCGCAATGCCAAGGCCGGCCAGGTGCAGTTCCGGACCGACAAGGCCGGGATCATTCACAGCACGATCGGCAAGGCTGACTTCGAGACCGAGTTGCTCAAGGGCAACCTGACTGCGCTGATCAACGAGCTGGTCAAGATCAAGCCACCGGCAGCCAAGGGCCAGTACCTGAAGAAAGTGGCGGTGTCCACGACGATGGGACCTGGCGTGACGGTGGATACGGGGAGTCTGGGGCTTTAACAGCCTTAGTTCTTCTCAAGGGCGACGCTTCGGAAGGAGCGCCCGTCCAAGACCGCGGGTCAAGCCGGTTGTTTCAATGGCCGGCCTGGTAATGGTTTCGACCGCCCGCGCAGATGGTGCTGCCCGATCATTTACATGAAACGGCCACCAATGGGTCCGGTACTCGCCAGTTGGCCGGTGCCGGAAATGGTAAGAGCAGTCAGCACTCGGGGCTGTTTAATCTCAACGGAGGTAGCCAATGGCGCTCACACTTGAGCAGAAAAAGGCAGTTGTGGCTGAAGTGGCCGAGGTGGCCAGAACCGCCCATGCTGCTGTTGCTGCCGAGTATCGCGGTATCACCGTCGGGCAGATGACGGAATTGCGCTCGAAAGCGCGCAAGGAAGGCGTTTACCTGAAGGTGGCCAAGAACACGCTGGTGCGTCGTGCCGTTGAGGGTACCGACTTCGAATGCATGTCCGGGCAGTTGACCGGACCGCTGTTGTTCGCGTTCTCGATCGAGGACCCGGGCGCGGCGGCCAGGCTGGTCAAGAGTTTTGCCAAGGACAATGATCGTCTGATTCCCAAGCTGGTTTCGGTAGGAGCCAAGCTGTATGACGAAAGCGAACTGGAGCGTCTGTCCAGTCTGCCAACGCGGGATCAGGCGATTGCCATTCTGATGGGTGTCATGAAGGCACCGATCGAGAAGTTCGTTCGGACCCTCGCAGAGCCACACGCCAAGCTGGTCAGAACCATCGCCGCGGTTCGCGACAGCAAGCAAGCTGCCTGATTCGTCAGTCCAAGTCATTACATCACGACGCACGGCATGGGCAACATGCCAACGTCTCATCAACATTGCAGGAGTTCAACAGAAATGGCCGTTTCAAAAGAAGACATTCTTGAAACCATCTCCAACATGAGCGTCATGGAGGTCGTCGACCTCATCGAAGCCATGGAAGAGAAGTTTGGTGTTTCCGCTGCCGCACCGGTCGCTGTTGCTGCCGGTCCGGCCGGTGGTGGCGAAGCCGAAGCTGCCGAGGAAAAGACCGAGTTCGACGTAGTCCTGGCCAGCTTTGGTGCCAACAAGGTTTCCGTGATCAAGGCCGTGCGCGCGATCACCGGCCTGGGACTGAAGGAAGCCAAAGACCTGGTCGAAGGTGCTCCGGCCCCGATCAAGGAAGGCGCTTCCAAGGACGAAGCCGAAGACATCAAGAAGCAGCTGGAAGAAGCAGGCGCGACCGTCGAGGTCAAGTAAGCCTGTTGCTTTCCAGGTTCGACGGCATGGTTCAGGCTGGGCAGCCCGCGTGGTTGCCCGGCCTGAGCCTGTTGTCGACAAAAGCCATACCAGTCGCCGAGGCGTATTCCGGGTCCCTCGGCCATGATTGTAACCAGACCCGGCCGGTTTGCAACATCAGGTGGGTAAGACGCTCATGAGCTACTCCTTCACGGAAAAGAAGCGCATTCGCAAGGACTTTGGCAAGCACCCGCAGGTTCTTGAGGTTCCGTTCCTGCTCTCGACCCAGATCGATTCCTACAGGCAGTTCCTGCAGGTCGACGTGGCCGAGAAGGACCGCCGCGAAATCGGGCTGCACGGGGCATTGTCCTCGGTCTTCCCGATCCAGAGTTATTCGGGCAACGCCGCCCTGGAGTACGTGAGCTACCGTCTGGGCGAGCCCGAGTTCGACGTGACCGAGTGCAAGCTGCGCGGCATGAGCTACGGCGCACCCCTGCGGGTGACCGTCCGCCTGGTCATCTACGACAAGGATTCGCCGGCGCGCAACAAGAAGGTCAAGAACGTCATCGAGCAGGATGTCTACATGGGCGACCTGCCGCTGATGACCGAGACCGGCACCTTCATCGTCAATGGTACCGAGCGGGTGATCGTCAACCAGATGCACCGCTCGCCCGGTGTGTTCTTCGATCATGATCGCGGCAAGACCCACTCCTCGGGCAAGCTGCTGTTCTCGGCCCGGGTGATCCCCTACCGCGGCTCCTGGCTGGATTTCGAGTTCGATCCCAAGGATTGTGTATTCACCCGCATCGACCGCCGGCGCAAGCTGCCGGTGACCATTCTGCTGCGCGCCCTGGGCATGGAAGAAGAGGAGATCCTGGGCTTCTTCTTCGAAAAGACCCGGGTCACGCTGCGCAAGGGTGATGCCAAGATCGACCTGGTGCCGCAGCGCCTGCGCGGCGAGAATGCGCTGTTCGATATCGTCGACAAGGACGGCAACGTGATCGTGGCGCGCGATCGCCGGATCACCGCACGCCACGTCAAGATGATCGGCGAGGCCGGCGTCACCACGCTGGATGTGCCCGATGACTACCTGATTGGCAAGATTCTGGCCCACAACGTGGTCGATACCGAGACCGGCGAGCTGGTCGCCCGGGCCAACGATGAAATCACCCCCGAGGCGCTGGCCGCCCTGCGCGAGGCGAAGGTCAAGAAGTTCGACATTCTCTATGTCAATGACCTGGACCAGGGCCCCTACATTTCCAACACCCTGCGCATCGACCCGACCAGCAGCGAGCTCGAGGCGCTGTGGGAAATCTACAAGATGATGCGCCCCGGCGAGCCGCCGACCAAGGAAGCGGCCCAGAACCTGTTCAAGAACCTGTTCTTTACCGCCGAGCGCTACGACCTGTCTGCGGTTGGCCGGATGAAGTTCAACCGCCGGGTCGGTCGCAAGGAGATCACCGGTGAGGGCGTGCTCGACCGTGAGGATATCCTGGCCGTTCTCAAGGTGCTGATCGATATCCGTAACGGCAACGGCACCGTCGATGACATCGATCATCTTGGCAACCGGCGCGTGCGCTCGGTCGGCGAGATGGCCGAAAACGTCTTCCGGATCGGCCTGGTTCGGGTCGAACGTGCGGTGCGTGAGCGACTGAGCGTGGCCGAAAGCGAAGGCCTGGCCCCGCAGGATCTGATCAACGCCAAGCCGGTGGCCGCCGCGGTCAAGGAGTTCTTCGGTTCCTCGCAGCTCTCGCAGTTCATGGATCAGAACAACCCGCTGTCGGAAGTCACCCACAAGCGTCGCGTCTCTGCTCTGGGCCCGGGCGGCCTGACCCGTGAGCGGGCCGGGTTCGAGGTCCGTGACGTTCATCCGACCCATTACGGCCGGTTGTGCCCGATCGAGACCCCGGAAGGCCCGAACATCGGCCTGATCAATTCGCTGGCCTGCTATAGCCGGACCAACCAGTACGGCTTCCTCGAGACCGCCTACCGGCGGGTGCGCGATGGCCAGGTCACCGACGAGGTCGAGTATCTCTCCGCGATCGAGGAGGGCGAGTACGTCATCGCCCAGGCCAACGCCGATCTCGATGAGAACAAGCGTTTCGTCGACGAGCTGATTCCCTGCCGTCACCTGGGTGAATTCGCCCTGCAGCAGCCCAACGACATCGAGTACATGGACGTCTCGCCGCGCCAGATCGTCTCGGTCGCTGCCTCGCTGGTGCCGTTCCTCGAGCACGATGATGCCAACCGCGCCCTGATGGGCTCGAACATGCAGCGCCAGGCCGTGCCCACGCTGCGGGTCGACAAGCCGCTGGTGGGGACAGGAATGGAACGCGTGGTCGCGACTGACTCCGGGGTGACCACCGTTGCCCTGCGTGGCGGGGTCGTCGACCAGGTCGATGCCGGCCGTATCGTCGTCCGGGCCAACGAAGACGAGGTCGGCGAGGATGATCCGGGGGTGGACATCTACAACCTGATCAAGTACACCCGCTCCAACCAGAACACCTGCATGAACCAGCGCCCGCTGGTCAAGGTTGGCGACGTCGTTGCCAAACGCGACGTGCTCGCCGATGGTCCGTCGACCGATCTCGGCGAACTGGCCCTGGGCCAGAACATGCTGGTCGCCTTCATGCCGTGGAATGGGTACAACTTCGAGGACTCCATCCTGATCTCGGAGCGGGTGGTCCAGGAAGACCGCTTCACTTCGATCCACATCGAGGAGCTGACCTGTGTCGCCCGCGATACCAAGCTCGGCACCGAGGAAATCTCCGCCGACATTCCCAATGTCGGTGAATCCACCCTCAACAAGCTCGACGAGTCCGGGATCGTGTTCATCGGCGCCGAGGTCAATGCCGGCGACATCCTGGTCGGCAAGGTCACCCCGAAGGGTGAGACCCAGCTGACCCCGGAAGAAAAGCTGCTGCGCGCGATCTTCGGCGAGAAGGCCTCCGACGTCAAGGACACCAGCCTGCGCGTGCCGACCGGCATGGACGGCACGGTCATCGACGTCCAGGTCTTCACCCGCGAGGGCGTCGACAAGGATGCGCGGGCCATCTCGATCGAAAAAGACGAGATCCGCCAGGTGCGCAAGGACCTCGACGACCAGCTGCGCATCATGGAAGACGCCATCTATGCGCGCCTGGAGTCGGTCCTGGTGGGCAAGGTGGCCGACAAGGGTCCGGCCGGGATCAAGAAGGGGGACAAGGTCAGCAAGACCTACCTCAAGGATCTCAAGCGTGACGACTGGTTCAAGCTGCGGATGCGCAACGAGGATGCCCAGGACCTGCTCGAGCGCGCCAGTCGCCAGATCGAAAAGCAGCGCAAGCTGTTCGACAAGCGCTTCGAGGAGAAAAAGGCCAAGATCACCCGGGGTGATGACCTGGCGCCGGGCGTGCTCAAGATGGTCAAGGTCTACCTGGCGGTCAAGCGGCGCATGCAGCCCGGCGACAAGATGGCCGGCCGGCACGGCAACAAGGGCGTGATCTCGACCATTGTCCCGACCGAGGACATGCCGTTTACCGCTGACGGGGTGCCGGTCGATATCGTGCTCAATCCGCTGGGTGTGCCGTCGCGCATGAATATCGGCCAGGTGCTGGAAACCCATCTGGGCTGGGCCGCGCGCGGCCTCGGGCGCAAGATCGAGACCATGCTGGAGGAAAACCGCAAGTCCGAGGAAATCCGCCAGTTCATCGGCGAGATCTACAACTCCGACCAGGACGGTCGTGTTGACATGAGCCAGTTCAGCGACGAAGAAGTCGACGAGATGGCGCGCAACCTGACTGGCGGTGTGCCGATGGGCACGCCGGTCTTCGACGGTGCCGACGAGCAGGACATCAAGAAACTGCTGAGGATGGCCGACCTGCCGGAGTCCGGCCAGACTACGTTGTATGACGGTCGCACCGGCGATGCGTTTGATCGGCCGGTCACAGTGGGCTACATGTACATGCTCAAGCTCAACCACTTAGTCGACGACAAGATGCATGCCCGTTCGACCGGTCCGTACAGTCTGGTGACCCAGCAGCCACTGGGTGGCAAGGCCCAGTTCGGTGGTCAGCGCTTCGGCGAAATGGAGGTCTGGGCGCTGGAAGCGTACGGCGCAGCCTACACCCTGCAGGAAATGCTGACCGTCAAGTCCGATGACGTGCAGGGCCGTAACCAGATGTACAAGTCGATCGTCGACGGCAACAACCAGATGGTGGCCGGCATGCCCGAATCGTTCAACGTGCTGGTCAAGGAAATCCGCTCGCTCGGCATCAACATCGAACTCGAAGAGTCCTGATCTCAGGAGGAGTTAAAGAACATGCGTGACCTGTTCAATCTATACAAGCGGCAGCACCAGATTACCGATTTCGATTCCATTCGAATCGGCCTGGCTCCTCCCGAGCTGATCAAGTCGTGGTCGTTCGGTGAGGTCAAGAAGCCCGAGACGATCAACTACCGGACCTTCAAGCCCGAGCGCGAAGGGCTGTTCTGTGCCGCCATCTTCGGTCCGATCAAGGACTACGAGTGCCTGTGCGGCAAGTACAAGCGGATGAAGCACCGCGGTGTGAAATGCGAGAAGTGCGGCACCGAGGTCACCCTGACCAAGGTCCGGCGCGAGCGCATGGGGCACATTGAACTGGCCTCGCCGGTCGCTCACATCTGGTTTCTGAAGTCCCTGCCCAGCCGCATCGGGTTGATGCTCGACATGACCCTGCGCGACATCGAGCGGATTCTGTATTTTGAATCCTACCTCGTGCTTGATCCCGGCATGACGCCGCTGGAGCGCGGTCAGCTGCTGACTGATGAGCAGTATTTCGAGGCGGTCGAGGAATACGGTGACGAGTTCGACGCCCGGATGGGTGCCGAGGCGGTCTACGAACTGCTCAAGAACATCGAGCTGGCCCCCGAACTGGCCCGGCTGCGCGAGGAAATCGCCGCGACCAACTCCGAGACAAAGATCAAGCGTCTGACCAAGCGGATCAAGCTGATGGAGGCGTTCATCGACTCCGGCAACCGCCCGGAGTACATGATCCTGACTATCCTGCCGGTGCTGCCACCCGACCTGCGCCCGCTGGTGCCACTGGATGGTGGTCGCTTTGCAACCTCCGATCTCAACGATCTGTACCGTCGCGTGATCAACCGCAACAACCGCCTGCGCCGGCTGCTCGATCTCAGTGCACCGGACATCATCGTGCGCAACGAAAAGCGCATGCTGCAGGAATCGGTCGACGCACTGCTCGACAACGGTCGCCGCGGTCGGGCCATCACTGGTACCAACAAGCGCCCGCTGAAATCCCTGGCCGACATGATCAAGGGCAAGCAGGGCCGCTTCCGCCAGAACCTGCTCGGCAAGCGGGTCGACTATTCCGGGCGTTCGGTCATCGTCGTTGGCCCGACCCTCAAGCTGCACGAGTGCGGCCTGCCCAAGAAGATGGCGCTGGAGCTGTTCAAGCCG
The DNA here is from genome assembly GCA_046541195.1 of Halothiobacillaceae bacterium. GTDB lineage: Bacteria > Pseudomonadota > Gammaproteobacteria > Halothiobacillales > Halothiobacillaceae > JBKHDT01. The sequence goes on along the minus strand of JBKHDT010000080.1, from coordinate 365 downwards.
TTCATATTCTCCAAGCTGCAGCGGCGCGGCCTGGCCATGACCATCAAGGCGGCCAAGAAGCTGGTCGAGCGCGAGGAAGGCGAGGTCTGGGACATCCTCGAGGAAGTCATCCGCGAACACCCGGTGATGCTCAACCGCGCCCCGACCCTGCACCGCCTCGGCATCCAGGCCTTCGAGCCGGTTCTGATCGAGGGCAAGGCCATCCAGCTCCATCCCCTGGTCTGTACCGCCTTCAACGCCGACTTTGACGGTGACCAGATGGCCGTTCATGTGCCGCTGAGCCTTGAAGCCCAGCTTGAAGCCCGTGCCCTGATGATGTCGTCGAACAACATCCTCTCGCCGGCCAACGGCGAGCCGATCATCGT
>JBKHDT010000079.1:0-9679 GCA_046541195.1 Halothiobacillaceae bacterium | reverse complement strand
TGGGTTCACTCCAACCGCTCAACGGGTGGTGAAGTCGGGGTAGTGGTCGATCTCGCCGAGCAGGTGGCGGGTGAGCAGGCGTGCTTGCAGTTCCATGAGTCGTCGGTACTCCACGCGGTAGCCGAACAACGGATGGGTTACTTCCTGGCTCATGCGGCGTTCGATCACGCCAAGAAATCGCTTGCGACCGGCAGGCTTCAACGCGACACTTCCGGCGACTTCGATAAAGTCGTCCGGCCGCACTTCGCCGTTGTTCAGTGCCTGAATGACGCTGGAGTCTGCGATCAGTGGGCGGAAGGATTCCATCAGATCGAGCGCCAGGGCGGGCCGGCCGTAACGAGGCTGGTGGTAAAAGCCCCGATACGGATCCAGCCCGACGGTGGCCAGCGTGACGGTCCAGGCTCGAGCGAGTACGGCGTAGGCGAAGGAAAGCAAGGCATTGACCGGATCGGTGGGCGGTCGGCGGCTGCGCTTATCAAAGTCAAAACGAAGGGTCTCACCTTCGTCGGGTTTGCGAATCAGCGCGTCGAAACGCGAGAAGTAGCGCCGGGCAGCAGTGCCCTCAATGCCGAGCAGAGTCTCAAGATCCCCGACACGGGCGACACGGTCACGGTCTTCCTTGAGTCGTTTCAAGATTTCATCGGGCGAGTCATCCGCACGCCAGTTGCGACGCATGAAGGTACGCGCGTTGTGGATCTTGGCGCGCACCAGTGCCTTGGCCAACCGCAGGCAAAAAGCAGGATCGAAGCTGGCGCGGTATTGCGCTGTGCGTACTTCCACGTTCTTGTGGCCCATGCCTTGGGTGTGGCCGAGGAACCAGCCGCCCCAAGAGTACCAGCAGACCGGAATTTCCCGGCGCATCAACTCGTGCAGCGTCGGCGTGGTGACGTAGACATTGCCCATCAGCACGACCTGCGAGACGTCGACCAGCCGCACGCTGCGGGTCTCGGGGTGATCGGGGTCGTCGCCGGATTCGATGATCAGGTTCTCGCCGCGCTTGCAAATCTTGGCGCGGTTGGCCTGGACATGCAGCGGCAACGCGTCGGCGCGCCGCACTGCCAACGGTCGAGGTGATTGCTCGCCATTACGCAGGAACTGCACCTCGTCCGGCAGGCAAATGCCCACCAGCGAGCAGCGCGGACACTTGGGACTGTCTTCCAGCGGTGGCGGTACCTGCCCACCGGCTGCCACCAGGCGCAGACCGTCTACTGCGCGGGCGGTTGCGTCGCGCAGGTCATCATCGAAGGTTACGGCCACCCGTTCGCGGCTCCCCACGAAATACAGCACCCCTTCGTCGCAACGATAGCCATTTTCCTCCAGGATCAGGCCTTGCACGCACAACTGCACCCGCTCGGGCGCGTAGGCGCCTTTGGGAACGTGCGGCCGCTTGCCGCGCTTGTAGTCGACTGGCACGACGCGGCCGTCCTGAACCTCGATCAAGTCGATCCGGGCGATCAGTCCGAGTCGTTCCGAAGACAGGGTCACCGAGCGGGCATGCAGGTGTTCGTGATCTCCCAGTTCCTCGCTGACAGGCATTCTGCCCTTGCGTTCGTCGACCCGGCGATGGTGCCAACTGCCCTCGGTGGTGTCCGCGTTGCCGTCCCATTCAACCTGCACCCATTCCAGATAAGCCAGACGCGGACAGTATTCGTACTCGTTCACCATCCGCGCGGGCAGCAGCGGCGGCTCGCTCCCAGTCACGCGGTAAGGAAGTGGCAACGATCCCTGCACACTCTTTGGATTGCCGTCAATATCCATAATCCTCCTCCCTCGAAGGCCGCCATCACATCACGGAGCCGTGGATTGCAGATCCCGGCCCATGTCGCGCATCAACATCACAATACGGATTGGACCAACTTGCCGACAGGTTCGGCTAGTCCTGGCATTTGTTATTCATATCGTCATACGGAATCGAGCACATGACTGTCATCAGTGTCCGGCTGCCGGATGTAACCGAAACGGGCCTGAGTCGGGAGGCGCAGCTCGGGCAGCGTCCTCGCTCGGAAATCGTGCGCGAGGCAATCGAGCAGTACCTCGCGCACCGGGAGCACGAGCGCTTCATGCAAAAACTGGTCACGGAGGCCCGAACCGCTTACGGGATCGACACCGTGCGCCGCGAATCTCGGGACCTGCTCGACGAAGCTGAACAGGACGCCGAACCCGCCGACAATAAGGGCGACAGCGGCCAGTGGTGGCGGTGATGCGGCGGGGCGAAGCGTGGATTGCCCGGCTCAACCCAAATCGCGGCATGGAAATCGGGAAGACACGCCCCGTGGTGGTCATGCGAGCCAACGAACTGCTGACCGTCGAAGAGGCGACGATCATCGTGCTGCCGCTGACCACGCAGGTATACCCTGCCCTGCAGGTATGGCGGATTCCCCTCCCCCGCCCGGGACTGTTTGCCAAAGGACTGCCAGGTGGTGATTGATCACCCACGCGCGATTGACCGAGGACAATTTACCGAGGGGCCAATCACCACCCTGAGTTCGGAGGGAAAGCGGGCTGTCAAAACCAGCCTCACTGCCGTACTGGGCTTGAGTGATCCTTCCAGCCATACGGGACCCTGACCTCTAGCCGATTCACTTGTCGGGCCGGAACAGTCCCAGACCGAAATGTGCGCCGAAACCAAGCGCCAGCGGGCCTTCCAAGAGCTCGGGAAAGGTCAGCCGCCAGAATCCTCCCTGGCGATCGGGTTGCCTGAGCCCTCGCTTGCTGCGGAAGCGGTGGAAATGGACAGGACGCCGGTCTCGCCCATGTACCTCAATCGCCGGCAATGACTCAATCAACAACGGTTCGGGTAACCCGCGTTCCCGGCATTCCCGACCGATTTGCTCTTCGATGCCAAAGCCCTTCTTGCGAAACCAGGGGTGCAGGTAAGGGGTCACCGACACCCACGCCCGTCCAGCGCCCGTATATACCGATTCCGGCCAGTCGCCAGCGGCACCGTACCCCTCACACATCACTGACCACTCGCCTTCCTGACCCCGCCACAACGTGCGTATGCGATCCAACGCCGCGAGCGCGCGGGTTTCAAGACCGGCTGGCGCATGAATCAGAACATGGTCGACATGGCCGTCTCCATCGGCGTCTTCCGGCAAATAGAAGGCATGACCATGACGATTGTTGCCGGGCATGCCGTGGCCGGAAAGCACCCACGAGACATCGTCCCGGGCGGCCCGTACGGCTGCCATGCGGACGGTTTCCCCGATCTTCACGGCATCCTCGATTCGGGGCAGCGGCTTGCCCGAGAGGGCCAGTCGCACGGTGGTCACCTGCTTACCAGAACGTCGAACCGGCATACGCTTGTTCGGCCGAAATGCCGCCCCGGGCCGCTGGTAGGTGATGAACCGGGAACCCGGCGCCCGGCTCCAGCCGGCCTGCTGAACGGCACCGGTCTCCAGCCGCAGCGCATCGGCAAGACGTTCCGGCAACGTCGCCAGCAGGTTCTTCTGCGGCTTCTTGAGTCTTTTCGCACCCAGGTCGTGCTCCGCCACCATCCGCTCGCGCCAGTCGCCATACTCGCTAGCGCAAACGGGCGCCAGCAGTCGGATCGGCTCGAACACCTCGCCGGTTTCCGTATCGACGGACAGCTCCGATGGCCAGCAATTGAACTCGCCGCTCCAGTCATCTAGCAGCCGGGCCTCCGCCCAGCCGTCGGCCCGCCCGAGAAAACCAAGACGATCGAGCAGATGCGCCAGCAAGTCGCGCTGCTCCTCGTCGAACTCGATATCCGGCCAGCCGATGATCAGATCATCGGAAGGCTTGACGCGAACGAAAGCGTCGAAGATCAAGGAGGTGTCCATGCGGCCATTCTTGATGTTGCCCTGCGGCATGTAGTGCCGGGTGTGCGCGGCCGCACCCTCCGGCAGCCGATAGTGCGGCAACGACCCGGCCAGCGCCTCGATCGTCGTGTCCAGCATGGACTGCGGAAACCGCCCGGCGTCCCCTTTCCGGTGCCAGACCGCGATCAGGGCGCGCAAGAGCCGCCATGGCGAGGGGGGCCACTCCACCTCCGCCTCGTTGACGTGCCGCCCCCAGGGTGTGGCGTGGTAGCGACCGGCGGGAAATCGGATTGCTATCGCCAGCATGACTACTTCCTGTAGGTGATCTCGGTGATACGGGGCTCGTTGAAGAAGTTTTCTGAAGCCGCCTGTTCGATGAGCCCGGGCATGGCCTGCTCGAGTTCCGTCAGGCTGGGCATTTCAAAGGACTCGGGCCGCGTCACGCGCACGCCGGTGCAGTCCAGGTCGCAGGCGGTACGCAGCCGCAGGCCCGTCTCCAGGAAGCGCCGAACCTTGAACAGGGACAGGGCGATCAGGAGGGTTTCGGCCGTGTCGCCCAGGCCGAAGGCACGCAACTGGGCCAGATCGAGATTGAAGTAGGCCGTGATGGCAGACGCGACGTATTCATCCCGGGCGTAGGGCACATTGCCGAACCCCTTGGAAGTGTCGCCCTTGGGATCGACGGTATCGATCTTGACGCCGCCGCTGGGGGCCACGCGGACATCTTCGGCCTCGATAAAGCCGGAAAGCGCCCGCGGCAAGCGCAACCGACCACCTGCCAGCTCCTTCTTGGCGAGAAAGACTCCGTGCAGTGCGGCATTGGTATCGACACGAACCAGCGTGGCGGCCAGCTTTCGCAGATCGACGCGCCCCTGCTCCTGATCCGCAAGTTCGGACTTGAGCATGTCCAGGACCGTCTTGTCGTTTCCTTCGAGGATGTACGGAGAATTGAGTCGGTGAGCTTCCAGCACCGAACTGGTGAGAATATCCCCTTTCTCGTCGCGAACCCGCACGAACGGCAGGCCCCGCAACGCCTGAACCCAGTCATCTTCCAGGTCATCCCAGCAAACCACCTCAAGGCGGTTGGCCATGCTCTGCGCAGATTCGACCAGCAGCATCTGGCCATCTCCGTTTGGCGCGGCATATTCCGCCGCCCCGAGGTCCGGGAATCCGGTGGGCTGAAAGCGCGTGCCCTGAACGGGTTTCAGGTCCGCCTCGATCAGCAGACGGGGGGTTTGACGAAGCGATTCGAAATTCAAGGACATAGTCTGGGCTCCTTTTTAGCCGGCTTGTCGGTCTTCCTGCGCCCGCTCTCGCGGGAGCAGACTGAGAAGGTCGTGATCGGAAATCGGCACCATCAACGCGGCAAGCAGCCGCCGCCCGTCCCGAGTCCCCGGCGCCGGGCTGGTCACGTCGACAGGAATGCCCGCCGCGCGCAGGTTTCGGATGGCGCCGGGCAACGTGTGACCCATCTGCCCGGCAAGAAGGCGGCGCGGCATGTCAGGCGGAATGGACAGTCGCCGGTCCGACGGCAAGAGACCGGTCCGGTGCAATTGATAGTCGGTAGTGAAGAAGGGCTTGAGCAGCCGGTAGGCCGCAGGCAGGGGCCGTGGCGACAGGTCATCCCCTACCCGCCCGGCCGGAATGTCGACCAGCATCAAACCGGGCAGCAAGGCATCGAGCCGTGCGGTATCCAGTTCATCGGCCAGCCAGGCCGCCACGTGGGGCAAGGACGCCGTTCGGCGGAAGGCCAGTGGACGGTCGTCGAGATCGCTGCGATCGGCGTCCAGCAACCGACGTTTCAAGACAGCCGCCAGGTTGGTTTCGACCGACCCCTGCCCCCAGGTGACCCGGTGAACGGCATGCTCGTCCCACGCGGATATCGCCTGATCTTTCATGGGGGCGAGGTGCATGCGCATGAGGTAGACCTGCTTGCCGGCATGCCGGGCATGCAGGCCGGCAAGGGCCACCGCCAACGCGAACTCGGGCCCGCCGCCCGGCTCGGCCTGCGTCACCCATCTCGGCGATAGTCGGGGGACCGGTCGACACGCTTCGCGCGCAACGGGGCTGCGGGCGAAATACTGGGTAATCTCGCCGAGCACGACCAACAGCCGTCGCGTCGATTCAGCCGTTTCCTTGTGGGCGAGTGCAAGACGAAAGATGGCCGATTCGAGATTGCGCAGCAGCGAGAGTACTCGTCGACTGCCTTCCTTTCTGGCAAAACCGCGGAAACGCGACAGCCACCCGCCATGGTCGAGCTCATCGAGCAGGTCAGCGGCCGGATTGCGTGCAACATCGATTCGATTCAGCGGCGTCGCGAAATAGGCCTTCCCGGAACGCATAAGAAAGGCGTACCGCTGGAAGGCATCGATGCCACGATCCACTCCCAGGCGAGCAACAGCACGGGCGAATTCCAACCCGTCTCGCACCGGAGCCCGACCCAATGTGACGCGGCCCTCCGAAAGCATGACATCCAGCTCACGCAAGCCCACCGGCGCGGACCATAACGGCATCCACATCTCGGCCCGGGCATTTTCTTCATCACCGATTGCCGTGGCGCCTGCCCCCCCAGCCGTAACATGAACGGTAAACGGATAGCTCAGCGCTCCACGCGTACTGCTACCGAGCCGTCGCGTCACGGAAGCCGCGAAGAGGACGGCTCCTTCCAACATGAAGACGAAATCCCATGGATTCACAAGGGGCCTGGCTTCAAAGCCCGTTGTCTGGTTGACCCCGCCGGCACTTCCGGGGGCAAACTGGCCCACGACTTCTGTTCCCAGTCCGGACACGAGCGCATCCAGCAAGGACTCTCGCAGCAGGGAGTCACTTGACTCGAGCGGCTGGCCGGTAGCAGGATCGAACAACGCCACCAGCCGTTGCATGAAGTTGTTGGTGAAATCCAGACGACCATCATTGCCGCCCGTACCGAGCAACGGGGGATAGCGAGGGTTATCTTCGGCAATCAACACTGCGGCATCAAGCCAAGTCAGTGCCCGTTCGTCAAGCGACCCTCGCAGGCGATTAAGAAGCCCTCTTTTTTCCTCTCCTTCCGGCCTGGCTTCGAGGCCCAGCCGGTCGATTACCGTTCTCGCAATACGGATCGCTTCCCGAAGCGGCCCGAATCGAGCGGCCTTTCCGAACTCGATCGGCTCCAACCCGGACTTGTTGTCTTTTGGATAGAAGCCGCTGCCACCATTCCACGGTGCAATCACGGGCGTCGGCTCGTACTCCTCGAGGAAAAACCGCTCGACCCCCGCTTCATCAAGACGGCTTTCAAGCACGAACTGCTCGTTTTCCCAGTATCCCCGGGCATCGGGATCGGCCTGTTCGGCCACCAGCCGCAATACGCCCAGGGCCTTGAGATACGCGGCCAGCGGCACCGGTGTGCAGCCGGCCAGCACGACTCGATAGGTCATGATGTTTCTCCTTGTTCCTCGCGGGCACTCGCCCGCCAGTCGGCGATGCGCAGGAGGGTTTCCAGCCACGCCAGCCGGAAAGGTCCCAGTTCATCCAGCAGTCGGTGCGTGCGTTCGCTCCAGGATGGCCCCTGCGGCCCAACACCCAGGCGCATCAGGTCCAGTCGCAGGCGGGTTTCCGGTATGGTTTCCCCGCCGAGATCCAGTGCCGGCAGTCGATCCCCTTCCCAGACACCGCGGGCAAATGAGCGGTCGTGATCCGGCGGTTCGTTCTCCCCGGGAAGTGCCCGCAGCCCCATGCGTACCCGTCCGTGGTGGGCCGCGACCAAGTAGGCAACCAAATCTCGCTCTTCGGGCGTTACGGTCGGATCGGCATGCTCAAGCCAGGCGAGCATGGAGACCAGTTCATGACGGAAATACCGGCGCGATGCCTTGCGTCCCTCCGGGTCCAGAACGTGGTAATCGGGGCGCCCCCGGCCATCGGATTTTGCCCAGGGGCCATCGGGATCATCCGGATCGGCACCGATGCCCCGCTGAAATGCCTCGTGCGCCTTGCCGATGTCGTGCCACCGTGCGGCTGTTTCGAGCACGCGTTGGAGGTCTGGATCAAGATTCAGCAGACGGCCAAGTTTGCACACGTCGTCGGTGACATCGTCGAGATGTTCGGCCAGAGGCACCCGTCGACCGATCCACGTCATGTTGTCGCTGGCATAGACATCGTCAGCGGCGGACTCAGCCAGTTGACCGACAGGAACCACGGGTTCATGGAGCCCCGCCCGAAAGCCGAGCCGCGAATCGTAACCGCCCTCATCGGTGGCTAGCAGAAGCACCTGGCCGGGTCGAATGTCCTCGGGGCCTTGCAGCCGCTCCCATCGGGCGCCCTCACCCGAACCCAGGGGATCCAGCCGCCATGCCGAGGGGCGCTCCCGTTTTATTCTCCCTGCGATGTTTGCCGGGAACCTGCGCGCAAGGTGAGCCCGGATTTGCGTCAACGATGCCGGGCAGAGTTCGTCTCGAAACGGTTCGGCTTGGTACAGATATCGGTCGGCCGGGACGTCGCGCCAGAAGACCTGCACCTGCGGCGTGCCCGTGTCACGGATATAGGGAGAAACGTCGATGTCGAAGCCGGAGAGGTCCGGATCGGTGTTGAACAGGTTCAGGAAGTCACGTCGGCGCAGGACATGCGGCGTTTCCGGTCCTCGCTCGACGGCCGGCAATGCGTCGGGTGCGGCAGACGCCAGCACGGCAAGACGTTCACGGGCCTGCCCGAGGTGGGTCGGCTCATAGGGAAGCGCAACATCCCTGGCGGTCTCGTCCAGGTCGATCCAGAAGATCGTTGCCTGTTCAAAATCGCCGCCCCGGTTGCAGCGGCCAAAGCGTTGCACCAGCGAGGACCACGGCGCCAGTTCGGTAAACATCACCCGACTGTCGATATCTACTCCCGCCTCCACCGCCTGGGTGGCGATCACGATGCGTCCGGTACCGGCTGGCGCCTGACGCAACCGGGATTCTATGTCTCGACGCTCGTGCGGCCGAAAGCGGGCATGAAGGAGAAGACGATCGGGTGAATCGTCCCATTTTGCCAACGCCTCGAACAGGGCCTGGGCACGTTCCACGCGATTGAGAATGACTAGGGTCTGCTCCCCGGTTTGGTGGTGTTCGAGAATCTGCTTGGCCAGCTCCCGGATGTATTCCGCCTCGGTGGCCTTGTCCAGTTTCCCAAGAACAGGAGCGGCCCGATAAATGGTTTTTGCTGCGCGGGTACGGCGTGTTACCGCGAGCTCACGGCGATCATTGTCGTCGAGTGCCAGTCGCGACAACCCTGACTCGACTGCCGGCCGAAAGTCCACCGTGGCAAGCCAGTCAGGCTGCAGTGTGGCCGAACACCAGATGCTGCGACTGCACCGGAACACGCCAAGCCGGCGCCGGAAAGCCTCGAGCTGCGTAGTCGTCGCCAGCGCCGGGCCCATCAGCTGGACCTCGTCGAAGACCCAGAGCACGTCGTTGTGCAACGCCCCGTAATGCACCGGCCACTGGTAGCGACTCATGCCGTACCCGCGCATCAGCGCACGGGAAAGGAGCATGTCCTGCGTGCCAATCAGAACGGCGTCCTGTTCGGGGTGGACAGCCCAGCTGGCCCGCTGCAGGCCCACCTCCCCGCCCATGAGAACGTGCACGGCCACCCTGTCCACCTCGCCGGGCTCCCCCAGGACGCCCAGTCGTTCCAGCCAGTTCCGCAGGTTGGTCTCAGTCTGTTCAACCAGCACGCGCATCGGCAGGCACCAGACAAGACGCCTGGGTGTCTGCTCGTCCGTAGACCCATGTTTGCCTTCGGCCCGCCAGCCGCGCTTGTATAACCATGCCAGACTGATCGCAGCGGTCTTGCCCAATCCAGTCGGGATATCGACCATATCTGGCCAGTCCTCAATCGCCAGGCGCTCCTGGTACGGATAGGGCCTCGCCCCCTCCATGGCCCGAATG
>JBKHDT010000078.1:0-9787 GCA_046541195.1 Halothiobacillaceae bacterium | reverse complement strand
CGCTGCGCCAGGCAACTTGGATCAGGCGCCCCCCGCGGTCGCGCAGCTGGCCATGGCCGAGCGGGGCTGCTGGGCGGCGGCTCGGTTTCATGTAATCTTCTGCCAAATGGGCTACCTGTATTTTGCCGCGGTGCGGACCCGCCCGGTCCTGAGTGCTCGCCCCCGTTCCGATCCAGTGCCTGTGAGATCCACTAGGCCATGAAGAAGGCACATGCAGAGCAAACGACACCACCGAGACAGAGTACAGGCCGCGCCCTGTGCGCTCTGTCGACCGGGACGGGGCAGGCCCGAAATCGACCCGGCAAAGCGCCGTCCCATCCGGTTGCCCCCACCTGCCCGCGATAAGACAACCCGGTAATCCTGCCAGTTTTTTCTGTCCGCACGATGGAGATGGCGCAAGGTTTCGTCATGGTGGGCAGACTTTCACGCCCGAACCCCTTGCCGGCCCGAGACTGACGCAAGGCAAAGCTGCGAATTGATTCTGAAGGGAGCCCAAAGGGGTCCCAAGGGCTTTTGGCTGCGAGAACACGCCCAAGGAGAATGGGAGCTAACGCATTGACTTTTAAATGGTGGGCCCAGCAGGGCTCGAACCTGCGACCAATCGATTATGAGTCGACTGCTCTGACCAACTGAGCTATAGGCCCAAAGAGAAGATCGGCGGGGTCGGCGGCGGCTCCGGCCCCGTTCCAAGCGAGGGATGTTAGCCAGTATTGGCTTCGTGGTCCATGAAGCTGCGCAGGCGCTCGGAGCGCGTGGGGTGGCGCAGCTTGCGCAGGGCTTTGGCCTCGATCTGGCGGATCCGCTCACGGGTGACGTCGAACTGCTTGCCGACTTCTTCGAGGGTGTGGTCGGTATTCATGTCGATGCCAAACCGCATCCGCAACACCTTGGCTTCGCGCGGGGTCAGCGAGGCGAGGATTTCCCGCGTCGCCTCGGAGAGTCCGGCGTTGGTGGCCGCATCCACCGGCGAAATGGCCGAGGTGTCCTCGATGAAATCCCCAAGGTTGGAGTCGTCGTCCTCGCCGATGGGCGTTTCCATCGAGATCGGTTCCTTGGCGATCTTCATGACCTTGCGGACCTTGTCTTCCGGCATTTCCATGCGGATGGCCAGTTCCTCGGGCGTTGGGTCGCGACCCATTTCCTGAAGCATCTGGCGGCTGATGCGGTTGAGCTTGTTGATCGTCTCGATCATGTGCACGGGAATGCGGATGGTCCGGGCCTGGTCGGCGATCGAGCGCGTGATCGCCTGCCGGATCCACCAGGTCGCATAGGTCGAGAACTTGTAGCCGCGGCGGTATTCGAACTTGTCTACCGCTTTCATCAGGCCGATGTTGCCTTCCTGGATCAGGTCGAGGAACTGCAGTCCGCGGTTGGTGTACTTCTTGGCAATCGAGATCACGAGACGCAGGTTGGCCTCGATCATTTCCTTCTTGGCCCGGCGTGCCTTGGCCTCGCCAAGGGTCACCCGACGGTTGACTTCCTTGATCTGCTGGACATTCATGCCGCAGTCGCGTTCGACGTTGGCGAGCCGCTTCTGCAGGCGCTGGATCTCGGGCAGCTCGGCACGCAGTTCCTCTCCGGCTTCCTTCTCGGCCGCCTTGAGCCACTTGTTGCCGGTTTCCTGACCCGGGAAGGTTTCGATGAAGCGCGCCCGGGACCATCCCCCCCGGTTGACGGCCGCGGCGAGAACCTGACGTTCAAGATTGCGCACCCGGTTGACCGTGCCACGCAGCTGGCCGACCAGACGTTCGTTGAGGTTGGGGTTGAGCTTGAGTTCGGCGAGCTGGCTTGCAAGCGCTTCGCGTACTTCTGCGCCGTCCTCGCGACGCTCCACGAGATCTTTGAGCGCCATCACGCGGGCACGGACTTCCTCGGGATCGATGCTGTTGTCCGGCGCCTCGTCCTCGTCGTCTTCGTCCGATGCCTTCTTTGCCGGGACGACCGGGGCTTCTGCGGTTTCACTTTCCGGCAGGTCTTCCTCGGGCGGATGGTTGAAACCGACGATCACGTCGTTGAGACGCACCTCGCCCGCCTCGACGCGGGCATATTCGGCCAGAAGCATCCGACAGGTCGGCGGGAAGTCCGCCATGGCGATGGTTACTTCGCGCAGGCCTTCCTCGATCCGCTTGGCAATCTCGATCTCGCCCTGGCGTGTCAGGAGCTCGACCGTGCCCATCTCGCGCATGTACATGCGCACCGGGTCGGTGGTGCGGCCAAATTCCGCATCGACCTGGGAGGCGAGTACCGCCACGGCTTCCTCGGTGGCCGTGTCGTCGTCGTTGCCGACGCGGGACTCGTCCGAGAGCACGAGTTCGTCGCCGTCCGGCGGACTCTCGTACACGGCGATCCCCATGTCGTTGATCATGCCGATGATGTCTTCGATCTGTTCGGCGTCCACCAGCGTCTCGGGCAGGTGGTCATTGATCTCGGCATAGGTCAGGTAGTTCTGTTCCTTGCCGCGGGCGATCAGTTGCTTGAGGCTGGCTTGCTGGTCTTCTTGCATGGAATTTATCTGCACGATTCTTTGGGCAATTTAAAAACCGGAACCCGTCATTATAGCCTGGGTTCGGATTTTTGCCATCCGATTTTCAGGCTTCGCCGTTTGGGTCTCCACGAGTTGGCGCTGGGGTCCCGTGTTGCCGGAGGCGCTGGAACAGTTCGGCGCGCCGCTGGCGATCCAGCGTCCGGGCCAGGGCACGATTCAGTGCATCCCGAAGCATGGCCTCGGCCTGCTCGGGATCTTCCAGGCCGGGGATGCGCAGGCTTCGGACCCGCTCAAGCCGGTCCGGATCGGTGATCTGGCGCCAGGCATCCTGCGACTGCCCCTGCACACAGAAGTTGCGCAGGGGTTCGAGAAAGCCGGCCTCTCGGGAGTCGGCCAGCGCAGGATCCGGGACATGGCGTTCGGCCAGTTCGGGATGACGCAGCCAGATGGCGCAGACCAGATCGAGACTGTCGGCCACCTTTCGGGGCGGGGGTTGCTTCTGGCGTATCGGTGGCGGCGGCCTGCCCGGGGAGTGTCGGCGTGCCATGCCGAATGCTTCCCGAAGCCGGCGCTCCAGCAACATGCGGGTCGGGCTGTCGCGCGGGATCTTGCGGACCAGTTCGAGCAGGTCCTCGTGGCGGCGCGCCTGGCTGGGCGTGTCGTTGCCGGGGTGGCGTTCCCGAACGACTTGCCAGAGAAACTGGTCGAGGCTGAGTGCTTGCTCGTCGAGCAGACGCTGCATGCCGTCGTGGCCGTGCCCGCGCACGAAACTGTCCGGGTCCTCACCCTCGGGCAGGAACAGGACCCGCAGGTCACGCCCCGATTCGAGTTGGGGGAGCGTCGCTTCCAGCGCGCGCAATGCCGCCTTGCGGCCGGCCCGGTCGCCGTCGAAGCAGAACACCAGGTTCGCGGTATTGCGGTACAGCTGCGCGATCTGGGCCTCGGTGGTCGCGGTGCCGAGAGTGGCCACCACGTTGTGGATCCCGGCCTGGGCCATCATGATCACGTCCATGTAGCCTTCGACGATGACCAGTCTGGGCGGACGGGCGTCGTGGCGCCAGGATTCGTGCAGCCCGTAGATATTGCGCCGCTTCTGGAATACGGGGGTTTCCGGGCTGTTGAGATACTTGGGCTCGCCCGGACCGAGCAGGCGCCCGCCAAAGCCGATGAAACGACCGCGCCGGTCACGGATGGGAAACATCAGCCGATCGCGGAAGCGATCGTATGTCTGCCCGTCGTCCCTTTCACCCAGCAGTCCGGCGTCCAGCGCCTGGCGGCGCCCTTGCGGATCGTCTGCGATGGCGGCAGTCAAGCGGTTTCCCGGCGGGGCCCAGCCGATCATGAACTGCTCCGCGGTGTCCGGATTGACGCCGCGCGCCTCCAGGTAGCGTTGGGCCGGCGGGTGCCGTTCAAGCTGCTTGCGATAGAAGTTCGCGGCGCGTTCAAGCACGGCCCAGAGCGGCCGCAGCTGCTCGTGCGGGTCCGGGCCGTCCTCCTCGGGAATGGACATGCCCAGCCGGCCGGCCAGTTCGACCACCGCGTCGCGAAAGTCCATGCGGTCATGTTCGAGCAGGAAGCCCAGGGCGTTGCCATGCGCCCCGCAGCCGAAGCAGTGGTAGAACTGCTTGGCCGGCGAGACATAGAAGGAAGGCGTTTTTTCCTCGTGGAAGGGGCAGCAGGCCGCAAACTCGTGTCCCTTCTTTTTCAGGGGCACGCGCTGGCCAATGACCTCCACGATGTCCGTGCGGGCCAGGACTTCCTCGATAAACCGCTCCGGGATTCGCGCCATGCAAGCCGTTCGCTGCTCAGCGCTCCAGCCTGTCCCGCTTGCCCTCGACGCCATCCCATTCGGCGGCGTCCGGCAGCGGGTCCTTGCTGGCGGTGATCACCGGCCACTGTGCGGCCAGTTCAGCGTTGATCTCAACAAATTCCAACTGGTCCGCCGGAAGGTCATCCTCGGCGTAAATCGCCTCGGCCGGGCATTCGGGTTCGCAGAGCGCACAGTCGATGCACTCGTCCGGGTCGATGACCAGAAAGTTCGGCCCCTCGTGGAAACAATCGACAGGGCAGACGTCCACGCAGTCGGTGTACTTGCACTTGATGCAGTTCTCGGTCACCACGAATGCCATGGCTTGATACCTCCTGGGATCGGTTCTCGAGCGTTGCTTCGGGCAATTGCCCTGCGTGCCATCTTGGCTGCTCGATGGCCCCGCAACAAGCAAAACCACGGAATCCCCGGCGGTGTGCCGGGGATGGCCGTGGCTTGGTGGTTTCGGTGGCCCGGTCAGCGTGCGCCGGGCACTGCCTCGGGATCAGAAACGATAGCCGTAGTTTACACGGAGCAGGGTCTGCGCGTGGCTCATCTTCATGCCGTTCAGTGACGGACCGGTGTTGGTGACCGTCACGCGGGGGGCATAGGTGATTGCACCGTGCAGCGCGCTGCGGGGATTGATGCGGTAGGTGAAACCGGCGCTGTAGTGCTGCTCGGTGATCGCCGGGAACAGCGGGTTGACCGTGCCGTCCGGGATCGGGTTGCTGCTGAAGTTCGCGCCGGCCCGGACGATCCACTGGTCGTTGAGCTGGTAGGCGCCCCCGATGGCGAACACCGTCTGGTCATCCCAGTCCTGATCCAGTGAGGCATCCATCTGCGCGCCGGCGAAGGAGCCGTTGGCCGGCGTGTTGGCGGCCGTGAAGCTCATGTCGAAGGTGTCCATGACCTTCGACCAGTTCAGGCGCTTGATGTCCGCCGCGAGCCGGAGCCGGTCGGTCGCCTGAACCGCGATCCCGACGGCGAAGGTTTCCGGCCACTGGAAGTCACGAATGCGGATGTCGCCGGTCAGGGTGGCCACGCCCCCGGCTTCCGGCGGAAGCATCTGGTCAAAGAAGGCGCCGGTGCCCGCGAAGGAAACATTGGCCCCGCCGGTCTTCATGTCGCCGAGATTCGTTTTCATGTGATAGGTCGCACCGAGCGTGACCCGGTCGGTCGGCTGAACCACGATGCCAAGTTTGCCCCCCAGGCCGGCGGAGCTGGCATCGCCCGTGAAGCGGCTGTCGTTGGAAAAGTCGAAGCGCGCGTAGTTGACGTCCTCGATGGCACCCTGGCCCATCATCATCTTGAAGCCGTCCACCATGCTGCCGCTGGCCGAGCCCACGCCGGGCGTCCCGCCATCCGGGAAGGCCATCATGCCGAAGGTGTTGCCATCGATGTCCATGCGCAGGTCCAGGCCGGCCCAGACCACGTCCAGCTGGGCGGCCAGGGAGACCTTGTCGTTGACCTTGTAGGCCAGCGGAAACATCATGCGCCCGACGCTCAGTTCGGAGCGGATGTCCTGGCCGGACATCATGGTCGGTACGCACTGGCCCATCGTCATGGTGCTGGCGGCGCAGCCTCCGGCGAATGCCGCCGAGCCGCTGCCGTAGTCCGTGCCCATGCCGCCCTGGGCCATGACTGCGGCACCGAAGCTGAACTGGCCCTGCGTGCGGATGTAGGAAGCCGAGGGCATGTGATACCAGCGGCCCTTGCTGTCGCTGCGCATGCCCTGGGGGGTTTCGGCCCAGACTCGTGGCGCCATGAGCGTGTAGCCGAGGCCAATCACGTTGCCGTCTTTGTTCATTCCGAGGGTGGCCGGATTGTTCATGACGGCGGAGTTGCCGACGTTGCTGGCCATCGCTGCACCGCCCATGCCGCCGGCAATCGCGCCGTACGAGTCCATGTTCATGCCATGGGTGGCATGGGCGGTGCTCGCCATGACCAGACCGCTGGCGACCGAGACGGCCAGAAGCGACCGCTTGAAAAACTTGCTCATCTGCATGACTCCCACACTGTCGTTGCCACTTCGGGACTGCATTCCCGAATTTTTTCTTTATGACCGGCTCGCGCCCGCTGTCCCGTCATTTTCGGGACGGGTCGTTGACGCGGCACAAAGCAACATAGCAGAAGCCCGGCGGCTGGTTGGCCAAAAGATTTTAGGGGGCCATTGAAATATTTCAGAATATAAGCAAATCCCAACGCGCTGATTAAGAGTCTGGATTCGCGGCGAAAAGCGTGCAGCCCGGGGCAAATCCTGCACCAGGCCCTTTCGGGCTTCGTGGCGCAACGCATGGGCCGACCATGCCGGCCCCGTGCCTCGCGACTGGCTGACCGGCGCCCGGCGCGGCCAGGTCTGCGTGGGTGCAGCTCTGGCCGGATCAAGCGGATGCCGAGGTGATGGCGACTGGATCGGCTGGCTGCCCGATCTGCGCTTGGGAAGATGCTCGGCGCACCGGTCCGGTGTCACTTGTCGGCGACCGGATCGTCCTCGTCCAGCCGTGCCTTCGCCCGGTACAGCCACTCCAGCGCCTGGCGGGGAGAGAGTGCGTCCGGGTCGAGTTGCTCAAGATCTGCAAGCAGCGGATGAACCCGCGCAGGTTCCGGCTCAGGCAGGTCCGCGAACAGATCAAGCTGCGGACCCTGTCCGCGGTTCTCGCGCTCGAGTCGGGCGAGCTTTCGCCTTGCCTGCTCGACCACCGCTCGCGGCACGCCGGCCATCTGGGCGACACGGATTCCATAGCTCTGGCTCGCCGGCCCAGGTCTGACCCGATGCATGAAGACCAGCCGCTCATCGTGCTCGACCGCGTCCAGATGCACGTTGCGGCAGCCCTCGATTCGATCGGCCAGGGCGGTGATCTCGAAGTAGTGCGTGGCAAAGAGGGTGAAGGCCCGGGTTTGTCGGGCCAGGTGTTCGGCGGTCGCCCAGGCGAGCGCCAGGCCGTCGAACGTGCTGGTGCCGCGGCCGATCTCATCCATCAGAACCAGCGAGCAGGCGCTGGCATTGTTCAGGATGTCCGCGGCTTCGGTCATTTCGACCATGAAGGTCGATCGTCCGGAGGCCAGATCGTCGGAAGCGCCGATGCGGGTGAAAATCCGGTCCACCGGCCCAATGAGCGCTTCGCGCGCCGGCACGTGGCTGCCGATATGCGCCAGCAGCACGATCAGCGCGGTCTGCCGCATGTAGGTCGACTTGCCGCCCATGTTGGGCCCGGTGACGATCAGCATTCGGGTCTGCTCGTCCAGGGACAGGTCGTTGGCCGTGAAGTGCTGGCCCAGGGCCTCCTCGCGCATCGCGGCCTCGACGACCGGATGCCTGCCCTCGTGGATCTGCAGGACCGGGCGGTCGGTCAGCACCGGTCGGCACCAGTTGCCGTCCCGGGCGCAGGCGGCCAGTGCGGTCAGCACGTCGAGTTCCGCCAGAGCGCCTGCCACCTGTTTCAGGTCCTCGTGCTCCGTGTGCAGGTCCTGCAAAAGCTGTTCGTAGAGCAGCTTTTCCCGGGCCAGGGCCCGCTCGCGGGCAGAAAGAACCTGGTCCTCGAATGACTTGAGCTCGGGCGTGACATACCGCTCGCTGGCCTTGAGCGTCTGGCGCCGGACGTACTCGGTCGGGACGCGTTCGGCATGGCTGCGGCCGACCTCGATGTAAAAGCCGTGCACCCGGTTGTAGGCCACCTTCAGGGTGCCGATGCCGGTGCGTTCGCGTTCCCGGGTTTCCAGGTCGGCGAGAAACTGGTCCGCGTTTTCCGAAAGCAGGCGCAGTTCGTCCAGTGTGTCGTCGTGGCCGGCGGCGATTACACCACCGTCGCGCACCAGGACCGGCGGCTCGTCAACAAGCGCGCCCTGAAGCAGCGCCAGGGTGTGCGGGCGATCGGCGAGGGCCATGTGCAGACGCCCCAGGGTCGGCTCGTCCGCACTGATTGTATTCCGAAGTGTCGGCAGCGCGGCCAGCGCCGAGCGCAGGGCAACCAGGTCCCGGGGGCGGGCACTGCCCAGTGCGATCCGCGTGAGTATCCGTTCGAGGTCGCCGATGCCCTGCAGCGCATCCTGGATGGACCCGATCGTGCCTGCACCCACCAGATGCTCGATGCACTGGGCGCGCGCCGCCAGCACTGCCTGATCGCGCAGCGGGCGACCGATCCAGCGGCGCAGCATGCGTCCGCCCATCGGGCAGCGGCAGCGATCGAGCAGGCCGACCAGCGTATGCCTGCTCTCGCCGGAGTTTGCGGTGAACAGTTCGAGGTTGCGCCGCGTGGCGGCATCGATCTGCAGGGCTTCCTCCCGGCGCTCGAGCCGCATGCCGGTCAGGTGGGGCAGGGCGGAGCGCTGGGTTTCCTTGACATACTGGAGCAGGGCGCCGGCGGCTCCGAGGGCGAGCCGCTGCGCGCCTTCGGGATTTTCCAGCCCGAACCCGGCCAGATCCCGGACGCCGAACTGGCTTTTGAGCGTGTCCGCCGCCGAGTCCGGGTCGAAATGCCAGACCGGCCGGGGACGGACGGGGCGGCTTTCGCCCGGGTCGGTCACGGGCGTGGCGTCTTCCGGTGTCAGGATTTCCGCCGGGTCCAGTCGTGCAAGTTCGGCGCGCAAGCCGCCCGGGTCGTCGGATGCGAACAGGGCAAAGTCGCCGGTCGACAGCTCGACCGAAGCCAGGCCGACACCCACCTCGGTGACCTGAACGGCGACCAGCCGGTTTTCCCGGCGCTGCTCAAGCAGCGCGTCCTCGGTCAGCGTGCCCGGCGTGACCACCCGGACCACCTGGCGCTCTACGGGGCCCTTGCTGGCGGCCGGGTCGCCGACCTGCTCGCAGATGACAACCGACTCGCCCATCCGGACCAGGCGCGCGAGATAGGTCTCGTAGGCATGCACCGGCACGCCGGCCATCGGGATCGGCTGCCCGGCCGACTGGCCACGATGGGTGAGCGTCAGGTCGATCAGGCGCGCCGCCTTCCGGGCGTCCTCGTAGAAGAGCTCGTAGAAGTCCCCCATCCGGTAGAACAGCAGCACCTCGGGGTGCTCGGCCTTGATGCGCAGGTACTGCTGCATCATGGGGGTATGGTCGGTTTTTTTTGCTTTCGGTTTCAACGCGATACCGTCTTGTAAGTGTATGTCTTGGTTTGGTTTTGTTCCTGGGTGGCTTCCCAGCGCGTTCCACTGGCGCCCACCGCATTTCACTCATTCCCGAAAAAAGTCTAGGTCAAAGTGTAGGTTGCGGGGCGGCGGCGCACTCTTCCGTTCGGCAGCCTACATTTTTGGTCCCAAATCGAGCGATGATGCGGCTTTCAGGGGATCCGAAGTTTTAGCTCGTTGCGGAGTGAACCAAGTCCGCAAGTCAGATTAGCAAACCCCTATCAGCCCGGACAGTCGAGACAATGAAGCCTCGAGATCCGGACCGTTCTGACGCAGGCGACAATCGTGGGCTCCGTGTCTCGTGTGGGACGACGGGCGTCAAGACGTTCTTCTACCGCTACACCAGCCCCGAGACCGGCAAGCTGGTT
>JBKHDT010000077.1:0-10380 GCA_046541195.1 Halothiobacillaceae bacterium | reverse complement strand
GTGTGCGAGGAGGTCATCTGAAGGGCGCGGATCCCGGCGTAGGAGGCTTCGAGGACTGTTGTGGTGCCTGATTCGACGGCCTCGGTGGTGATGATCGCGTTCTGACCGACCCGGGCGACCGGGTAGGTCATGAGCGTGCTGGCCACGCCGAACTGGTCGGTGGTGACAGTGGCGATGATATTGCCATACTGCGCCCGGCCAATCGTCCAGGGGATATTTGCACCGGCGTCCTGGCCGGCCGGGAACGTGCCTTGCACCAGCAACCGGCTGTCGTCGAGCAGCAGATCCACGCTGCGGCGGCTGGTCATCTCGCGGGCGTCGCCCTGTTCGTTGGGATACAGGATGAGCTGGTCACCCTGTCGCGCGCGTGCGGTGACGCCGTCGCCCAGCGAAACACCACCGATCAGCGCGATACCGTCTTCCTGATCAAAGCGATCACCGCCCTCGGCGGGGTTGCCGCGCGTGCCGGAAAGGACGAACTGGCCGGCGCTTTCGGACGGGAATCCGGCGATCGGCGAGTCGATCAGCCCGAACCGCACGGTAGCGTTGGGTACCGGATTGCCTTCGCGGTCTTGGACCACAGCGGACAAGATTCGGGAGTAGGTCCCGTTGTCGAGGGTTTCGCCCTCGGCCAACTCGATCTGGGACTGGTTGTTGCGAATGGCATCCACGTAGGGCCCGGTCAGGCTCACGGTAGCCGCTCGGCCGTCCTGTATCAGGACGGTCAGATCGTGGGTAACCGCCTGCTGGATGCCATTGTCGATATTGTTGTCCGCGGCATCGGCGGTCAGGCGGATTTTGACCGTGCCGGCTGCGGTACCCGAAAGCATCGGGATTTCGGCGCGACCGGTGCTGCCAATACTGCGGGTCGCAACATTCGTGTTTTCGACCCCATCGGCACCCACCAGGCGCGCTCCGAGGCTTTCACCAACGATTTCGGCACGCAGGTTGTTGGCGTTGTCGGCCGGCGCGACAACGGGTTGCCCGTTGGCATCACGCAGGTTGGCGACGATCGTGGCACGGTCGTTCTTGCCCTGACCGGTGATATAAACCGGCCCGCCTTCGACCGAGGTGGTCAGTGTATGAGGCAGGCCGGTGTCCACCGCACCGCCAATGCGAATTTCGCGAGATACGGTTGCGGTCTGGCCCGTGGCCGGGTCCTGGAACGTGGCCTCGATCGTCACCGTGCCTGCGCGGTTCCACGCGACATAGCTCATGCGTGCCGTGCCGCCGACGGTTTCCTGGCTGTAACCCCAGAGCGGCTTCATCACATCGCGATCTTCACAGACCCCCGCGTCATTACAGATTTCGACGCTCTCGGTCTCATCAGGGGTATAGAGCGCCCCGTGGACCTTGTTTGGGTCGCCTTTCACCACGAAGTGAACCGGCGTGTCTGTCGGCGCCCGTCCGCCCCCGTCGCGGACCGTGGCGATGATCTCGCCGTGGTACTCGAAGCCGGTCAGTTCGTAGTATCCGGCCCAGTCATCAAGAGGCTGGGCGGGCAGGGTGTCGGGTACGCTCAGGGTGATTGTCGGCCCGCTTCCCTCCTGGAAGCCCCCGCCACCCCCGCCACCGCAGGCGGCCAGGAGTACCGTGATGAAAAACAGCGTGAACAGGCGGGTGAGGGACATGCGCATGGCTGTCGGCTCCTTGCTTGAATTCTCTTTCAGGGGGCCTCGGAAAACCTTCTGTCGGGTCTTCCGAGGTGTCGGTCACGGCAATCCGGGAACGACTCATCTTTATAGCAATTGCTTGCGCGATTTTCCGATTGGGCGCCGCGGCGGGAAGTCAGCTTGCCGCGCATACCCCGACGATATGCCCAGGGAGGGCCTGCTGTTGAGCAAGCCTTCCTTGGGGTGATCCTCAGTTGTTGGCCAGTTCGACCTGTTCACCTTCGATGATTTTCGGGGTCACGAAGATCAGCAGTTCGAATCGCTTGTTATCCTCCTTGAGACGCTTGAACAGGTTGCCAACTGCCGGCAGGTCGCCGAGGAAAGGCACCTTGTCCATCTGGCTGATATTGTCGTACTCGTAGATGCCTCCGAGTACGACCGTCTCGCCATTGGCGACCTGAACCTTGGTCTTGACCTCACGCTCGTTGATCGCCGGGTTGCCCTGCACCTGGAAGGTCTGGTCCGGCTCGTCCTTGCGAACCTCGATGTCCAGGATGATGTTGTTGTTCGGCGTGATCTGCGGCGTGACCTTGGTCTCCAGCATGGCGTCCTGGAATTCCACATTGGTGCCGTTCTGCGAGGTGGTCACGAACGGAACCCGCTGACCCCGCTTGATGTAGGCCTCATGACCGTTCTGGGTAATGACCTTCGGGTTGGAGATGATCTCGCCGGCGCCTTCGGCCTGCAGGGCGGACAACTCCAGGTCCAGCAGCACGTTGGATCCCAGGATGCTCAGGCCGATCTGCCCGGTCGGGTCCGCTACCGGCAGGTTGACGTTCCAGCGATTGCCCTGTTCGGGCAGAGCAATCGGGAAGGGTTGACCCAAGCCTTGCATATTGCTGATCGCCGAGTCAGTCATGGCGCCGGTGCCGGCTCCCGAGCCGGTGGAGCTGATAATGTTGTTGCCGCTGCTGAACCCGGCGGAGACACCCCAGCGCGTACCCAGCTCGCGCTTGAAGTTGTCCGTTGCGATCACGATGCGCGTCTCGATCAGCACCTGCTTGATCGGGCGATCAAGGCGCCCGATCAGGTCGCGCATGCGGCGGATATTGTCTGCGATGTCGTGCACGACCAGTGTATTGGTCCGTGCATCGACCGTAATCGAGCCGCGCTCGCTCAGGAATCGGCCGGATTCCTGATCGCTCTCGAGCAGGGCAGAGATTTCCGCTGCCTGCGCGTAGTTGATCTGGACGATATCCGTCATCAACGGCGCCAACTCATCGGACTGCCGGCGGGCCTCCAGCTCGGAGGCATCGCGTTGCGCCAGCTCGTCGGTCGGGGCGACAAAGATGACATTGCCATTCTGGCGGGCGCTGAGGCCTCGGGTGGTCAGGATCAGGTCGAAGGCCTGGTCCCAGGGGACGTTTTCCAGCCGCAGGCTCATGGAGCCGCCGACATTGTCGCTGACCACGATATTGTTGCCCGTGAAGTCGGCAAGCAGCTGGAGCAGCGGCCGGACCTCGATATCCTGGAACTTGAGGGTCAGGCGCTCGCCGGTGTATTCCTTGGGCTTGAGCGGGTCGTCGTCCTCGGCCTCGGGGATCGGCTTGACCTCCACGGTCAATTGGTCGCCTGCCTGCCAGGCCAGGTGCTCACCCGCATCCCGGGTCTGGAGGCTCACCCGGGTGCCTTGGGCTTGCGAACGAATGTCGACGCGCGTAATCGGTGTTCCAAAGTCACGTACGTCGTACCGGCCCGGTTCCAGCCGGGTCGCGGGCAGGTCGACGACGACATCCAGGCCCTCTCGACGAAGGTTGAGCGGAATGTCGGTATCCCCGACATCGAGAATGAGCCGCCCCTCGCCGTGCTCGCCACGTCGAAAATCCACCGAAGGATCTGGCGCCGCCCCGTCGACGCGCGCGTCGGAAAAGCTTGAACCGGTCTCTGTGGGCTCTACTTCGGTCTGTGCTGCTTCTGCCACTTCCTCCCGTTTTGGGCGAACCACCGGGGTGCGAGGTACGGGTTCGGCTTCTCGGAAAGTCACCAGCAGCTCGTTGCCCTCGGTGGACAGGGTGTAGCCGATCGGACGCGCCAAGTTGAACACCGCCCGCGTCCGGTCGGCGGTTTCGGCAACGGTGACCGACTCGATGCCCTCAAGTCCAATGCGGGTCGTGCGGCGATCCGCGCGATTGTGCACTTCCGGCATGTCGATGGCGACCCGTGGCGGACTGTCGATCCGGAAGCTCTCCGGCATTTTTGCCAGGGGTTCTGAAAAGGTCATGCGCACCTGGATCTGTCCGTCCGCGATCCGGTCGTACTCGACGCTCTGGAGATCGGCCGCGAGCAGGGGGCTGGTCAGCCCCAAGGCCGTCACGGTGCCGATTCCCTGCAGTACGGCGCGTCGGAGCGCATTGCGTGTATGCTTCGTCTTCATCTGCTTGGCTTCCCCTCAGCTCTGCTTCAGTCCGTGCGCACCTTGATGCGTACGGGCTGTTCGCGCCAGCCACCCTGGCCATCGGGCACGATTTCGATCAGTTGGATCTCGTTTTCTTCGATGGCAATGACACGACCGTAGTTGAGGCCCATGTGATTGCCGACCTGGACCTCGTGAATGATTCCGTCCCCATCACGAACCAGGGCGTATCGCTGCGCCTGCCTTTGCAGGATGCCCCGCATCGCCAGGGCATCAAGCGGAAATTTCTCAAGTTCTTCCCTCGGGCGGTCCTCGTCCGGTCGGATACCGTTGTCGGCACGTTCTTCGGTCGGATCCATGAACGGGACAAATGGACTGCGACGGTCGGCTTCCTGGTACACGAACTGGGGCATGGGCTTGAGGTCCGGAATCGGTGGAATTTCCCCACCCGGGCGGGCCATCACTTCCTCCACCCACTGCTCGAGGTCACGCATGTCGTCATCGACCATGCAGCCGGTCGCCCCAAGTGAGGCCAGGATGGCCGCTGCCAGTGCCACATGCGTCCGAGTCTGCCTCGGGCGGTGAATCGGGGTTGGACGCAGAAGGTTCATTGGTCGTCCTCCCCGTCTTCGAGGTAACGGTAGGTCCTTGCCGTGACGGAGATCTGCAGGTTCTCCGCGCGGTCGCGGGGGCTGCCTTCACTCCCGAGCGAGATGCTGGGGTTGTGCAGGGTCACGATGCGGGGCAACTGGGCCGTGTCGCTCATGAACCGCGCGAGCTCGTGAAACCCGCCCTCCAGCCGCAGGGTGTACGGCATCTCGGCATAGAACTCGTGCCGGCGCTCGCTGCCCGGCTGGATCTGCCGGTTGCGCATCCCGTTGGACAGGGAGGTCTCGGCCACGTTGTCGATCAGGTTTTCCGCTTCGCTGCGGTTGGGCAGTTGCCTGAGCAGCTCGCTGAACCGGACCTGCATTTCCTCAAGCTGGGCCTCGAGCGCCTCAAGGTTTGCCGCCTTCTTCTGCTTGGTCTTGACCTCGTCACGAAGGCCGGGCTCGACTGCTTCGCTGCGGGCCAGTTCCTCACGCAAGGGTTGGGTATCAAAGTAGATGCCCGCACCGACCAGCGCGGCGAGTACCAGCAGCAAGATAATGATCCGCAATGCCAGGGACGCGGAGCCGATGTTTTTGTAATCGAGTGTTCGGATTTCTTCGATCAGATCCACGGTCATGACTCCTTGTCACCGCTTTCCGGCTTCAGCGGGGTGATGGCGGCCCGGATGGAGAAGGCATACCGACCGCCCGGCATGGCATCGCCCGGCTCCTGCGCAAGAATCCCGCTGCCGACGATCGAGGCGTTGCCGAGGTGCCTGGCGCGGTTGAGTTGTCGCAGGTAGTCGGCGACCCGCGCCTGTGCGTCGGCAACACCCTGGATGCTGATCTGCTTGTCATTCTGGATGCGGATGCTCTCGATCTGGATGCCGTCCGGCAGAGTCGCCACCAGCTCGTTCATGACGTGCACGAGCAGCGGGCGCTGGGATTGCAGTTCCTGGATGACTTCCATCCGCGCCAGCAGCCGGTCCCGCTCTTCGTCGAGATTCTGGATCGACTGGATGTCCCGGTCGAGGTCCTTGATGACATCACGCAGGTACTCGTTGCGATTTTCCTGCTGGTCGATCTGGGCGCCGACATAAGAGTGCAGGCCGAAGACTACGAGACCGGCGAGGAGGACCACGCCCACCAGCTGCTGGATGAACTCCTTTTGACGCCTTTCCCGCTGCGCGTCGCGCCAGGGCAGAAGATTGATTCTGGCCATCAGTCAAAACTCCTCAGCGCAAGCCCGCTGGCGATGATCAGTGCCGATCCCTCGTTGGCGATTCGTTCGGCCGAGACGCCGGGGCCGATCCGGGCACCTGCGAAGGGGTTGGCCAGCCGGGCCTCAGTACCGGTTTCCTTGGCGACGCGCTCGATGAATCCGGGAATGTTGGCCGTGCCCCCGCCAAGCAGCAGGAGGCCGATCTTGCCGCCCTGGCCCGCGGAATAGTAGAAACCGAGCAGCCGCTCAAGCTGCACCGCGGCCGTCTCGACGAAGGGATGCAGGACTCGCCGGCCGAAATCCTCGGGGAGGTCCCCGGTGCGCTGGCGAGCCGCCGCATCGGCAGCCGGCAGGTCGTAGATCCGGGAGATCTCCTCGGTCAACTGCCGTCCGCCGAAGTTGTGCTCGCGGGTGTAGATCAGCCCCTCGCCGGTAAAGATGTGCACGGCAGTCATGTTGGCGCCGACATCCACCAGGGCAACGGGCATCGAGAGTTCCGCCTCGGTGAGCGAAGGGGCGATCATCTCGTTGAAGGCGTTCTCGACCGCGAAGGCCTCGACGTCCACGACGTCGACCGTCAGGCCGGCCATCTCGGCCACCGCCACCCGGGCATCGACATTTTCGGAGCGGGTGGCGGCCACCAGAACGTCCTGGTTCTCGTCGCTGCCGGCAGTCATGCCCAGCACCTCAAAGTCCAGGCTGACCTCATCAATGGGGTAGGGGATGTACTGGTCGGCCTCGATTCGGACCTGTTCCTCAAGTTCGATGCCCTTGAGGATGGCGGGAAGTGAGATGATCCGGCTGACGGTGGCGCCACCCGGCACCGCGAGCACGGCGTGGCGGACCTTGGTGCCGGCGCGCTTGATCGCGTTGCCCAGTGCTTCGGTGACCGCTTCCTGGTCAAC
Source organism: Halothiobacillaceae bacterium (assembly GCA_046541195.1). Taxonomy (GTDB): domain Bacteria; phylum Pseudomonadota; class Gammaproteobacteria; order Halothiobacillales; family Halothiobacillaceae; genus JBKHDT01. The sequence goes on along the minus strand of JBKHDT010000077.1, from coordinate 3,637 downwards.
GATGTTCTTGTCCTGCACCGACCCGACCGGAAGTGGCTCGATGGCGAAGGCCACGACCTTGTAGCCATTGCGGTGCCGGTCAAGCTGGATGACCTTCACCGACGACGAGCTGATGTCGACCCCCAGCCTGGCCTTTTTCTTGGAAAACAGTTGCACGATGCTGATCCTTTCCTGATGGTCGCCAAGTCCTTCCTATTGCCGGGCATGCTCAGCCTGTTGGCCGGGCCGCCGCTCCATCGTCGAGGTACTACGCCGGCTCCGCCGGGTCCTCCTGCGCCTGTGAGCGACTGCCCCGGGCGCGCTGTCATCGATGTCAAGCGCCGGTCGCCATGCCCGGGGCAGGCGATCATCCGGGCCGGCGGGTTTTATTCGGCCGGGCACCCGGATGCTTTAAGATGCTAAGCCAGTGCATTGGGCGTGTCGACAGGAATCCGCGCTGTGCCCGCAATGTCCCGTTCGCTCCACATCCCGTATTTGGCGCTATTGAATGAAGGTTATCAAGTTCTTTGCATATCTGTCTGTAATAACGCTTGTTTTTTTGTTGGGCGTGGCAGGTGTGCTGTATCATATTTACAACAGCGAGTTGCCGGAAGTCGATGAATTGTCGGAGGTTTCCTACAAGGTCCCGATGCGTGTCATGGACCGCGAAGGGGGGGTGATTGCCGAGTTCGGGGAGGAGCGGCGCTTTCCGGTGGACTTCGAGGCGCTGCCCCAGGTGCTGATCGATGCCTTTCTCGCCGCCGAGGATGACCGCTTCTTTTCCCACCCGGGAGTTGACTATCAGGGACTTGTGCGCGCCGGCCTCGAGCTGCTGCGCACCGGACGCAAGAGCCAGGGCGGTTCGACCATCACCATGCAGGTGGCCCGGAACTTCTATCTGTCCCGGGAACGCACGTACACCCGCAAGTTCTTCGAAATCCTGCTGGCCCTGAAGATCGAGCAGGAATTGAGCAAGCAGGAAATCCTCGCCCTGTACATGAACAAGATCTTTCTGGGGCATCGGACCTACGGCGTGGCCGCCGCTGCGAAGGTCTACTTTGACAAGCCCCTGGCGGAGCTGACCGTGGCCGAGGCGGCGATGCTGGCCGCGCTGCCCAAGGCGCCGTCGACCACCAATCCGATCGCCGACCCGGAACGCGCACGGGGGCGGCGCGCCTACGTGCTCGGACGGATGCGGCACCTGGGAATGATCGACGAACATGCCTACTCGGTGGCCCTGGAGGCGCCGCTGCCCACCCGGCTGTTCGGGTCTGTCGACATCCATACGCCGGCACCCTGGGTGGCCGAGATGGTACGCAAGGACATGCTGGAACGCTTTGGCGAGGCGGCCTACGCCATGGGCCTGGAGGTCACCACCACGATCGACCCGAAGGCGCAGGCTGCGGCGCAGGCGGCGCTGCGTGATGCCCTGCTTGCCTATGATCGACGACATGGCTACCGGGGCGCCGAGCAGACCTGGGACCGGGAACCGGAGACGGCCGAATCGACGCAGACGCTGACCGACCGGCTGGACGCGATCCCCGAGATCGGCGGACTGCGCCCCGCGCTGGTGCTCCAGGCAACGGGCGATTCTGCCGAGGTGCTGCTTGCCGATGGCAGCCGGGCAACGCTGGATCGGGAGGCCGTTCGCTGGGCGCGCCGCGCAACCGATTCGGGCGATCTTGGCCCTGAGCCGCGCGCGGTCTCGCAGGTCGTTCGCGGGGGAGACGTGATTCGGCTGGCGACCACGACCGAGGGCGACTGGCGCCTGGCGCAGGTGCCCGAGGTTGGCGGCGCCTTCGTTGCCCTGTCGCCTGAGGATGGGGCCATCCTGGCGCTGGCCGGAGGTTACGATTTCTGGCACGGGGGGCAGTTCAACCGGGTCATCCAGACGCGCCGGCAGCCAGGCTCCGCCTTCAAGCCGTTCCTGTATTCGGCGGCACTTGCCGAGGGATTCGGGCTGCATGCGGTCGTCAACGATTCGCCCGTGGTGATCGAAAGCGGTGTGACCACCGGGATCGATTGGCGTCCCCGCAACTATTCCGGGCGTTTCTACGGCCCGACCCGGATGCGTGAGGCATTGGTCCGATCGCAGAACCTGGTCTCGATCCGGCTGCTGGAAGCCCTGGGGCCTGAATTCGTGCTGGATTACGTGCAACGCTTCGGCTTCGATACCCAGGACTGGCAACCCACCCTCTCCATGGCGCTGGGCAGCTATCCGCTGACGCCGCTGGCCCTGACCGAAGGCTATGCGACCTTCGTGAACGGGGGCTACCGGGTCAGCGGTCACCTGATCTCCCATTACGATTCGCAGGACGGGGCCGTGGTCTATGGTCGGGCACCCTTGCGGCTGTGCGACGACTGCGATCCGCAGGTGGCCGAGGAGGGGGTGGCGCCCCGGGTGATCTCGGCAGAGAACGCGTTCCTGATGCGGTCGGTGTTGCGGGACATTACTCTGCGCGGCACCGGGGCTGCGGCGGGTCGGGCGCTCGAGCGTCGTGACATCGGGGGCAAGACGGGCACGACCAACGAGCTTCGGGACGCCTGGTTCGCGGGGTTCGGGCCGGGATACGTGGCCACGGCCTGGGTTGGGCATGACGATTACCGGGGACTGGGCAAGCGCGAAACCGGTGGGCGCGCCGCCCTGCCCATGTGGATCGACTTCATGCAGCGGGTGCTGCCCGCGGAAGACCCGGATTATTCCGACGAGCCGCCGGAGGGAATCGAGCGCATCTGGGTCGACGGGCGAAGCGGTCGGCCGGTACCCGCCGGGACCGATGGCGCGGTGGCGGAGTTCGTGGATCGGGATCGCGTGGCCAGCGATGCACGGGCCGACGCACTGCGGGAGCAGGGGCCAACCCTCCGTGAAGAGCAGTCGGAATTGATAACCGACCTGTTCTGAGGCGTGTGGAGCGGTGAATCGACCCGCGTTCCCCGGCGGGGCGCAAGAGGCCCTGAGCAGCTTGACGTCCCCGCCGCCCCAGGGTCCTCTGGTGGCGGTCAGCGCTATCGGTTCGGTCCTGCCAGGGATGCAGTGCTGCGGTGCAATTTTCGGAGTGAGCGGTGAATACGGCACAACTGTTGGAGACGGCGGCCCGCCTGAAGGTGGAAGATCCGCAGCTCGGCTGTCACCAGGCCCTGGCGCGGGCAGCCCGGCAGCTGGGCGCGGCCGGCGGACGCTTGCCGGCCGATGCCAGCTGCGAGGCGCTGGAATCAGCCGTCAAGCGTTACCAGGCGCTGTTCAGGCCGGCACAGCCGTCGCGGCTGCGAGCGTTGCGCCGGAGCGCCCTCGAGGCCATGCGGTTTCTCGATCAGTTCGAGCCGCGGCTTGTCGGGGCGGTGCTCTCGGGTACGGCCGATGAGCTGTCGTCGATTACACTGCACCTGTTTGCGCCGACGCCCGAGGAAGTCATGCTGTTTCTCATGGCACAGAAGATTCCCTTCGACGAGTCTACCCGTCAGCATCGCTATCGCGATGGCCGCGTGAGGCGCCATCCGGTATTCAGCTTCATGGCCGGGGATCAGGCCATTGACCTGGTGGTCTTCGGGGAGAAGGAACTGCGCGAGGCACCCGTCGGGGCAGGGGAGACCGGTCAGATCAAGCGCGCCACCGCGGCGCGGGTGGAAAGGCTGCTGGCGTCCTCGCCTGGATGAGCTT
>JBKHDT010000076.1:0-10590 GCA_046541195.1 Halothiobacillaceae bacterium | reverse complement strand
TGGGACGGCTGGGACGGCTGGGACGGTTGGGACGGCTGGGACGGCTGGGACGGCTGGGACGGTTGGGACGGACAATGGTCGCATGAGGTCCCCGCCTGCTCGTTGCGCGGCTCGGTACCCGGCACGGGATCATAGCCATGCCCGCCCCAGGGATGACAGCGGCTCACCCGGCGGATTCCCAGCCAGAGGCCCTTGAAGGGGCCGTGGTGGCGAATCGCCTCGATGGTGTACTGCGAGCAGGTCGGCATGAAGCGACACCGCGGGCCGATCAGCGGACTGATCACGTACTGGTAGAAGCGAATCGGCAGAATCAGCAACCACTGGAGCACACGCCGGATCATGCCGCGTCCTCCATCGGGGCGAACCATTCGGACAGCGCGTCGACGAGCCGTGCCGCCGGCAGCTCCTGCCAAATCACCACCAGCCGGGAGCCGGTCTCTTCCTGCTTAGGAAGATCCAGCGCCGGATAACGCTGGTGGTGCACCGCATGCACGATCCGCTGACCTGCCACGCCTTCGACCGCAAGCCAGCCCTTGATCCGCAGAATCCGCCCGCCCTCGGCATCGAGCAGCGCATCCAGCGCACGGGCAAACCGGCCCCAGGGGATCGGGTCAGTTGCGAACAGGCTCATGCTTCGCACGGCAGGATCATGTGCGCGGGGCACCGGGAAGATCCGCATCCCGGCCCGTTCCGGAGATTGCAGCAACAGCTCGGGCGGCGGCAGGCTGTCCGCCTCGTGGATCGGGGCGATCGGATTGAGGGCACGAGCAGCGGCTCTGGCCTCCGCTTGCCGAGCAGGATCTGCCAGGTCGGTCTTGCCGAGCACCAGCGCATCCGCCTGGATGACCTGGTCCTGCACCTCGGGCAACCTTGCGCATTGCGCCGGCAGGTGGCAGGCATCGATCACCGTCAGCACCGACTGCAAACGATAGCGGGCCGCCACGAAGAAGTCGGCCGTCAGGCTGTGCCGCAAGGGGGCCACCCGGGCCAGGCCGGTGGTTTCGATCAGCACGTGGCGGATCGGGGGAATCTCGCGGCGCAGGGCCTTCAGGAACAGGTCGCGGAGGGTCTCGGTCAGCGCGCCGCGAACCGCGCAGCACAGGCAGCCACCGGACAGCACGACCAGGGGCCCGTCGATGCCGATCACCAGCCGGTTGTCAACGGCGACCGTTCCGAACTCGTTGACGATCACGGCGGTCCCCTCCGGCATCGGGCCGGCCAGCAGCTTGTTGAGCAGCGAGGTCTTGCCGCTGCCGAGCGCCCCGGTGACCAGGGTGACGGGTATCGGCGCGCCGGACACCGGGTCAGCGACGTTCACTTCTGCTTGCGACGAAAGAGATCGGACTTGCGGCTGACCAGACGGTCGAGAAACAAAATGCCGTCCAGGTGATCGAGCTCATGCTGGGCAATGCGCGCCTCGAAACCTTCCATCTCGAATTCCAGCGGCTTGCCCGCGACATCCCGGGCCTTGAGCCGGATCTTCTCGGCCCGAATCACGTTGCCGGTGTATTCCGGCACCGACAGGCAGCCCTCGCGGCCGACCGCGTAACCCGACCAGTCGGTGATTTCCGGATTGACGAGCACCAGATGACCATGGTTGTCGACCGGACGACGCGCCTTGGTGGCATCGACAATGCAGATACGCCTGAGCTCCCCGACCTGGGGGGCGGCGATACCGACCGCGCCGGGGCCCCCTGCGCAGGTGAACGCCAGGTGCTCGGCAAACTCGCGCAACTCGGCATCAAAGGTTTCGACCGGTGCGCACTCGGTCTTGAGCCGCTCGTCCGGATAGAGCACGATCTCCATCGGGGTCACGCTCACCCCCTGACCGTATCGATCGGGTGCATGGCGACCTCGATGTCGTCCGGCAGCCCTGCCAGTGCCCGCTCGATGGCCTCCAGCCCGTCGCGCGCCTCGCCCTCGATCTGCATCAGGTACAGCGGATGGCCCGCGCCGCCGGCCACGTCCGAACGCAGGTCAAGAATATTCAGCCCGGACTGCGCAAGTGCGTGGGTGACCTGCGCCACGATGCCGGGCCGGTCGGCCCCATGCACGGTGACCATCACATCCGACTCGACATGCCGGTGCAGGTGGGCATTCAGGTCATCCACATGGACCTTGAGATTCATGCCCTTTTTCAAGGATTCGAGCAGGCCCATGATCTCCGCGCGATCTCCGGCATGGCGGACCATCATCATGATCGCGAACTGGTCGCCCAGCCGCATCATGGACGCCTCGCCCAGTTCGGCACCCACACCGTAAAGTACCCGGGTGACACTGGCGACAATGCCCGGTTGGTCCGCACCGAACAGCGTCAGCATTTTCCAGTCCTGATTTGCTTCATTCATCGTCATGACTCCGTAGGGCACTGTGATCGAGCCTTTGCCCGGACTCGACCAGACACTTCAGATACCGGCGGGCGGGCGCCCGAATCCGGTCGGGAATTTGGGTGGTTGGCCCACTCGGGAAACGCGGCAAGAGATTCGGTCTTCTCGAATCCTCCGGCCGTCGCTTCCCGGTGGCGGCCTGTTTTCAGATGCCCGCGCGCATCCAGGCCAGAGTTGCCATGCGGCCGGTACGCCCGTCCCGCCGGTAGGAATAGAAGCGCTTCGGATCGGCATGGGTACACACCCCTCCGCCGTAGATTCGGGAAACGCCCAGGCGCCCGAGCTCCCGGCGCACGATTGCGAACAGGTCCAGATGCCAGCGGTTGCCTGCCGTCGCGGTGAAGGCCTCGCTGTTCCAGGCATTTGCGGCCATCAGGGCCTCACGCACCTCCGGTCCGACCTCGTAGTGCTCCGGACCGATCGCCGGGCCAATCCAGGCACGCAGGCGTTCCGGCACGCCGGAAAACCGCCCGACCGCCTGCTCGAGCACCCCTTCGGCCAGTCCCCGCCAACCGGCATGGGCGACGGCCAGCTCGGTTCCCGAATGGTTGCACAGCACCACCGGCACGCAGTCGGCGGTCAGCACGGCCAGCACCGAGCCGGGTCGGTCGGTCCAGGCCGCGTCTGCCCGCACACCCGGCCCGGCCCCGGGCATGGCGACCTCGGCCCCGTGCACCTGATCAAGCCAGAGCGGTTCATCGGGCAGCGCCAGCTGCTCGATAAGGCGTTCACGATTGGTCCGCACCGCCTGCGGATCGTCACCGACATGCGTGGCCAGATTGAATGTGTCGTAAGGCGGCCGACTCACGCCGCCTGCGCGGGTCGTGGTGACCACGCTGATATTGGCCGGGGCAGGCCAGTCGGCGGTCAGGAACATGGTGATTTCCTCAAGGCCGGGTCCAGGGTGCCCGGCGTTATTCGCGAACATGGACGGTCTGCGGTTCGTCGTCCTCGTCGATGCCCGCATGCCTTGCCAGGCCATCGACCAGGTCTTGCATGTCCGCCGGCAGCGGAGCCTCCCATTGCATCGTCCGCTCCAGGGTCGGATGCTCCAGGGCGAGCCGCCGGGCGTGCAGGGCCTGGCGGCCGAAGCCGCGCAGCAACCCGGTCAGCGCCTCGTCCGCCGCCGGCGGCAGTCGTGGCCGCCCGCCATAGCTCAGGTCTCCGACCAGCGGGTGACGCAGGTGCGCCATGTGCACCCGGATCTGGTGCGTCCGCCCGGTTTCCAGGCGCAGGCGCAGCCAGGTGTGCGCGACAAAACGCTGAAAGACCCGGTAATGGGTCACCGCATCCCGGCCGCCCTGCACCACCGCCTGCCGCTGGCGGTCGCGCGGATGGCGCCCGATGGGGGCATCCACCGTGCCGCCCGCCACGAGCGTGCCATTGACGACTGCATCATACTCCCGCGACACCGTACGGGCTGCAAGCTGTTCAATCAACCGCTTCTGCGCCAGGGCGCTGCGCGCGACCACCATGAGGCCGGTGGTATCCTTGTCCAGCCGGTGGACGATCCCTGCCCGGGCCAGCGTCCGCAGCCCGGGGTCATGATGCAGCAACGCATTGACCAGCGTGCCGTCCGGGTTGCCGGCGCCGGGGTGCACGACCAGTCCGGCCGGCTTGTCGAGCACGATCAGGTGTTCGTCCTCGAAGACGATCGCAAGTTCGATCGGCTGCGCCTCGGCCTCGGTTTCCTCGGCCTGTTCGGCATGCAGCCGGACCGACTCGCCGCCGAGCACCCGGTCACGCGGGCGCAGGGCACGCCCGTCCACAAGGACATCCCCGGCCCGGATCCAGTCCTGTATCCGGCTGCGCGAGTATTGCGGCCAAAGTTCGGGCAGGACCTGGTCGAGCCGCTGTCCCGCCCGGTCGAGCGGAATTTCTCCATCGTGGGTGATTTTCAAGAAAAACTCCTGACAAAACGGCCTGAATCGGGCATTCTAGTGCATGTTCCATGTCGTCGTGTCGTCGGTCTGCCGCACAGGCGTGGCCAGCCGGCCGGCAGCAAACGGAAACTTCTGAACACGCGGCGCGCCCATCGGGCAGACGGGCTCGGTCTCCCGGCGTTGGAAGAGCCGTGAAAGAACACCAGGAAACAAACACTTCTATGCCACTTGCACGTCGTTTTTCGATCATCGTGGTCATGCTGGGCAGTCTGGTGGTCCTCAACAGCTGCTCCTGGCTGGGCAAGAAGGACCGGGACCCGCTGGTCGACCCGATGATCTCCGCGGCCCAACTCTACGACGAGGCCAGCTCTGCCCTGCAACGCGGCGACTACGAATCGGCAATCACCAAGTACGAGACGCTTGAGGGCCGCTATCCCTTCGGCTCCTATACCGAGCAGGCCCAGCTCGAGGTGGCCTACGCCTATCTCAAGTTCAACGAGCCGGACTCGGCCATCGCAGCGGCCGATCGCTACATGCGCCTGCACCCGCGGGGTGAACACGTCGATTATGCGCTGTACCTGAAGGGACTGGCCAACATGAGCCGGGGACAGAGCCTGCTGACCCGGCTGGTCAAGCCCGACCTGGCCAAGCGGGACCACACCGTTCTGGAAAACGGCTACCGGGCACTCTCCGAGCTGGTGGAGCGGTTCCCGGAAAGCAAGTACGTGGACGATGCCAGCCGGCGCCTCGTCCAGTTGCGCAACATGCTGGCCGAACGTGAGCTTTATGTTGCCGACTACTACATGCGCCGCGGGGCCTGGCTGGCCGCGGCCAATCGGGCCCAGACGGTGGTGGAGCGATTCGACGGCGCGGCCGTGATGCCGGACGCGCTGGTTCTGCTGGTCCGCGCCTACGAGCGACTGGGCATGGAAGATCTGGCGGCCGACGCGCGCACGGTTCTGGAACTGAACTTCCCCGACCGGATCTAGCCCCCTCCGACCGGCCGGGCCGTCGATCCCGCCCGGCCGCACGGCGGGGCCGATCGATGAATGACCGAGGTACGAGCCCATGTGGGATTTTTTCGAGACCGTCCGCCACCGCCACTCCGTGCACCGCTACCAGGCAGACATGCCGGTCGAAGCACACAAGCTGTCTGCCATTCTCGAAATGGCCTGTGCCGCACCGACGGCCGGCGGCGTCCAGGCATACCGGATTCATTGCGTCGAAAGCGATGAAAACCGGGCCGCGCTGGAAGCGACCGTCGGTGACACCGGCAGTTTTGGCGGCGCGCCCGTCGTCCTGGTGTTCAGCGCAGACCACCAGCGGGCCGAAGCGCTGTTCGGGGCCCGCGGTCGCGATCTCTTTGCCATTCAGGATGCCACCATTGCGGCAGCCTACGCCCAGCTTGCGAGCACGGCCTCGGGCCTTGGCTCGCACTGGATCGGGGACTTCGACGAGCAGAAGGTCCGCGAGGTACTGCCCGAAGACTCCGGGAATATCACGCCGCTGGCCATGATCGCCATCGGCTATCCCGCCGAAAATCCCCCGGCCACGCCCCGGCGGCCAATCTCGGACGTGGTCGTGCACATCTGAACTCGCGTCGGTTCGGCGCGCCGTGGCCGGGGATCGGGCTGGGTCAGTAGGCCTCGTACCGAAATGGCGCCGCGAGCATCTGCTGCAACGAGTCGGCCAGCCTGAGCTGCAGGTCATTCGGGTGAATCCCGATACGCAGCGGCAAATCCCTTCGCCTGGCCAATCGCCATTGCTGGCGATTGAACAGTGACAGCCCCGCAGCCCGCAGGCTGGTATCCGCCTCGAAACCGGCCAGCGGCATGCGGGTCAGCCGCCAGTCCGGCACCTCGATGATTCCCGACAACACCTCGATCCGGCGAAAGGGCAGGCGCTGCGCGGCATCCCCGGGCAGGCGACCCAGAGCCCACGCCGGCGGCACGTACAGCTGCGGCGGGGGCAGGTCATGCTCGGCGAACCAGCCGTGCGCACGCTGCATTAACGCCAGTACGTCCTCCGGACTCAGCGACAAGTGTTCGGCCACCCGCCGGGAGAGCAACAGCCCGTGCAGCCGGTGCCAAAGCCCGCCGAACCGCTCGATCTCGTGGAACCAGCCATGCGCGGCCAGCTCGTGGCCGTCCCGGCTCCAGGCCTGGAGTCGATCCAGATCAGCAGTGGTCCAGGCACGCCCCGGCACCACCAGGAGTGTCGGCGGGGAGGTGCCCTCGGCCCGGCAGAGCGCAAGCAGGGCATCGACGCGATCCAGCGTTTCGGGCATCACGTCGTGAATCGACAGCAGCGCGCGCCCGGCCGGTTCAGCAGTCATGACCGTGAGTCTCCAGCAACCGCAGCCACTGCGCGATGGTCTTCCGGTTCAGCGCCTCGGCCGCTCGACGCGCCGCCTGCGCATGCTCGGCCCACTCTTCCGGCGTACGGCGCTCCAGCTCGGACAGCGCCTCCGAGAGCGCCTGATCCTCGCGGAACACGAACAGCGCATCAGAAAGCGACGGCCAGAGATGAATCCCGGCCGACTCCGCGACCAGGGCGGGCCGGCCCCGGGCCATTGCCTCGAGCGCCACGGTGCCAAAAGTCTCCATGTGTGACGGCAAGACCAGCAGGTCGGCTGCGTCCATCTCGTCGCGCAGGCTGTCGCGGTCGAGCCAGCCGGTGAGCCGCAGGTTCGACTGGCGCTCGGCCAGGCGGGCGAGCTCCTTGTAGAGCGGCCCGTCGCCGGCCAGCACGAACTCGATTCCCGGTCGCGCCTCGATCGCCTCGACCAGCGCGGGCAGATTCTTTTCCGGGGCCAGTCGACCGGCGAATAGCACGCGTCCAAGGCGCCCCGAATGGGGGGTGGGCTCCGCGGCGAGAAAAGCCGCCGCAAGCGGGGTACCCATGACCTGCGCACGCCGGGCGCCGAGGGCGCGGACCGTGTCAACCAGCCCCTCGTTGTTGACGAGCACCGCCGCACTGTGGCGAAAGAGTCGCCGGTTCACGCCCTTCAGGTACCGTTGCGCAGCACGAAAGAACCAGCTGTCCCCGTACAGGGCGACCAGTCCCTCGAAGTGCGTGTGGAACGCCGTGAGAAAGGTCGCACTCCGCCGACGCGCCAGCCACAGGCCGAGCAGCCCGAAGGGGCCGGGCGTCACCGCGATCACCAGCTGCGGGTCCAGTTCCCGGAACGATCGCCGGATCCGGAAAAGGTTTGGCAGGATCAGCTTCTGCGTCCGGTCACCCGGCAGGGGCAGGGTGAGCCACCAGAGGCGCCTGCGAACGGCCGGACGAAACATGCGGATCTCGCCAAGGTGCGGCGCAAGCTGTGGCAGCAGATCCTCGTAATAGGAGCCGGCCCCGTTTCGCTCGGGCAGCGCATCCGAGAAGATCGCCACCCGCAGGCCCTGCAATGTCCCGTCCTGCGGCGACAAAGCGGACTCGCCAGCCGGCGGCTGCGTCCCGGGCGAACGGGGTGAGTCGTGCATCATGGAGGCCTCCTCATTGACGTCTGCCGGGTACGCCGCCGCAGCCTCGTGCCCCGAGGTCCCCGCGGGGACCTGGCCGGCGACCAGCGCCAGATGACTTTCACGCACCGGCTGCATGCGCTCGCCGGCCGCCTCCATCGCTTCGGCAGGCGGACGGTGACGATGGGCGCTTCGATGTGATCGCGTCTCGGCGCCGACCTGCTCAAGCACCATGTCAAGCCCGGGGCTCGGGGGCACCTGGAGCTGGTCAAGCGCGGCACCGAGCACCCGCTGGCCCTCGGCAACCAGCTCAGCATGATCGATGATGGCCAGGCGCTCAGTCGCCAGTTGCGACCGCGCCTGCACCAGGCTTTCATACAGGTGGGCAAACGTATCGGCGAACGACTCCCCGAACGCGGGGGCGGCATCGAGCGTGCCCAGGGCGCGCATCCCGCCCTCAACCGAGCTGAGCTGCGACCTGAGCGCCAGGTCGGGATCGCGGAGGCAGACAAGGAACCGGGCATCGGGGAAGCGCTCGGAGAGCTGGCCGACCCAGGCGCCGAACGCGGCATTCTTGCTCAGCAGGCGACGATCGTCTCCGGCGACATACAGGTGCTTTTTCAGGCAGGCCTCGTAATAATCCAGCAGCACCGCGCGATCACCCGCGGGCATGTCGCCGAATCGCGCCAGCTGCCAGACATGGCGGCTGGCCGGAAACAGCAGCACCAGGATGAAGCTGCCCGCCACGGGCAGCAGCGCGAGGTAGTCCTCCTCGGGCGCGGTCATCCCCACTTCGTGGATGGACGCCAGTCGCCCGGTCAGCCGCCGGGTCACCCAGTCGATTCCCCGTTGCAGGGGCCGGCCGATCCGGCCATCCAGCCACGAGACCGCGAGCACGATTCGTCGCCCCGTCACCGAAGGGGCCAGGAGGGCTTCCCAAGTCCGGAACGTGGTGAAATCCTGCTCGTCGCGCGCCAGCGCCCGGTGCAGGAAGGTGGTTCCGCTGCGGGGGACGCCCGTGATGATCAACGGTTCGCGTACCTTGACGCTCCGGTATCCCCGGAAGAACACCTCGTCCAGGGCAAATCCGAGCCAGTGCAGCAGCTGCCAGAGCAGAAACAGCGGAAACCCCAGCAGCAGGACCGCCAGGCGCCTCGGCCGCAACGGGGCCAGGGTGCGGCCGCGACGCCCGAGGGCTTCGCCCAGGCAGGCAAGATAGGTGCGCATGCCGAAGTAAAACATCCGCCAGCTCATTGGTCCTGACTCCGGTTGGTGCGGCGGAATACGAAACGGCGCGAGGCGGCGAAGTTGAAGGTCATGCCGACCACGCCACCGGCTACCACCGCCACCAGGGGCATCCAGAACGCGCCGGACAATTCGGGCAGCAGGTGCCCGACCGACAGCAGCACGACGCTGAAGACCCCGTAATTGATCAGCCCGCCGGTAACGTGGACCCCGAAATGCCCGGCCATCTGCCGGTAGAAACAGCCCCGCTGCTCGTGGTCGAACGTGAAGTAGCGGTTGAGCAGATAGCCCACCAGAATGGCCGACCCCAGTGAAAGCACACGGGCGACATAGAGGTTCGCGCCCAGCATCACGTGCAGCAGGTACAACCCACCGATGTCGATCAGCGAGACCTTGACCCCGACCGTTCCGAAGCGCATGAATTGCGCCGGAACCGAGTTGGAAGTCAGGTAACCGTTGAGCAACGCTCTCATGAGCACTCTGTCAAGGCCGGCAGGACTGCACCGCCGGCAGGCGTCGGACGGTAGGACATGGATCGGACATCCACGGGAGTTTTGAATTTTGGGAGGTTAACACGCCCGTCAGTCACGGCCTACGCACGCGACCCGCGCCCTCTCGGGCGCTCCCGGTCAATGCCTGCGGCCGGCTCCGAGGGCATGGCCCCGCACGTCACGCAGGGCAAACGCTCGGTCCGCGCAAACAACCGCTCCGGACGCGGGCCATCCGCCCGGCACCACCCGTTCCCGGGTTGCGCCGACCGGGCAACCGTACCGGTTTTTTTGCATCCATCCGCGCCGGCCAGCTGCGCACACAGGTATGTACAAAGGCATGTAGCCAGCCGGGCGAACAAAAAACCCGTTGAAAATCAACGGGTTAGAAGGGATTTTTGGCGGAGAGAGAGGGATTCGAACCCTCGATAGGGCTATAAACCCTATACTCCCTTAGCAGGGGAGCGCCTTCAGCCGCTCGGCCACCTCTCCAAATGAGGACCACATTCTACACGAGGAGTACGCCCCGGTACAATCCGGGAATTGCCGATGCGCACCCCGCGCCTGTGCCGATCGGTCAGGTGGCTGTTTCCTCAACCGGCTCCTCGGCCTCGTTCTTGATGCGCTGGTAGATCTCCTCGCGATGAACCGCGACGTCCTTGGGCGCGTCGATTCCGATGCGCACCTGGTTTCCCTTGATGCCAAGCACGGTGATGGCGACGTCGTCTCCGATCCTGAGCACCTCGCCGATGCGACGGGTAAGAATAAGCATGGCAATTTCTCCTTGATCAATTCATGCGAGGACAGGCAGATACGCAGCCTGTCCGTCGCGACAACTACCGACCGGGCGACCTTGTCGGCCTGCTCGTCTCGGGGCAGTGCACGAGCGGTGTTTGATGCGCGCAAGCCGGCACGGTTCCCCCACCCCACCAGACGCCGGGTTTAACCCTCAACGGGGGTGCCCGACGTTACCGGCGGTGATTCAGCCGGCCACAGGCCCCTTCTCCAGTTCGAAAGCATCGTGCAGTGCACGAACGGCCAGTTCGAGATACTTCTCGTCGACAACCACCGAGGTCTTGATTTCCGAGGTGGAAATCATCCGGATATTGATCTTTTCCTCGGA
>JBKHDT010000075.1:0-11591 GCA_046541195.1 Halothiobacillaceae bacterium | reverse complement strand
GACCACCGGGGGCTTTTCGGCGTACAGCTCCATCCGGCCCTGCCTGGAGGACGAGCAGAAGTTGCGGGCCTGGTTCATGGTCTCGGGCAAGGCGCTGACCCGCAATCAGGAGCCGCTGGCGCGGCTGTTGCACGAGACGCTGGAGACTGCCCGATTCGACGAAACCGACCGGATCGCGGACCTGATCGCCCAGATGCGGTTCCGAGCCGAACAGGGTGTTGCCCAGGCCGGGCACCAGCTGGCGATGATTCTGGCTTCCAGTCGGCTGTCCCCCCGCGCGGCACTGTCCCATCGTTTCGGTGGAGTGCTCGGGGTGCGTCAGGTCAAGCAGCTCGACGAGGCAATCGGCGAGCAGGCCGAACTCGAATCGCTCAGCACACGCCTGGCCGCGCTGCATGAACGAATTCGCTCGGCGGCGCGCCGGTACAACGTGGTGGCCGAGCGTCGGGATTTCGAAACCATCCGGGCCACGCTGGCAGGGCACATGCAGCCCGGCACCCCGGCGCCGGCCTTCGGGCGCCCCGGGATCCGGGAAGCGACCCGCGAGGCCTGGGTCGGCAACCTCGCCGTGAACTACTGTGCCAAGGCGTTTCCCGCCGTGCCGCCGGCACATGCGGACGCGGCGGCGCTGTCGGTACTCGGTGGCTTCCTGCGCAATGGTTTCCTGCATCGTGCCATTCGCGAGCAGGGCGGTGCCTACGGCGGCGGTGCCGGTTACGATGCCGAGTCGGCTTCCTTCCGGTTCTTCTCGTACCGCGATCCACGCATGGGCGAGACCCTGGCCGACTTTGATGCCGCAATTGACTGGATGGTCTCCGGGAAGCATGAGCAGCGCAGTGTGGACGAGGCGATTTTCGGGGTCGTCTCCTCGATCGATCGGCCCGGGTCACCGGCCGGCGAGGCCAAAAAGGCCTTTGTCGACGGTCTCCACGGGCGCACCCCGGAACGGCTGCGTGCCCTGCGAGCCGCGGTACTGGATGTCACGCTGGAGGACCTGCGTCGGGTGACCGAGTCCTACCTGGTGCCGGAGCGTGCCAGTGTCGGGGTGCTGACCGGCCAGGCCGGGCTGTCCGAGGCCGAGTCGCTGGGTCTGGCGATCGAACGGATCTGACCGCATGCCGCCCGGGATCGGCCCCGGATCGACCCCGGTCCGACCCCGGTCCGACCCCGGGGGGCCGGTCACCGCGGTGCCCGGCCTGTGCGCTCGTTCGGTGGTGATTGTGGTAGCGTCCGGGTGGCGGCCGGGGGATGATCGCCAGGCCGGCAATGGCGGTGGTGATCAGATCCGACATCCACAGATTGCAGTACCCGGGATGATCTTCCCGGCCGGACGGAACCTAAAAAAGTCCAGGCATGACCTTGCCGAAAAATCGGGTACCGGCCGTCCGCGGTCCCACCGCAAACCGACCCCCGTTTCGGGCTGGCCATTCATTCGTCCCAACGGATCGCAACCGCAGGCTTGATCCGGGCATGCGCCCCGGGCGGCCGGTCGAGCCGGGCGGGCACCCACCCACAAGGAACAGGCGAATACATGATTGACGAGCCGGACCACCCGATCGACCAGACCGTTCCCGAGGCGGTCACGCGCTTCTGCGCGCAGGCTGCGCCCTACCTGCCGAACGACGAGACGGACGCGGACTTTGTCGATGCGATGCGGGCGATCACCTCGCTGCACATGGCGCGTTCACCCTGGTACGGGCGCTTTGCGCGGGCCCGGGGTGTGGATCCAAAGCGGATCCGCAGCATGGCGGACGTGCTCGCCCTGCCGCCGATTCACGCGAATTTCTTCAAGGCGCACGAGATACGCTCGGTGCCCATGGATCAGGTCAAGGTACACCTGACCTCCTCGGGGACCAGTGGCCAGAAGTCGCAGATGTTCTTCGACGCCTTTTCGATCGATCACGCGCGCCGGATGGTGGATGCCTGCATGCGGGCCCGCGGGGTGGTCAGCGACCGGCCGGCACGCTACCTGGTCAACGCCTACGAGCCCTACGAGGGATTTGCGGTCGGCACCTCGAACACCAACCAGTACCTGATGAGCCTGGCTCCGGTCGCCGAGCAGTTCTGGACCTTGCGTTACCTGGGCGGCGGACACGAGTTCGACGGCTTCGGGGCCATCCGGACTCTGGTTGACTGGGCAGAGGGTGACCTGCCGGTGCGGATCATCGGGTTTCCCGCCTTCCTGCACTTCATTCTCGACAGGATGCGGGCGCTGCGTCAGGAGGACCTGCGCTTGCCGGAGGGCAGCTGGGTGATCTTCGGCGGCGGCTGGAAGGGGCATGCGGACAAGGCGATCTCCAGGGAGCAGCTGCACGAGTCGATCGGCAGGCAACTCGGGATTCCGAGCGAGCGGATCGTCGAAACCTACGGCTCGGTCGAGCACAGCATTCCCTATGTCGATTGCGCGCATCACCACCTGCACCAGCCGACCTGGTCGCGGGTGGTGGTCCGGGATGTCCGCACGCTTGAGCCGGTCCCCGATGGCACGCCGGGCTTTCTTTCCTTCATCTCGCCCTACATCACCTCGGCACCGGCGCATAGCGTGGTGATGGGGGATCTGGGTGTGCGCCACCCGGCAACGGCGGATGACAGCCGGCCTACGCCTTGGTTCGAGGTTCTGGGTCGGGCGGGCGTTTCCGGGAACAAGAGCTGCGCGGCAGCCGCGGCGGAGTTGTTGAAATGAGTACGACGGGCACACAGACAGGACGGCATTTCTGGTTCGGCGAGTGGCTGGCCCTGGAGGCAATCGAGGCGCGGCTGGAGGCGCTTCCGGGGCATATCGAGCAGACCGCGGCTAGACCGTTTCCCTTTGAGGATCTGCTGGTCGCCGCCGACCGCCTGGCCGATGACCTGTCCGGGGGCAAGCCATTGCGCGAACGACTGGCCGCATTGGCCCGAGAGACGAACGCGGGGGATGATGTCGCCCAGATGCTCGAGGGAATGGTGGCAATGCTCCGGGCCGAGGCACTGCAGGGCAAGCTGCGGGCCGAGCTTGGCGTGTCCCGGCCGGGCGAGTTGACGCGAATCTATCCGCAACGGCAGTTCGAAGCCTGGTATCCGGTCGGCTGCGTAGTGCATGTCATGCCGGCAAACGTCTTTGCCGTGGCCGCGCTGGGGCTGATCGAGGGACTGCTGGTCGGCAACGTCAATGTCGTCAAGCTCAGTGCCCGGGACTCGGCGTTCGCCGCCGAGTTTGCCGAGGCCCTTTGCGCCCGGGACCCGGGCGGCCGCCTCTGCGAATACATCGCGGTGGTCCATGTGGCCTCTTCGGATACCGGGGCGATGCAGCGGCTCTTTGCCCAGGCGGACGCGATCTCGGCCTGGGGCGGAGAACGGGCGATTGCCGCGGTGCGCGCCCAGGCACCGGAAGGCGCGCGCCTGGTGGCCTGGGGGCACAAGGTTTCCTTCGGTTACGTTGCAGCCGAGTGCCTGGCGGACCCGAAGGCGCGCCACGCCGCACTCGAGGGCGCGGCACGCGATACCTGCCGCCTGGATCAACAGGCCTGCTCCAGCCCGCAGACGCTCTTCGTGGAAGGGGGGCGTGCCGAGGCCGAAGCCTTCGCCGCCGATCTGGCGGAACGCCTGCGCGTGATTTCGCCCTCGATTCCGGGGCAGGAACCGGACGATGCCGAACAGGCGGAACTGACCACGGTGGTGAGTATTGCCCGGGCCGAGGAAGCGCTGGGTCTGACCCGGGTCTTCGAAGACGCCGAGCATGGTCGCTGGCGGGTGATTCTTGACGAACGCCCGGGCCTGAAGCCCTCGCCGCTGTTCCGGACCTTGTGGGTCAAGCCGATCCAGCGCGAGCAGATCGTGCCGGTCCTGCGACCGATGCGGGCCTGGTTGCAAACCTGCGGTCTGTCCTGTGGCCTGTCGTCGCTGGCGCCGCTGAGCCGGGCGCTGTTCGCGGCGGGGATCACCCGAATCGCCAGGCCCGGCGAGATGGTGGACAGCTACCTGGGCGCCCCGCATGACGGCGTGCACGCCCTGGCGCAGCTGGCCCGGCGGATCAGTGTGGATGCACCGGAGGCCGCTTGCGGGGTCGGCTCGTTTGCCGAACTGGAAGGACGCATGGTGCCGCCCCCTCAAGCCGAGATCATGGACAAGCCGACGTTCCAGGCCCGGGCGACCGCGGTGCACGATGCGGACCTGGTCTTCCAGAGCGGAGGCTCAAGCGGAACGCCGGTGTTCTCGACCTTTTCCTGGGATGATTACCACGACCAGATGCGCGCCGCTGGGCACGGGCTGGTCGCGGCCGGGCTGGAACCGGACCGTGACCGGGTGATGAATCTCTATGCCAGTGGACACCTGTACGGCAGTTTTGTCAGTTTCTGGACCATCCTGGAGCAACTGCGGGTGCGCCAGGTACCGATGGCGATGGTGCATGACTACGACGAGATTGCGGAGCGAATTCTCCTGACCGACACGAACGTGCTGGTCGGCATGCCCTCGCACCTGCTGCCCCTGATGGAAACGCAGCGGGATCGCCTGGCGGGCCGGATCGAGAAGATCTTCTATGCCGGGGAAAGGCTCACCCGCTCCCAGTATCGCTTTCTCACCGAAACCTGCCAGGTGCGCACCCTGCGCTCGGCGGTCTACGGCTCGAACGATGCCGGGCCGATGGGTTATCAGTGCCCGCACTGCACGGGGTCGGTGCATCACGTGCTGACCGGCCTGCAGACCCTGGAAATCGTCCGGATGGAGGACGACGAACCGGTGCAGGGCGAGGAGGTCGGCCGTCTGCTGCTGACGAGCCACGCAAGGCGCCGACCGATCGTGGCGCGTTACGAAATCGGGGACACCGGCCGCTGGGTGCCGGGCGCCTGCCCCTGCGGGCGGCGTGATCCGCGCTTTGAGTTGCTGGGGCGAATCGGCGATACCTTCAAGGCCGGTGGACCGTTTTTCAACTACCGCCGCTTCGTCAATCTCCTTGACGAGCAGCTCGGTTATGCCGGCCCGGTCCAGATCCACATCCAGGAGCAGGATCGCAACGTGCTGCTTGTTCTGTGGATCGACGAGTCCGGGAACGTGGACCCGGGCCAGGTCGAGCAGATGATTCGCGCGCACTACGCCGAGATCGACTACTGCGAGAAGGAATTCGGGCTGGCCTTTCGTTTTGCGGTTCGCGCGATGCCGGCCAATGCGTTTGAACGCATAGCCGCCAGCGGCAAGATCCGCCCCGTCTGTGATCACCGGCTGGAGACAAGCCAATGAACCGTTTTGACCATGCACTGCTTTCGGCACACCTGAAGTTCGTGCAGGCGCGATCGCCCTTTTTCCAGGAGTTCTGGCCCCGGCTGCCGGACACGCCGGGCATCGAGGACGTGCCGGTCACCGATCATCATGCCTACTGGGACGCAAACACCCCGGTTGGCAGCCGGGTTCTGACTGGTCCGCAGACAGACGGGTTGGTCTTCAAGAGTGGCGGAACCAGCGGCAGTCCCAAGTTCTCGTTCTTCAGCAACAGCGACTGGCAGGCATTCTGCCGGGCCTTTGGGGATGCCCTCCAGCGCGGGGGGATGCAGCCCGGCGAGAAGGTCGCCAACCTGTTTTATGGTGGTCAGTTGTATGCCTCGCTGCTGTTCGTGACGCGCAGCATCGAGGAGGCCGGGGTGGGTGTCTGCTATCCCATCGCCGGGTTTGCGCCCCCCGACGAGGTTATCGAGACCCTGCAGCAGTTCAGGATCGAGACGATCGCGGCCGTGCCGACGACCGTCATGTCCCTCTTGCCGCACCTGGCGCAGGCGGAACCCGGCAGCCTTTTCGTGCGGCGCATCGTGTACGGGGGGGAAGCGATGTACCCGGATCAGATCGAAGCCATCCGGGCGGTGCTGCCGGGTGTCGAGGTCCGCTCAATCGGGATCGCGGGGGTCGATTACGGCGAAATGGGCTTTGCCGGCCCGGACTGCGCCCCGGGCGAGCATCGCTGCCTGGAGGACAGCACGATACTGGAACTGCTCGACGAGTCGGGTCGCCGAATCGAAGAAACCGGCGTGCCCGGTCGGTTGCATGTGACCAACTTGCGGCGCCGGCTGATGCCGATCATCCGCTATCCCGTCGGCGACCGGGGCGAGTGGCTGGAACCGGCCGGGACGCCGCATCGCAAGTTTCGTGTTCTGGGACGGACCGAGCTCGGTGCCCGGGTGGGGCCGATGACGCTCTATGTCGAGGATGTGCAGAAAATCCTGCAGCAGTTCGCCGACTCCCTGCAGGTACTTGGCTTCCAGCTGATCGTGGACCACGAAAACCGTCGGGACCTTTGCACACTGCGGTTGGGCGTTGCCGACCCGGCCGTGGTTTCCGGCGAGCTGGCACCGGCACTCGTCAAGGCCGTGTACGAGGAGCGGCACATGTTCCCGCAGCTGGTGGCAGACGGCATCGTGCACCCGCTGGCCGTCGAGTGGGTGATCCCGGACGCGCTGACGCGCAACCCGCGGACCGGCAAACTGCAGTGGGTGGTCGATCGCCGACATGATGCGCCGCGCCCATGAGTGACGCGGGTACACAATACCGGGCCAGGCTGGTTCTGCCGCTGCGGCTGGAGGCACTGTCGCTGTTGCAGCATGTCGCCCGGCTGATCGGCCTGGAGCATGCGGGGCTCGAGACGCAGCAATGCAATGCGGTTGAGCTGGCCATGGAAGAGGCCTTTGTCACCATTCGGCAATTCTCCGTGGACGAGTCCGAAGCCGAGTCGGCGGAGCTCACCATCGACTTTGCGGTGACGCCTGATGAATACCATGTGCTGTTGTGCAGTCACGGCCAGCCTTTCGACTTTTCACTGATCCGGGACTTTGATCCGGACCGGGCCGCCGATCTGTCCGAGGCCAGTGCGGATCAGGATGGGCTTTCCGTGTTCTTGCTCAAGCACATTGTGGATCATTACGCTTTGTGCAGCCGGGGGGCGGCCGGCTGGACGCTGGCGCTGATCTGGAATCGGCCCCAGGTGCATATCGCCGACTACCAGCCCGATGCAAAGAGATCGACTCCCGCGGCTGATGCGACCGGGGGCCCCGGGGACGCATTGGCCGACCCGGTGGTGGCAATCGAGCCGCTTGACGGGAGACGCGCGATTGACCTGGCGCGGCTGATTTACCGGAGTTACGGCTACTCCTATGTCTACGAGGACATCTACTACCCCGAACGAATCCGTCGCAATCACCGCGAGGGTACGCTGTCCTCCTGGGTTGCCCGGACGCGCAGCGGGGCGCTGGTGGGTCATGTCGCGCTAATGAGGGCGAACCCGGCTGCCCAGGCCGTCGAGTGGGGCATGGCCGTGGTAGATCCGGCGTGGCGCGGCCAGGGGGTGATGAAGGGGCTGCTCGCCGAGGTCCTGTCGGCAGCCGAACGGGAACGGACACCGGTCCTGTTCGCCCATGCCGTGACCGCGCACCCCTATACCCAGAGAACCTGCCTGGATTATGGTTTTGAGCCGGTGGCGCTTCTGCTCGGCTACGCGCCGGCCACGCTCAGGTTTCGGGGAATCGCGGAGTCACTGGCCCACCGGGAGAGCACGTTCATCTGGGTCCGTTTGCAGGACCGACTGCCTCGCGCCGTGTTGCACCTGCCGCCGGCACATGCCCCGTTGCTGCTCGACCTGTTTGCCTCGCTTGGCATCGAGGACCCGCCCCTGGCAGAGGGCTCGCCCCCTGCAGCGGGGGCCCGGGACGGCGAATACCCGGAACACAGCGAGTTTTCGACCCGCCTCAGCTCGGGGCTGAACGTCGCCACCATCGAGCTCTCGCGCATCGGCCGCGACCACGAGCGCATGATTCGCCACGAACTGCGGCGCCTGTGCCTCGAAAGGATCGACGTGATCCTGCTGATGATCGACCTGACCGATCCCGGTGCGCCGGCTGCGGCGCGCGCGGCACAGGCGGCCGGATTCGTCTTCGGTGGCTGGATGCCGATGCAACCCTGGCCCTATACCCTGGTGGTCCAGTACCTGGACAACGTCGAGGTGGATTTCTCGGCCGTCTGTGCCGAGGGCCAGCGTGCCCGCCGACTGCTTGAGACCATCCGGAACCAGACCTGCGCGCTGGCCGAACAATGAGCCGCCCGGGCGCCGGACCGGATGACCGGCAACCCGGCAGGCAGCGATTGCCGGCCGGTCATGTCGCCTCGGCGCGCCGCCGGGTCGGTTCCGGCTTGCCGGCCGGTTTTTCAGCTGCATTGTCCAAGGAAAAGAGGGCGTCATGAGTTTTCGCGTCAAGCTGATGCTGATTTTCTGCCTGGGGCTTGCCCTGGTAGTCACCGTGACGGCGGGAGTGCTTGGCTGGCATGCCCGAAGCACCCTGCTGGCCGAGGCCGAGCGGGACGGCGCGCTGATCGCGCGCCTGCTTGCCCGCAGCGCGGGCGCTGCCGAGCGGATTCCCGATCGGGTCGAGGAGATTCTGGGCGAACAGATGGTCGCGCAGGCGGAGCTGGTGGCCGAGTTCGTGGCGTCGGCCGAATCCTCCGGCATGTCCCGCGAGCGGATCGAGGATCGATTGCGCGGCGTGGTACAGCGCACTGTCCTGGATGAAATCTGGGTGACGGACAGCTTCGGCCATGCCTATCTCAACTCGGCCGGCGTGCCCGATTTCGTGTTCGATCCCGATCCGAAAAAGCAGCCCCAGGCTTCCGAGTTCTGGGCACTGCTGGTCTCCGACAAGACCCGCGTGGTTCAGGAAGCGCAAAAACGCGAAATCGACGATTTGGTCTTCAAGTATGTCGGGGTCACCGGGGTGGATCATCCGCGCATCGTGGAAGTTGGCATGCAGGCCGATCATTTGAAGCAGATCGAACGGGAAGTCGGGCTGGAGTTCATGGTCGAGAGCCTCATCAAGGGCGGCGACATCAACGCGATCTGGGTGTTTTCCCGCGAGCTTGAGGCGCTGGCCTCGGGCACCGTGCTCGGCTCGGCACAGGCGCAGCCACCGGACGAGGAGGAGCGACAGCTGCTTGAGCGGGTTTTTCGCGAGGGCACGACGCTCAGCCGGTTTCGCGAGGGGCAACTGGCGGTCATGGCGCCCATCCCGGGATCGGACGGCGTGACCCAGGGGGTCACCCTGTTGCGTCTTTCCATGGACGCGATGCGGGAGACACAGAAGCGGTTCATCGTGGTGACCTTCATCGTCGGGGTGCTGGTACTGGCGCTTGGCATGCTGGCCGCGGTGCTCATCTCGCGCCGGATGACCGCCGACCTCGGGCGCATCACTGCCGTTGCGGGGCGGATCGAGTCGGGGCGCTTCGATCTTGAACCGCTGGAGCCGGTGAAGCGGCGTCAGGACGAGCTGGGTCGTCTGGCGCAGGTGTTCGCGCGGATGGCCGAGCAGGTCGATGCGCGCGAGGCCTGGCTGGATGCCCAGGTCAAGGCGCGTACCCGGGAACTGGAAGAAAAAAACCACATGCTCGCGCAGGCCCACGAAACCCTGCAGCGCGAGCTGCATATCGCCCGGACGCTTCAGCTGGCCATCTTGCCCTCGCGTTTCCCCGCCCCGCCGGGAATCACGATTCACGGCCGCATGCGTCCGGCGCGGGAAATGGGCGGGGATTTCTACGATGTGTTCTCGCTGGATGCCTCGCGGATCGGCCTGGTGGTGGCAGACGTGTCGGGCAAGGGGATTCCGGCGGCCTTCTTCATGGCGATCAGCCGGACCGAGCTGCAGCTCGCGGCCCAAGGCAGTCGCGGTCCCGGTGCCGTGCTGGCCGAGGTCAACCGCCAGTTGTGTGCGCAGAACCCGCTGGAGATGTTCGTGACGGTGTTCTACGGCATCTACGATACCCGCACCGGCATCCTGACCTATGCCAACGGCGGACACAATCCACCGTTGCAGCGGCACCTGGATGGACGGACAAGCTGGTTGCCGGTGACGCACGGCACCGCTCTGGGCGTGCTGGAGGACCTGCCTTACGGGGAGCTCCGGGTTGCCATTGCCCCCGGGGAGTTGCTGCTCCTGTATACCGACGGCGTTACCGAGGCAATGGACGTCGCCGGGGTCGAATTCGGAGAGGATCGTCTGCGCGCGCGGCTCGAGGACTGTGCCGGGGCCTCTGCCGAGGCGGTCATCGACCGGGTCTTCGAGGCCGTAGACCAGTATGCCTCCGGCACCGACCAGTCGGACGACATTACCGCGCTCGCGCTCTGTCGGCCGGACGAGGCCGATGGCGCGGGGCTGACGCGGCACAACGTGCAGGTCCGGCCCCGCCGGGCGGCGCTGGGTACGCTGATGGACACCGTGCGCCGCTTTGCCGGCGAGGTGGGCCTGGACGAACACGCAACCCGGCAGATCGAGCTGGTTGTCGAGGAACTGTTCATGAATGTCGTCGAGCATGGTTATCCCGCCGACTGGTCGGCGCCGGCCGGCGGGCTCGTGCAGTTGTCGCTGGTCCTTGCGCAGGAAGACCTGTACGTGGTGATGGAAGACGACGGCCAGCCCTTCGACCCCCGTCAGGTGCCCCCGCCGAACCTGACCGGATCACTTGAGGAGCGTGATCCCCGTGGACTGGGGATGCATCTGGTTCGCCAGCTTGTCGAAGAGGTGCTTTACGAGCATCGGGACGACCGAAACCGCGTCAGCCTGCGGGCAGCGCGCACCGCCGGGCGGGATTCAGGCCCGGATTGATTCCAGATCCCCGGCCCGGGTTGGCGTGTTTCGGCGTTCAGCCGGGCGGCGGGCCGGTTCATGCGCGCCGATCCGTCCCGGACCCCTTTTTTGCTGCGGCGGCCCCGAACGGCGACGGCGTGGCAGGGTCTTGGTGAGGCAGACGGATGTTCAAGAACAGTGCAACCTGGCCGACAACTCGGGACCGGTGCCCGGCTGAAACCCGGCAGGTTCACGGGCGCGTCGCCGAGTGATGGTAGCCTGCACGTTGGCACCTGGACGCCTGAAGCGATCCCGCTGGCCTGCATTCGGGTGTCCGGGCTGGCCACAAGCATTCTCAAATCGGAGCCTTCAAGATGAATCTGACGATACGCAAGCGACTGATCGCCTCCGTCGTGATTCCGGTGATCGTGCTCTTGCTGCTGCTCCTCGTGGCACTGGGGAGCATTCGTTACATCGATCGCGGCGTGAACGATCTCTACGTCGACCGGATCGAGCCGCTGGCGCAACTGAAGACCGTGGTCGATCGCTACGCGGTTTCGATCATCGACGCGGCCAACAAGGTCAATGTCGGCATGATGTCGCCGGACGACGCGCTGAACGAATTGCGCATTGCGCAGGGGGAAATCGACCAAGAGTGGCGGACCTACATGGGCACGACCCTGACCGAGCGCGAGTCGAGGCTGGCGGCGGAGGCGGAGGGCCTGTTCCGCAATGCCGACCGGGGCATTGCGCGCCTGAGACAGGCGCTGGAACAGTTCCGGGGGACCGGTGAAGGCACGCTGGAGGGGGAAATCGCGCCACTTTACCGGGCGATCGACCCGATCAGCGAGAAGATCAGCGAGCTGGTTGCCCTGCAGCTTGAGGAGGCCGACAGCAAGCGCCGGGAAATCCATGATCGTGCGGTCAAGGTTCAGGTCTGGACCGGCGTGCTGGCTCTGGTTGGGGTAGTGCTCCTGATTCTGGTGAGTCTCACGACCTATCTGGCCATCTCCCGTCCGGTTCAGG
>JBKHDT010000074.1:0-11599 GCA_046541195.1 Halothiobacillaceae bacterium | reverse complement strand
AGGTCCAGCATCCTCAGGGAATTTTGAAGCGTCCTTGCGGATGAAAACCGGCGAAAACACCACGTTTCGGTGGCGCGATCCGAATTCCTGCTCTTGAGTCTGGCCTTTGAGGCCCGTTCTTTGACTGTCGTCCGGCAAGACGACTGCCCGCAACGTGCCAGACGGCCCGGTGCCGCGCCGGTCGCCGGTCGAGGCAGTCCCCGGCAGGGCTTTCAGGCCCTGCACGAGAATTTCTGCACGAAGGTTTTGCCGGCCCTGCCGGGCCCGGGCCGTGAAAAGGCCTGGGGCAGAAGGTCGGGGTGCCACTTGAGGTCCATGCCTTGGTCAGGAATCTGAAGCCTTCGTGCAGCGATTTCCCCAACACTTCCGGCTTTCCCGTCTGTCCCTGGCTGGTGCCGCCCCGTTATGGCTTGAATCCGGAGGGTTTCGGTCGCCTGACGACAGGTCCCACTTTTTCCCACCCCAAGGCCGTCCCGGCCTGGTCCCGTCCGCCGGTCACTGTTCACAAACCACATGAGGCGGGCATTGCAAGCGCCTGTTTTTGCGCGCTATTCGGCGATCATGTGTTGTCTACTAAATCGCCGGTAACTTATTGTGCC
Source organism: Halothiobacillaceae bacterium (assembly GCA_046541195.1). Classification (GTDB taxonomy): domain Bacteria; phylum Pseudomonadota; class Gammaproteobacteria; order Halothiobacillales; family Halothiobacillaceae; genus JBKHDT01. Next base: position 11,000 of record JBKHDT010000074.1, on the reverse strand, counting down.
CAAAAGAAAAAATTTCTCGTCGAGCCTTGCTGACACAGGCTCGTGGGGCTAAGATGGCTGCTTGTGGGGAAAAGTGGGACCAAGTGGGTCAACCATGTTCCGTGGGATCACCAACCTGAATCTCGATGGGAAGGGGCGTCTGGCCATGCCGACGCGTCATCGGGAGCGCTTTGCCCGCAACGACGGGCAAATGGTGGTGACCATCGACATGTACGAGCGCTGCCTGCTGGTCTACCCCCTGGATACCTGGCTGGAGATCGAGGAGGCGGTGGATCGCCTGCCGAGCTTCAATCGAATGGCAAACCGGTTGCGCCGGATGCTGGTGGGGCATGCGACCGACCTGACCCTGGATGCGGCGGGCCGGGTGCTGATCCCTTCGGAATTGCGTGCGTACGCCGGGCTGGAAAAGTCGGCCGTGCTGATGGGGCAGGGCAAGAAGCTCGAGCTCTGGGATCAGGCGCACTGGGATGAGGTGCGCCAGGAAATCATGCACGAGGACGAGGGGGCGATGCCGCCGGAAATGGAAAGCCTCTCGCTATGACCCACATCAGCGTGTTGCTGGCAGAGGCGGTTGAGGCCCTGGCCATTCAACCGTCCGGGTTGTACGTGGACGGAACCTTCGGGCGTGGCGGGCACAGCCGGGAAATTCTTGACCGGCTCGGACCGGAAGGGCGCCTGGTTGCCTTCGATCGCGATCCGGCCGCCGTCGAGGTCGCCGGGTCGGTGGCTGCACTCGACTCGCGCTTCACCATCGTGCCGCGGGCCTTTTCCGGCATGGGGGCGTGGTTGCGGGGCGAGGGGCTGGCCGGCCGGGTCGACGGGATTCTGCTCGACCTGGGTGTGTCCTCGCCCCAGCTGGACGAGCCAGACCGCGGATTCAGCTTCATGCAGGACGGTCCGCTGGACATGCGGATGGACCCGGGAAGTGGCCTCTCGGCGGCCCAGTGGCTTGCCGAGGTCGATCTGGACGAGCTCACGCAGGTACTGCGCAACTATGGCGAGGAGCGTCACGCCCGGCGAATCGCGCGGCACCTTGTGGAGACACGCGCTGAGCGGCCAATGCGCCGAACGCGGGAACTGGCCGAGCGAATCCGCGAGGCCGTGCCGGGCTACGAGCGCAACAAACACCCGGCGACCCGCTGCTTTCAGGCGATTCGGATCCGGGTCAACGGCGAACTGGACGAATTGCAGGCGGTACTGGACGACGTGACCGACCTGCTCGCCCCGGGGGGGCGCCTGGTCGTGATCAGTTTTCATTCGCTGGAGGATCGCCTGGTCAAGCGGTTCATCCGGGCGCACAGCGAGCCGGAGAAAGATTTTTTCGGGCAGCCGGTAGGCCGGCCACCCTTGGTTCGGCTTGGCAAGCCGGTGCGGGCCGGGGATGACGAGCTCGGGGACAACCCGCGGTCGCGCAGCGCGGTCATGCGGGTTGCGCAACGGACCGGGTCATGAGGTTTTTCGTTGCCCTGCTGGCTCTGGCGGTGATCGCGAGTGCCGTGACGGTGGTTCAGGTGACCCAGGAGCATCGGGTCCGGGTGATGGAGCTTGATCGCCTCGAGCGCCAGCGGGTCGAGCTGGAAGCGGACTACGGACGCCTCCAGCTGGAGGAGGGCGCGCTGGCCGCCCACGCACGGGTCGAGCGGATCGCTCGGGAGCGGTTGGGCATGGTCCGGCCGGATGAGGAAAACGTCGAGGTCGTATTGCGTTGAGCATCGGGATGAACAACAGGGAGCGACGACAAGAGGCTGTCCCGGGCTGGCAGGCGCGTTTGCGCCTGGCGGTCGTCGTGTTCGCCCTGGGGCTCGGAGCCCTGGCCCTGGTGGCCAAGGCGGCGCATCTGCAGGTCGTCCAGCATCATTTCCTGGTTGGCAAGGGCGGCGCCCAGCAGCAGCGGCATGTCGAGATTCCCGCCCATCGGGGCACCATCACGGATCGCAATGGGGAGCCGCTGGCCATCAGTGTTCCGCTCGATACCGTCTGGGTGGACCCGGCGATGCTTCAGGACGAGCTCGACGGCCCGGGCGCCGCGGTACCCCGCCTGGCCGAATTGCTCGGGATGCCCCGGTCGGAGCTTGTCGCCCAGGTTCGCGATGCGGCCGACCGCCGCTTTCTTTATGTACGTCGTCAGGTGCTCCCGGAACTGGGGGATCAGGTCCGGGCGCTCGGCATACACGGCATTCACACCACCCGCGAATATCGCCGCTATTACCCGACCGGCGAGGTGACCGCCACCCTGCTGGGTTTCACGGACATTGATGACGTGGCCCAGGAAGGGATCGAGCGGACCTATGACGGCTGGCTGACCGGCACGCCGGGCGAGCGTCGAATCATCCAGGATCTTCATGGCCGGGTAATCGAGAACCTCGGCGTGGTCCGCGAGGCCCGACCGGGCCAGGTCTTGCACCTGTCGATTGATCGCAGGTTGCAGTATCTGGCGCACCGGGAGCTTCTGGCCGGGGTGGAGGCGCAGAATGCAAAGGGCGGAATCGCCGTGCTCATGGATGTGCGCAGCGGCGAGTTGCTGGCGATGACCAGCGTGCCGTCGTTCAATCCGAACAACCGTGCTTCGATTCGCCCTTCGCTCACGCGCAACCGGGCGATGATCGACCAGTTCGAGCCCGGTTCCGCCATGAAGCCCTTCTCCGTGCTTGCCGCCCTCCAGAGCGGCAAGTACCACCCGGACAGCCAGGTGGACACCGGCCCGGGCTGGATGCGTGTCGACCGCTTCACGATCCGGGATCACCGCAACTATGGGGTGCTCGACCTGACGGGCATCCTGCGCAAGTCAAGCAACGTGGGCGCCACCCGGATGGCCATGGAGGTCGGTCCGCAGTCACTGTGGGAATTGTACGACCGCCTGGGCTTCGGCCGGGACACCGGCACCGGTTTTCCCGGCGAGGCGTCCGGGCGACTCGCGTTCTGGCAGGACTGGAGCGGATCGGACATCGCGACCCATGCCTATGGGTATGGCCTGAGCGTGACGGCCCTGCAACTGGCCAGCGCCTATGCCACGCTGGGCAACGAGGGTCGGCAGGTGCCGCCGAGCCTCGTCCGCCGGGACACCCCGCCCGAATCCCGCGAGGTCGTGCCCGCCCCGCTGGCCAGGGAAGTCGTGCGGATGATGGAGAGCGTGACCGAGGAAGGCGGGACCGGGACACGTGCCAAGGTGACCGGCTACCGGGTCGCCGGCAAGACCGGCACCGCTCGAAAGAGCGAGGTGGGCGGCTATTCCGACAAGCGGTACATCACCGTGTTCGCGGGTCTGGCACCGGCGAGTGATCCGCGGCTCGCCCTGGTGGTCGTCATCGACGAACCCGATGCGGGCACCATCTTCGCAGGCCAGGTTTCCGGCCCCATCTTCCGTGAAATCATGGCCGGCGCCCTGCGGGTGCTGAATGTCCGGCCTGACGATCTGGATGACCTGCTTCCCCCGGAGCAGGTAGCGTTGAGCGCCGGAGCGCAGCCATGAGCGCGTTCGTCCGGCAATCGCCGTTCACGCTGGGTGAACTGCTCGGCAGTGACTGCCCGCGGGACCTGGCCGGCGTGACCGTGCGCGGCCTGTCTGATGACTCGCGTCGCGCCGGGCCTGGCGACCTGTTTTTCGCACGCAGCGGCGCGCACGTCGAGGGATTTCGCTTCGTCCGGGACGCCATTGCACGCGGGGTTGCCGCCGTGGTGGTGCCGGCCCACCGCCCGGACGGGCTGGATTGCGCGACACCCGGGGCGACGCCGGTCATTGCGGTATCCGATGTGCTGGAGGTCATGGCGCGTGCCGCGAACCGCTTTCACGGTGATCCTTTGGGCAGCCTGCGCCTGGCGGGTGTCACCGGAACCAACGGCAAGACCTCCGTGGCGCGATTCATCGCGGGTGCCCTGGCGGAGGCCACGGGCGCGGTGGGCAAGATCGGCACGCTCGGAGTCACGCTGATGGGCACCAGTGGCGAGCGGCAGCTTGCGAAGACGGCCAATACCACCCCCGGTACGCTGGCGCTGTTCGAGGCCCTGGCAACCATCCGGGATGCCGGCGCCCGTTATGCGGTCATGGAAGTTTCCTCCCACGCCCTGACCCAGCGCAGGCTGGCTGGCGTGCCGCTGGAAGTGGGCGTATTCACCAACCTCAGTCGAGACCACCTGGATTATCACGGCGACCTGGAAAGCTACTTCGAGGCCAAGGCCCTGATGTTCACGCACCCGGGGTTGCGCGAGGCGGTCATCAACATGGACGACCGTCACGGGCGGATCTTGCTCGAACGGTTCGGCGACCGGCTGTCCTGCTGGGCCTTCGGTCTCGGCGACCGGCCCTGGGAGGCGGACGACGCCCAGCTGGTCCACGCCACCGACCTGCGTTATTCCCGCGAGGGGCTGGAGCTGGCGGTCGAGACCGGGTTCGGCCGCGGACGCATCCGCAGCCCGCTGTTCGGGGCCTTCAATGCCAGCAACCTGCTCGGGGCACTCGGAGCGCTGCTGGCACTGGGCATGCCGCAGGAGCAGGCGCTGCAGGCGCTCGGCCGGGTGCCCTCGCCACCGGGCCGGATGCAACGCGTCCCGACCGGACCCGGACAGCCTCAGGTCATTGTCGATTACGCGCACACGCCTGACGCCCTGGAGCAGGTGCTGATGGCCCTGCGCGGGCATGTCACCGGGCGGCTGTACTGTGTTTTCGGTTGCGGTGGAGAGCGGGATTCCGGCAAGCGCCCGGTGATGGGTGCGGTGGCCGAGCGGCATGCCGACCGGGTGGTCGTGACCGACGACAACCCCCGGGGCGAGTCGGGTGACGAGATCGTCGCCCAGATCCTCTCCGGCATGCGCGTGCCCGATGCGGCCCGCGTCCAGCGGGATCGGCGCCAGGCAATCGTTTCCACATTGACCGAGGCGACCGCCGACGACCTGATACTCGTTGCCGGCAAGGGGCACGAGGACTACCAGGAGATTCATGGAGAGCGCCTGCCGTTCTCCGATTGCGAAGTGGTCCGGGGCTGGATGGAGGGTCAGGCGGCATGATCGAACTTTCCCTGCATGAAGTCGCCCGGACCACCGCGGGTCAGCTCCAGCCGACCGATCCGGCTCACCGGCGCGTTCGGGGGCTGTCGATCGACACGCGCCGCATCGAGCCCGGGGCGCTGTTCGTCGCCCTGCGCGGCGAACACCGGGACGGGCACGATTTCGTGGCCGAAGCGGCAGCCGCAGGCGCGGCGGCGGCGCTGGTCGAACGGCCGCTGGACATCGCGCTGCCCCAGGTGATCGTCGATTCGACCCGGGTCGGCCTGTCTGCCTTGGCCAGCGCCTGGCGTGCGCGGTGTCCGGCCCGTGTCGTGGCGGTAACCGGCAGTGCCGGCAAGACCACCGTCAAGCAGCTGCTCAAGGCGATTTTCTCGGCGGATGCCCCGACCCTCGCCACCGAGGGCAACCTGAACAACGATCTCGGGGTGCCCCTGACCCTGTCGCGCCTGGGCGACACGCACCGCTGGGCGGTGATCGAGATGGGCGCCAACCACCTGGGCGAGATCGAAAACCTGTGCCGGATCGCCCGGCCGGACATCGGCGCGATCACTTTTGCCGGCCGCGCGCATCTTGGGGAGTTCGGTGGCGTGGACGCGATCATTCGGGCCAAGGGAGAGATCTATCCCCAGCTCGGGCCGGACGGCATTGCCGTGATCAACCTTGGTTCGGCAGGCGCTGAACGCTGGCTGGACAATCCCGGTCGGGGTCGGGTCCTGAGCCTTCTGCTTGAAGGCGATCAGCCCCGGGCGGATCGCCGCCCCGACCTGCTGGGGCGCTGGGTTGCCGTAGAAGACGGCCGGTCGATGCTGGCGATCGAGCAGGACGGCGCGCAGCGGACATTGGCTCAGCCCCTGGAGGGGCGTCACAACGCCCTCAACCTGCTGGTGGCGGTGGCTGTCGCGCGGGCCGCGGGCCTGTCCTGGGAAACGATCGCCAATGGACTGGCGGGGTTCGCCGCCCCCGAGGGCCGGCTGACCGTGCGTCGGGTCAGCGACCGTCTCACCGTGATTGACGATACCTACAACGCCAACCCGGATGCGTTTCGGGCCGCAATCGACGTGTTGGCCACCCGGCCGGGTCATCGGGCCCTGGTCATGGGCGACATGGGCGAACTGGGGGACCAGTCGCCGGCACTGCACCGGGAGGTCGCCGATTACGGGCTGCAACGGCTGGATGCGGTTTTCGCCCTGGGTGAGGACAGCGTCGCCGCCCTGCGCGCAGCGGGCGGCAGCGGCGGGCGGGACACGCTTGAGGAGCTGGTCGACGCCGTGCGGGGATGGCTTGCACAAGCGGGCGGGGAACCGGTGACCCTGCTGGTCAAGGGTTCGCGCTTCATGCACATGGAACGTGTCGTCTCGGCATTGACCGGGACGCCCGAAGGAGGCCCGTCATGCTCCTGATGCTCTTTGAGTACCTCAGCCAGTACTACAGCGGATTCAATGTCTTCGGCTACCTGACATTCCGGGCCGTGCTCGGGGTGGTCACCGCGCTGGGTATCGCCCTGCTGGTGGGACCGCGGATGATCCGCTGGCTGGCGCACGTCAAGGCCGGACAGCCGATCCGGTCGGACGGCCCGCAGAGCCACCTGGCCAAGGCCGGCACGCCCACCATGGGCGGCGGGCTGATGCTGGTGGCGATCACGGTGGCCATTCTGCTCTGGGGCGAACTGACCAACCCCTATGTCTGGATTGCCTTGCTGACCACCCTGGCCTTTGGCGCCATCGGCGGCATCGATGACTACCAGAAACTTCGCTATGGCAATTCGAAAGGGCTCTCGGCCCGGGTCAAGTACGCCTGGCAGTCCGTCGCGGCGCTGACTGCCGCCGGGATACTTTACGCCCTGGCCAGCTCGCCGGTGGAAACCAGCCTGCTGCTGCCGGTGCTCAAGGACACCATGATCCCGCTGGGGCTGGGCTACGTGATCCTGGCCTATTTCGTGATCGTGGGCAGCTCCAATGCCGTGAACCTGACCGACGGGCTCGACGGCCTGGCCATCATGCCGACGGTGCTGGTGGCGGCCGGGCTTGGGGTGTTCGCCTACGCCTCCGGGCATTTCCAGTTTGCCGAGTATCTCGGCATTCCCTTCATCGTCGGCGTCGGCGAGCTGGTGGTCTTTTGCGCGGCGATCATCGGTGCGGGGCTCGGCTTTCTCTGGTTCAACGCCTATCCGGCCCAGGTCTTCATGGGGGATATCGGTGCGCTGGCACTGGGCGCGGCGCTCGGTGTGGTGGCGGTGATGGTCAAGCAGGAAATCGTGCTGTTCATCATGGGCGGCATCTTCGTGCTGGAAACCGTGTCGGTGATGCTGCAGGTCGCCTCCTACAAGCTGACGGGCAAGCGGATCTTCCGCATGGCGCCGATCCATCATCACTTCGAACTCAAGGGATGGCCCGAGCCAAAGGTCATCGTCCGGTTCTGGATCATCACGGTGATCCTGGTCCTTGTCGGGCTGGCAACCCTGAAGGTGCGCTGAATGCAGCAACGGATCGTCATCGCGGGCATGGGAGAAAGCGGGTACTCGGTGGCCCGTCACCTCGCCGCGCGCGGGCAGTCCTTTGCGCTGGCCGACTCGCGCCCGAACCCGCCCCTGCTGGACCGGTTCCGTGCCGAGTTTCCCGAGGCGCCGATCGCCCTCGGGGACTTTGCGGGGGACCAGTTCGTCGGCGTCGACCGGCTGGTCCTCAGTCCCGGGATTGACCCGCGCCAGGAAGCGATCGAGACGGCGCGCCATGCCGGTGTCGACCTCGTCGGTGACGTGGAACTGTTCGCCGAGGCGCTGGCGACGGACGATGACCATCGGCCCGTGGTGGCGATCACCGGCTCCAACGGCAAGAGCACGGTAACCCTGCTGGTCGGTCGCCTCCTCGAGGCACTGGGGCACCGTCCCGCGGTGGGCGGGAATCTCGGCACCCCGGTGCTTGATCTTTTGGGCGATGGCGACGCCGACTGCTTCGTGCTGGAGCTGTCGAGTTTCCAGCTCGAGACGGTGCGCAGCCTGGCCCCGGCGGTGGCAACCGTGCTCAACCTCAGCGAGGACCACCTGGATCGCTACGACTGCTTCGACGACTACGCGGATGCCAAGGCACGAATCGGTCTCGGGGCCGGACAGTTCGTCTTCAACCGCCAGGATGCGCACAGCCGGCGAATCGCCGCGACCCTGGGCATCCCGTCGTTGTCCTTCGGGCTGGACGAGGCCGGGGACGAGGACTTCGGTCTGCTCGAGCGTCACGACGGCCCCTGGCTCGCGCGCGGAAGCCGGCCAATCCTGCCGGCCGGGCAGCTTCCGCTGGCCGGAATGCACAACCGCAGCAATGTCCTGGCGGCGCTGGCGCTGGTTTCGGCGCTCGGGTACGAGGATCTTGCGCGGGCGCAGGTAATCGAGGCGCTGCTGACCTTCGAAGGCCTGCCCCACCGCTGTCAACTGCTGGGCACCTGGGCGTCGGTGGCCTGGGTGGACGATTCCAAGGCGACCAACGTGGGGGCCGCCCTGGCTTCGCTGACGGGAATGGATGCCCCGGTCGTGCTGATCGCCGGCGGACAGGGCAAGGCCCAGGACTTCACGCCGCTGGCCGAAGGCGCGCGCGACCGGGCTCGCGCCGTGGTGCTGATCGGAGCGGACGCCGGGCGGATGGCGGCGGCGCTCGATCAGGTCGGGGTTGCGCATTACCGGGCCATCAGCATGGAACACGCCGTGAACCGGGCCGCCGAACTGGCCCGGCCCGGGGACGTGGTCCTGCTGGCCCCGGCCTGTGCCAGTTTCGACATGTTCGAAGGATTCGAGCACCGTGGCCGGGTGTTCGCCGAGGCCGTGGCGCGTGTGCACGGGGAGGGTGGCGCATGATTCGTGTCATGGAAAGGCTGCTGCCGGTCGGTCGTGCCGAGCGCATCGCCGACCGTCGCCGGGAGGAGGGAATCCGGGTCGACAGCTGGCTGCTGCTCGCCGTCTTTGCCCTGGCCGGCTGGGGACTGGTCATGCTGGTTTCCGCGTCCATCGTTCAGGGCGAACGGTTGGGGATGTCCTATTACTTCCCGCTGCGCCAGGGCGTGGCCATGCTCATCGGACTGTTCCTGGCCGGCGTGGTCGTGACGCGAATCCCCCTGGCGCGGTATGTCGAGGCCCGGGCCTGGATCCTGCTGCTGGCGATTTTCCTGCTGGTGCTGGTGCTGGTGCCCGGGGTCGGCCGGGAGGTGAACGGTGCGCAGCGCTGGATTCCGCTCGGGCTGTTCAACCTGCAGGTCGCGGAGGTCGCGCGGCTGCTCATCCTGATCTGGATGGCCGGTTACGTCGCCACGCGGCTGGAACTCCTCCAGGGCAGGCCCCGGGGGATGTTCATGCCCGTGCTGGTGCTGGTTGCCGCCCTGCTGCTGATGCTCATGCAACCGGATTTCGGGACCGCGGCCATTCTCGGTGCAACCGTGTTTCTGGTTGCCTGGCTGGCCGGGGCGCACCTGCCCACGATGCTGCTGCTCTCGGTAGCCGGGCTCGGGCTGGGCTACCTGGCCATGACCATGGAGAGCTACCGGATCGAGCGACTGGTCTCCTTCGTCGATCCCTGGGCCGATCCCTACGGTTCCGGCTATCAGCTGGCCAATTCTCTGATTGCGATCGGCAGCGGCGGCCTGTTCGGCCAGGGTCTGGGCGAAAGCGTACAGAAGATGTTCTACCTGCCGGAGGCACACACGGACTTCATCTTCTCGGTGCTGGCCGAAGAGTTCGGGCTGGTGGGCGTAATGGCGGTCATCGGCCTTTACGGGATGCTGGTCTGGCGGGGACTGGTCATTGCCCAGATGGCCTGGGGCCGCGGCCAGTTCTTTGGCGGCGCGCTGGCCTGGGGAATCACGCTCTGGCTTGGACTGCAGGCATTCGTGAACATGGGCGTGAGCATGGGCATGCTGCCGACCAAGGGTCTGACCCTGCCGCTGATGAGCTATGGCGGCAGTTCGATGATCGTCAGCCTGGTGGCGGTCGCGCTGCTGCTGCGCGTCTACCACGAGGCGACACACGAGCCGGTGCGGCGCCGGGGACCGCAAGGGGGTGCCTCATGATTCGGGCCTCGTCCCTTCGTCGCGGTGTGAGGACCGCGCCCGCCGTCCACCGGGGCACCGTGCTCGTCATGGCCGGCGGGACCGGTGGACACGTCATTCCGGCGCTGGCGGTGGCAGGGGCGCTGGCTGAAGAAGGTTTCGACGTGCTCTGGCTGGGCACGCGGGCCGGTCTTGAGGCACGCCTGGTGCCCGAGGCCGGCTTCGAGATCGTGTGGCTGGATATTGTCGGCCTGCGCGGCAAGTCCCTGGGCACGCGCCTGCGCGCGCCCCTGCGCCTGGTCCGGGCCGTCGGGCAGGCCTGGAAAGTGATCCGCCGACGGGCACCGGTCCTGGCCGTGGGCATGGGTGGTTACGCCTCCGGGCCCGGCGGCGTGGCCGCCCGGCTGGCCGGCGTTCCGCTGGTGATTCACGAACAAAACGCGGTGGCGGGCCTGACCAACCGCTTGCTCTCCCGGCTGGCTGCGCGCGTACTCAGCGCCTATCCGCAGGTGTTCCACGTGCCAAACGAGGTCGTCGGCAATCCGGTTCGTGAATCCATTACCAGTCTGCCGCCCCCCGAGGAACGGTTTGCTGATCGATCCGGGCCGCTGAGGGTGCTGATTATCGGCGGCAGCCTTGGCGCGGCCGCGCTCAACAGGCTGGTGCCGGAGGCGCTGGCACTCTGGAGCCGGGAGGTCCCGCTGCACATCGTGCACCAGTGCGGTCCCCGGCACGTCGAGACAGCGGAGGCGGCCTACCAGGCGTACCCGCCGGCAGAAGGCTCGACATGCGAGGTGGTCGCCTACCTTGACGACATGAGTGCCGCGTACGCGCAGGCGGATCTGGTGATCGCGCGCGCGGGCGCCCTGACAGTCGCGGAAATCGCGGCTGCCGGTCTGCCCTCGGTGCTGGTGCCCTTTCCGCATGCGGTCGATGACCACCAGGCGGCAAACGCCGGCTTGCTGGTCGAGGCG
>JBKHDT010000073.1:0-11732 GCA_046541195.1 Halothiobacillaceae bacterium | reverse complement strand
TGCGCTCCCACAATGCGGATAACGACCCGTGGGAGGCCGGCTTTGCCGGGCGACCAGCTCGCGCGGCGCGCTCGCCAAAGCAGCGTGCCGGCGCGTGGCCGGGTTGGCGTGACCTGCAGGACGTCAGCGATCGGCAAATCGTGTCACGCTCTCAAGGAGCATGGCCATCTCGTCGGCGACCTGAGGGATGTCCTTGCCGCCGGTCAGCGCACGAATCCGTCGATCTGCGGTGACGGGGTCGATGGTGTTGTCTCCGAAGTCCGCGAGGATCTTCTGCACCTGTTGCCAATGTTGCCTGGCCTGGTCCATGCGTTCGGCACTGGCCGGTGACCTGGGCTTGACCCCGTCGAGCATTGGCGCAAGCTTGCTTTGAATGTCCTTGGCGGTGCCTCGGCTGACTTCCTGCAGGGCTTCCATCTGCGACAGGTTCGGGTCGTTCATCATGTGCCAGTTCTTGTACCGCGAGACATCGGCGCCCTGCTGGCCCCAGGCGCGACTGACGGCGGATTTGTCTTTCGAGAGCCAGGTGATGTCGCGATAGCTTTCCGGATGGGTCGGCGTGGTGATGTTCTCCCAGGCCAGGTCGGCGCGGTGTCCGGTCACCTGTTCGTAGGATTCAGCCCAGGCCTTGCTTGCTTCGACCTGCCATTCCGGACCGCTGGCGGGTTTCCCGCCGCGCCTGAGATTGCGCACCATGGCCTCGTCAAGCCCGATATCGAAGTCCATGCCCACCGAGTCGCCGCTGGATGCGTTGCGCATTTCCTTCAGGGGCGTCTGATCCCAACCGTTGGCCTTCATCCGCTGGTGAAAGCGGGTTTCCACTTCGTCATGAATCGATCGTAGGTAATTCTTGTACACCTTCTGGGTGTCCGAGGCGCCGCGGTATTTGAGGAAGTTCTTGGCGTGCGGATTGCCGTTGATGGCGGCGACATGCGCCCGAACCTTGCCTTGCAGTTCGAGGATTTCCTGGGCGGGTCGGCCCGCTGCCCCTGCGGCAGCCACGCGCGCCTGCGCCTGTTGCAGGTCGGCAACCAGGTCCTCGCCCTGTTTTCGGGCGCGCTTGAAGGCGGCGAGTGCGCGCTGTTCGTCCACGTCGACCCGGCTGGCAAGCTGCGCGGCATCCGGAGCATCTGGCAGGGGCCCAACGGGCTTGCCGGCGGTGCCCGGCGCATCGGCGGTTGTTCTCGGGGTGGCCCGGGCCATGACCTTGCTCATGCCGTATTCCATGCCCTTGGCCATCGCATAGGCTACGGCAGCGCGCTTGGCGGCACCCTCAAGCCCGCCATCCTGGTAGCCGCGCAGGGCTTCCACGGCGATGGCGGCCCGGCCTCCGAAACTGCTGGCCGCCCGCATGGCCGCCTCGGCCGGGCCACCCTCAATGTACCCGGTCACGGCGAGATACGTCGCCTCGACCGGTTGTCCCCCGACCATCGAGAGCACCATCAGGCTCTGATCGGACGCGGTCTTGATGTTGGTGGCGACCTCTTCCCCCAGCATGGCCCAGGCCGCCTCTTCCTCCGCGGCCGCTTCCTGCTGCTGGTGGTAGCCCTGAACCCGCTTGCCGACAACCTCGGCGATCCGCTTTAGGCTGTTCTGGTCGCGTTGCGCCAGCACCTCGGGCGTGAGCTGCCGATCAATGAATGCGCGCATTGATCCGGCTTCGTCGTCCGGCATCATGCTCGCGAGGCGGTACAGGGCCTGTGTCGAGCGTTCAAACCGCTGCATTTCCTGCTGGGTTTTGCGGATATTGTGAATCATCCCGTCATGCGCGTAGTCGTCGAACGCGGTGCGGCTGTGCACCGTCTCGCCGGTACGGATCGATTCGATCCGGTCCTGCTCGGACTGGATGTCCGACAGGCCCGTCACGATTCTGAACTGCAGCTGGGCGCGCCGGTCCGGGTCGGTTTCCTCGGCCAGTTCGGTGCGGTCCCGTTCGACATTGCGCTGGATGATCCGGATATTGGCTTCGTGGAATCCGACTCGCGCTTGCTGAAGTTCTGCCGCCTGCTCGGCCGCTTCGGCCGCGGCCTGCTGCTCCTCCTCCTCGTTGTCCTCGACCGGCGGTGTCACCTCGGGGGCCGATGCGCTGGCGTACTGCTCTTCGACGCGCGCGATCTGCGGTTTCAATAGCGCGAGAAAGGCCCGCCGGTCTGCCTCGACGCTGCCATCTTCGTCAAATGGACGGGTGCGCAGCCATTCGCCCGCAGCCTGCAGGAACGGCCCGGTCCAGCGGTACTGGCGATGGAAGTCCTGCAGCGTGCTCTCGGCAACGGACTGCTCGAAGCCAAGTCCGACCAGCTCGCTGGACTGGTCCAGATCGCCTTGCAGCCCCTCCATGACGTTCTCGAAGAGCGCTTCGGCATCCACCGGCGCAGTCGGGTCCTGTTGCGCTGCGGCCGACTCGGCTGCCTGCTTGCGTTCCGCTTCGGCGGCGTGGATTTGCGCCCGTTCGCTTTCGATGCGAGCCAGGGTTTTCTCGAAGGCTTGTTCCACGTGCTGCCGTTCGACTGCGGTCGGGTAGACTGCCGCGCGGCCATCGACTCGGGTGGCCTCGGCGGTGACCGCCCACTGGTCGCCGTCCTCGTCGATTACGGTATGGAAAAACGCCAGTTGATCACCGTTGAAAGCGGGCACCATGGAAGGGAAGTCCCCGTCGTCTCCCTCGATGGGCAGAAAATCGACGTAGGGCACATCGCCTCCCTGCTCGACTTCTTCGGGATCCTCGTTGTTGAGCAGCAAAGCGCGATAGCTGGGCGCATCCGGTCTGCCGGCGTTGTAGACCACAAAAAGCAGCGGCTCCGACAGGATGCCATCGATCCAGCCGTCTCCCTCCTGGCCGACCCAGGTGACTCGCTCATGACCGATCCACACGCCCTCAAGCGGCGCGCGCTCCACCGGCTCGCGCACCACGTCGACGGCATTGGCATGACGGCGGGTGGCGTCTTCCTGCTCGGCTTCGGGGTCGGGTGGGTCGCCCAGCTCGGCCAGCGTGGCAGCAATTTCATCGGCTCGCTGCTGCATGCTGCGCATCAGGTCTCGCTGGCGGGCAGCAATCGACAACGCAATCGCGGTATCCCGCTCGCTTTCGTATGTTGCCGCCAGCATGGCCTCTGCCCAAGCCTCGTCAAAGGCCGCCGAGACGATGGCGAGCGATTCATTGAGCTGAACCAGTTCGGCAAGCAGCGGGGTGGCCGCTCGGAAATAGTCCTCAATCCGGGCACTGGGAAAGGCTCGGTAGCGATTCCAGCGTTCCTCGAAGCGAGTCTCTTCGGGCTGGGTCATCGGGCCAGCCAGGGCACGCGTGGCTTCTTGTGCCGTGGTGATCAGCCCGGCGTACTGCTGTTCGCCCAGGGCCACCAGGTCGATCGCCGCCGGCAACTGCATCGGGGGCATCGCGGGCGGCGGTGATGTGTTGTCCGCCGGCGCGTCATCCGCCCCGGATGGGGCGGTCGGTTCCTGCGAAACCGTCTTCAGGGTCTCCAGGAGCGCTTTCAACGCATCACCCTGTTCGGGGTCCAGGCGCTCGCCCTGTTCTGTCAGCAACTGTTCCAGCCTCCGGGCATCCGCGCCGAGCACGTCCACCCCCTGGCTCCGAAGCTGAATGATATCCCCCCGCAGGCGCTCGGGCAGCCTGTCATAGGCGATCAGCGCGCGTACCGTGAGGCGGCCCTGTTCGGCCATTTGCCGCAGAATTTCGTCCGGGGTGCCGACCGTTTCCGCCTCCTTCGCATCCATGCCTTCCCGGTCGGCGGCGCGGGTGGCCTCGACCGGGTCATGCAGTGTCTCGGTGGCACCCGGCGGGGCGGCGAGCAGGGCGGCAAGCAGGATCAGGGCAGGCAGGATGGACATGGAAGGCAGTACCGGGTCAGGGGGGCCGTGATTATGCGGCGCCATCAGTCTCAATTAGCCCAGATTGGGGCGATTGGCAAGTGCGGGGAGTCGATCCGGGGCGCGGGTCGGCCAAACGCCGGCACAAACGGCGCCGTGCAGGCTTCGGGCGCGTCTGAAGACAGGAACGCTGCACGAAAGGGCCTGTCGGTCTATCATTAGGGCACTAAGAAAACTCGGCAAGAAGCCTTCGATGGCTTTATGCAGCAGTGTCCGGGCCGTGTTGTGCCAGGGACTGGCTTGCCTCATGGGGGCGCAGAAGGCCTTTTTCCGGCCTTGCCGGCCCCGCCATGAAAGACCGGGGCCGAAGCCCAGGGACGCCATTTGGGGTATCCATGCCCCGATCGGGAATCTGGAGCCTTGATGCAGCGTGCCGACGGGGAATGGCCCCGTTGGTGACCGAGGCCCGGATCGCCGCGGGGGCGCGCGGTCCCCGGGCGGTCGCATCGGGCGGCTTGCCGTCACCCGGTTCGCCGCGGGGATGCCGGATGCTTCCGGATCGGTCGGGGCGCTCCGGATGTGCGGTATGCTGCCTGGTTTCAAATTTTTTCGCGTGGGCCGCGGGGGTCCATTGCGCGTTTTACAGATTTGGGAGAAAGCCGTTTGAAAGCTCAGGGCCTGGTGTTGGCACTTGCGGTCATCGTGTTTCAGTTCGGCTGCACCGACACGTCGGAAGCGCCGAAGCGGACGCCGCCGCCGGTGCCGGTCGCGGTCGCCACGGTACAGCCGGCGGAGTTCACCACCCGGGTGGAGGCGCTGGGAACCACCCGGGCCAGGGAGTCGGTGGAGATCACCGCCCTGGTGACCGACCGGATCGCCGAAATCGAGTTCGAGGACGGCGACCGGGTCGAGACGGGCGATCCGCTGGTGCGACTGGCCGGTGGCGAGGAGCTTGGAAGACTCGAGGAGGCGCGCGTGAACCTGGAGACGCAGCTTCGCGAGCTCAGGCGCATCGAGGGGCTCGAGTCCCGGAACCTGGTTTCAAAGCAGAGCCTCGACAATCAGAAGGCGGCGGTGGACGAGGCGCGGGCACGGCTGACCGCGGCCGAGGCGCGCATGGGCGAGCGGGTGATCACCGCCCCGTTCGCCGGTGTGCTTGGTCTGCGCGAGGTCAGTGCCGGGGCGCTGGTGACGCCGGGCACGGTTATCACGACCCTGGACGACACACAGGTCATGCACCTGGACTTTACCGTGCCGGAGGTCTACCTGGCTTCCCTGAGCGAGGGGCTGCCCATCGTGGCGCACAGCCAGGCGTATCCGGATGAACGCTTCGAGGGCGAGGTGATCCAGATCGACAGCCGCGTGGCGCCCGGTACCCGCGCCGTGACGCTCCGTGGCGCAATCGGGAACGAGGACGGGCGGCTCAAGCCCGGCATGCTGCTGACGCTGTCGCTGGTCATGGACCGGAGCGAGGCGCTGTCGGTGCCGGAGGAGGCGGTGATTCCCTCCGGGCAGCGTCAACTTGTCTATCGCTTCGTGGACGAGGAAACCTTCGAGCGGACTCCGGTGGAAATCGGCCGGCGCATGCCGGGCCGGGTCGAGGTGCTCTCGGGGCTCGAGGCCGGTGACGTGATCGTGACCGAGGGGATGCTCCTGCTGCGACCCGGGGCGCGCATGCGGGTGGTCGAGCGTGACGGCGAGCCGGTCAGCGGGGAGTCCGGCTCATGATCCTCTCGGAGGTTGCCGTCAAGCGGCCGGTGCTCGCTTCGGTCTTCAGTCTGTTGCTGATCGTTTTCGGACTGATGAGCATGGATCGGCTGTCGTTGCGCGAATACCCGGACATCAACCCGCCGGTGGTGTCGATCACCACCGACTATCCGGGGGCGAACGCGCAGATCGTCGAAAACCAGATCACCCGCCCGATCGAGGACCGGGTCAGCGGAGTCGAGGGCATCAAGTGGATGCAGTCCTCCAGCGAGGACGGCCGTTCGCGGGTGACCATTGAATTCAACCTGGACCAGGACATCGACGCCGCGGCCAATGACGTGCGCGAGGCAATCTCCCGGGTGATCCGCCAGTTGCCGGACGAGGCCGATCCCCCGCAGGTCACCAAGGCCGACGCCAATGCCGACGTCATCATGTGGTTCAACCTGGCCAGTACCCGCATGGACCGGCTTGCGCTCACCGACTATGCCGAGCGTAATCTGGTCGACCGGTTCTCGGTACTTGACGGCGTGGCCCTGGTCCGGATCGGCGCGGCGAAGCGTCCGGCGCTGCGGGTCACCCTGGATCGCCAGGCGCTTGCGGCGCGTGGGTTGACGGTCCAGGATGTGGAGCAGGCACTGCGGCGCGAGAACGTGGAACTGCCTGCCGGGCGCATCGAGTCGGTCGAGCGGGAGCTGACCGTGCGCATCGATCGCAGTTACCGGGACGTGCGCAGCTTTGAGCACATGGTCATCGGGCAGGGAGACGACGGACACCTGATCCGGCTGGGCGAGGTGGCTGCCGTGGCCATCGGCCCCGAGGACGACCGCAACGACCTGCGCGGCAACACCGTACCCCAGGTGGGCCTGGGAATTGTTCAGCAGTCAACGGCCAACACCCTGGAAGTCGCCCGTGCGGCCAAGGCCGAGGCCGACCGGATTCGCGAGATCCTGCCCGAGGGGACCGAGCTGCTGGACAGCTACGACTCCTCGGTCTTCGTCGAGGGGGCCATCGAGGAGGTCTACGCGACCCTGGTCATTGCCGGGGTCGCGGTGGTGTTCGTGATCTTCCTGTTTCTTGGCAGCGTGCGGGCCACCCTGGTGCCCGCGGTCACCGTGCCGATCTCGCTGATCGCCTCGTTCATGGTGCTGCACGCGCTGGGTTTCTCGATCAACATGCTCACGTTGCTGGCGCTGGTTCTCGCCATTGGCCTGGTGGTGGACGATGCCATCGTCATGCTGGAGAACATCGATCGGCGGGTGGCGCAGGGCGAGCCGCCGCTGCTGGCCGCCTTCCGGGGATCGAAACAGGTCGGATTCGCCATCGTCGCGACCACCCTGGTGCTGATCTCGGTGTTCGTGCCGCTGGCCTTTCTGCAGGGCAACATCGGACGGCTGTTTACCGAGTTCGCCTTTGCCATGGCTGCAGCCGTGGCCTTTTCCAGTCTGGTGGCGCTGACGCTGTCTCCGGTTATGTGCGCACGGCTGCTCAAGCGTGAAACGGGCGGGTTCGCCCGGCTGGTCTCGCGGTTCTTCGGGGTGCTCGAACGCGGCTATGGCTGGCTGATCCATCATGTGCTCAAGGTGTCCCTGCTGGTCCTGCTGGCGTTGACTGGCGTGTTTTACCTGGCCTTCACGCTTTTCCAGCAGATTCCCGAAGAGTTCGCGCCGCAGGAGGACCGCGGCGCGTTCTTCGTGTTCGCGACCGCGGAGCAGGGCACCGGCTATGAATCGATGCAGGACAAGATGCTTGAGATCGAGTCGCGGCTGATGCCGCTGGTCGAATCCGGCGAGATCGACCGGCTGCTGGTCCGCACGCCGCGGGGATTCGGCAACACCGCAATCGTCAACGACGGGATCGTGATCATCGTGCTTGAGCACTGGGACGAGCGGGACCGCAGCGCCTGGGAAATCATGGCGGACGTGCGCAAGCGATTGTCCGACCTGCCGGGCCTGCGCATCGGGACCGTGATGCGCCAGGGACTGGGCGGGGGCCGGCTGGGGGACCCGGTGCAGTTCGTGCTCGGCGGCAGCACCTACGAGGAGTTGATCGCCTGGCGGGACATCATGATCGAGAAGGCCGCCGAGTATCCCGAACTGGGTCCGCTGGATTCGGATCTCAAGGAGACCAAGCCGCAACTGCTGGTGACCATCGATACCGAACGGGCGGGTGATCTGGGCGTGTCGGTCGAGACCATTGGCCGGACGCTGGAGGCCATTCTCAATTTCCGCGCGGTCACGACCTTCACCGACCGGGGCGAAGAATACGACGTGCGCCTGGAAGGCGACGTCGAACAGCGGCGCAGCCCGCAGGACATCCAGAACGTGTTTGTGCGCTCCGATCGCAGTGGCGAACTGATCCCGCTGTCGAACCTGGTCCGCATCGAGGAAACCGCCACCTCACCCGCGCTCAATCGCTACAACCGGACCCGTGCCGTGACCCTGTCGGCGGCCGTTTCCGATGGCTATACGCTGGGCGAGGCGCTCGACCGCCTGGAGCAGATTGCCCAGACCGAGCTGCCGGAGTCGGCACGAATCGACTACAAGGGCGAGTCGCTGGAGTACAAGCAGGCCGGCGGGGCGGTGATCTTCGTGTTCCTGCTGGCGCTGGCGGTGGTTTTTCTGGTGCTGGCGGCCCAGTTCGAGAGTTTCATCCATCCGCTGGTGATCATGCTCACCGTGCCGCTGGCGGTGGCCGGGGCGCTGCTGGGGCTGTACTGGACCGGTCAGAGCCTGAACATCTATTCCCAGATCGGCATCGTCATGCTCATCGGCCTGGCGGCCAAGAACGGCATTCTCATTGTCGAGTTCGCCAACCAGCTGCGCGACGCCGGCCGGGACATCCGCACCGCGACGGTCGAGGGGGCCCGCCTGCGGCTGCGGCCGGTGCTGATGACGGCGGTGACCACCATGATTGGCGCCCTGCCGCTGGTGTATGCCTTCGGTCCGGGGGCCGAGAGCCGCTACGTTCTGGGTGTGGTGATCCTGTCCGGAATCACCTTCGCGACCGTGTTTACCCTGCTGGTGATTCCGTCGGCCTACTACCTGATCGGGCGCTTCGCCGGCGCACCGGGGGACGAGGCCAGAAAACTCGCCGAGCAGGAAGAGGCCTATGGCGAGGCGAAGATGTAACCGGCCGGCCGCCCGGGGCAGTGGCCTGCGGCGGCATCGGGATCGGCGGCCGGTTGCCGTTCACGGCTCGTTTTGACTTCCCGCCATGCCCCGGTTGCCGGAATCCGGTCCGTATCGGAAGCGGCCCGCCAGCTTGTTCAGGTGCGTGCTCATTTGCTGAACCCGCGCGATTTCCTCGCTGACCTGCGCCGACAGCCGGGCCCCTTCATGGGCCTGTTCCGAGACGGCGGTAACTGACTGGGCCACTTCGTTGGAGGCGGTGGACTGCTCGCCCAGGGCGCGCTCGATGCTCTGGACGGCCTCGATCACCTCCTGCGACTTGTCCCGGATCCGGTCCACGGCGGCCCGGGCCTGGTCCGAGGATTCGGTGCCCACCCGGACCTGCTCGACCGCGTGGCGAATCTCGACGGCCGAGTCCTTGATCTGTTTCTGGATCGCGACGACCAGGTCGGTAATCTGCCGGGTCGACTCGGAAGTCTTGAGCGACAACGATCGGACTTCCTCGGCGACGACCGCAAAGCCCCGGCCATACTCCCCGGCGCGGGCCGCCTCGATGGCCGCGTTGAGGGCCAGCAGGTTGGTTTGCTCGGAGATATTGGCGATGCTGTTCACGATCTGGTCGATCTCGTTGGAGACCACCTCAAGCTCGTCGAGCCTGTTGGCCGACTCCGAGACGGTGGCGGCAATGCTGTGGTTGAGGTGCTGAACCCGGTCGACGACCTGAGCGCCGCTTTGGGCATCGGTTCCGGAATCGGAGGCCAGCTCGAAGACCTGGGTGGCCGTCTCGCGCAGGCCCGCGATCGTCGCACTCATCTCCTCCACCGCCGCGGCCATGGTCGAGGCCGCACCCGACTGGCTTTGCGAGGCGGTCAGTGACTGCCCGGACGCATCCCGGACGGCCTCGGCGATGGCGACGAACTGGGTGGAACGCTGACCCAGTTCGGCCGCCACCTCGAAGAGGGTATTGCGGACCTTGAGCACGTCGGTCAGCAGGTTGCCGATCTCGTCGTCTGCCTGGGTGTCCGCGGGCGTGACCTTCAGGCGCAACTGGCCCTGGGCGAGCGTTTCCATCGACTCGTTCACCAGGCGGATGCGCCTTGCCTGTCCGCGCATCAGCAGCGCGATCAGAATGAGCAGCCCTGCGGTGATCCCGGCAATCAGCAGCACGGACGAGATCATGGTCTCCTTCATTTGCGCATGGACCGCCCCGGTCGGAATGGTGGCCGAAATGACCCCTCGGACATCGCCAATCCTCCAGTCCCGCTTCGGCGTGTCCGGGTGGCTGTTGTGACAGTCCACGCAAGTCTGGTCAGTCATGACATCCGCCACCCCGACCCGAATCACGGGTTGTCCGTTCACCTCGCCTTCCCGAACGAACACCTCGTCCGGGTTTTCTTCAAGCCAGCGGATCGCTTCACGCTCGAATGGGTCAAGATCCGTGTCGCGGCGAAACGCAAACGGCTGATCGCTGAAGAGCTTGAGCGCGCCAATATCCCTGAGGGTGGCCGAATCCGCCTGCCCGGATTGCCCCGAGCCCTGACTCATTTCACCCAGGGCACGCATGAACGAGGCGGGCAAGGGAATCCCGTGCGGGTCCGTGGCAAAGTCATGAGTGATCGCAATGCCTGCCTGCTCTGCTTCGGGGATGACCTCGCCGGTATAGAACATCCGGGCGTTCTTCGCCGTTTCGATCAGGGCCATGCCGCCGCGCACCCCGGCCTGTTCGGCCATTTTGCGCTCCAGGTCGATCATCTGGATGACCTGTCCGCCGATAATGATCACGGCTCCGCCGATCAGCGGAATCAGGACCTTGTTTGCCAGCGAAATGGAGGCCAGGCGCGTGACCAGCCGTCGCCGCAACTTGGCGACCGCACCCCCCTTGATCACCGCACCCCGGTTGAGTCGGTATCGGTCTGGCTGTTTGCGCATCGCCTGGTAAAGCTGCTCGGCCGCGCGGATCTGCGCGGCCGATGCCGGCGTGCGCACGCTCATGTAGCCCGAGCCGTCGGGCAGCGGCGTGGCCGTCGCCAGGACCCAGTAGTGATCGCCGTTCTTGCAGCGGTTTTTCACCGGGGCCTGCCAGGGCCGGCCGCGCTTCAGGGTTGCCCAGAGATCCCGAAATGCCTCGGCGGGCATGTCGGGGTGGCGGAGGATGCCGTGGGTCTGGCCGATCAGGTCCGTCTTGTCGTAGCCGCTGTAGCGTACGAAGTCTTCGTTCGCATAGGTGATCCGACCGTCCAGATCCGTGTGGGAAATGATCACCGCATCCGGTGCCATCTCGATGGCCTGCTGTGTGACGTGGCGCTGCATGTCCGGTCCTTCCTTCTGCATGGACTCGCCAACCACGGCCTTGGGCGAGCCGCGGCTGCAGCGGTCGGTGCAAGAGTCTCGAATGGGACTTCAGGGCGCAGTGCCGCAGGTGTCCGAGCCGCCCGGCAGGCAGCTCGAAACAGCGCGGCGGCCGGCAGGCACCGCAGGTTGACACGCCCTGCGCGGGGCGATTGCGGTCAGGGGGCCTGCCATCGGGGGCGGGCGGGGGGGCTGGTCCGGCCTTTTGCCTGAAGTCGAGGTGCTGCCTCAGTACCCGGCGTTGTCGTGCACCTGCGCGAGCGTCTCAGTGCTCATGCTGGCCCACAGGACACGCGCGATGATTTCCGGGGCCAGCACGGTGTGTTCATTGCCCCTGGCCTGCAAGGCGGTGCGCAGTTGCTGGCGCACCGCCTTGCTGCCGGTCAGGTCAAAGATCACGTCGATGGCCTCGTCAAAGGCGACGATCTCGTCGATGTCATGCAGTGGAATGCCTGCCGACTCAGCCTGGGCCCGGCCGGGTGTTGCACCCGGTTCGGCCGCGCAGGATATGAGGATTCCCTTGTCGCGCATCTCGAGCAGGCGCTCGAGAAACTGTCCGCCCACGCGGCCGAGGCCGACCAGCGCGACACGCGCAATGATGTCGGATTGTTCCGTCATGTTTCCCCCTGTCATTATTCTTTTTCAGGTTATTTGCATGCCGGAAAACCCCTGGATCATTCGCGCCGCGCTGCCGGTTTCGAGGCGATTGCCCTGCGCTCC
>JBKHDT010000072.1:0-11732 GCA_046541195.1 Halothiobacillaceae bacterium | reverse complement strand
CCCGGCACGGCACCACCCGGCACGGCACCACCCGGCACGGCACCACCCGGCACGGTACCGCCACTTGCGGGTCGCGCCATAACCTGGAGTTGGGCCATGGCCTGACCGATGTTCTGGGTGCCCAGGGACCTGGGCAGCACCGTGCGCAAGCCGTTTTGCAGCAGCTGCGGGGTGGTGGGCTTGCTCTCAAGCAGCTTGAGTTCGATCTGGGGGCCGAGGCGGTCGACCTGCAGGGTGAGGTTCTGACCGGCCTTGAGCGGAATGGCGGTGCGCACGCTCAGGGGGTTGCCGTTGATATTCAACTGGGCCTCGCGCATGGCACCGCTGCCACCGGCGGCGATCACGGTTGCAGATACCTGTTGCCCGACCTGAAGCTGGCTCAGCAGTTGTGTGGAAGCAGGTCGAACCGAGGTGAGAGGACGGAGCGCTGTTGTTTCCGCGCCACGGAGGGAGGGGTTCAGGTTGGTCGGAAGTGGTGACAAAGTTTTGACAACCTCCGGTTTGACCGGTATGTTCGCAAATAGCCTTAGGTTCTGGTTGTAACTTTGTGCTTTGACGCGATTTTTTTGAGTCCGTTCGGTTTCTGCGCCGGGTGGCTTATTCCCGCGTCAGCCCAGTCGCCCGCAGAGGTAAACGATTCATGTCAAGCCTAGCACAAGATCTCGACAGCACGCCGCACCTGCTGTTGTGTGATCCGGACCGCACCGATGCCGTCATGCTGGAGCAGATGGTCGCCTTTTTCGGGGTGAGCCTGGTGCCCCGCCCGACGCTGGCCGAGTGTGCGCCGGGTCGAGCGACGCTGGGTGTGGTGCTGACGAACGAGGATACGGTACCCGATACCCTGCCGGAGCGTTTGCGGGAAATTCCCATGGTGCTGCTGGGCGGAAACAGCCGGGCAGCGGCCACGCGCACGGGTGTCCAGGTCACGGCCAGTCTGGATGCGACCCCGACACTGGCCCAGCTCAATGCCGTCATCAGTCGTCTGAGTACGCATTGGCGTGAACGCACCGGCGCGGTCAACGGGCCGCGGCTGGTTGGCGAGAGCAAGCCGATGCAGTCATTGCGGCGGATGATCCGGCAGGTGGCGGCCACCGAGGCGACTGTTTTGATCCTGGGCGAGTCCGGAACGGGCAAGGAGGTCGTCGCCCGATCGATTCATGCGCTGTCGAATCGATCAGGCAAGCCCTTCGTGCCCATCAACTGTGGCGCGATTCCGGGTGAGCTGCTGGAGTCGGAGTTGTTCGGGCACGAGAAGGGAGCGTTCACCGGAGCGATCACTGCCCGCGCCGGGCGATTCGAACTGGCCGAGGGCGGAACGATCTTCCTGGACGAAATCGGCGACATGCCGATGCCCATGCAGGTCAAGCTTTTGCGGGTGCTTCAGGAGCGGACCTTCGAGCGCGTGGGTGGGCGACAGACCTTCAAGGCCAACGTGCGGGTCATTGCGGCGACCCACCGCGATCTGGAATCACGCATTGCCGAGGGCGAATTCCGCGAGGATCTGTTCTACCGGCTGAATGTGTTCCCCATCGAGACCCAGCCGCTTCGCGCGATCCGCGAGGATATTCCCGAGGTCGCCACGGCCCTGGCAAGCCGGTTGGCGGATGAGGGACGCGGTCAGGTGCGCTTTACGGATGCCGCGCTCAGTGCGCTGGCGGCGCTTCCCTGGCCGGGCAATGTGCGCGAGTTGAGCAATCTGATCGAGCGGCTGGCAATCCTGTATCCGGAGGAGACGGTGGATTTGCCGATGCTGCCGGAACGATTGCGGGCACAACTGCCTGAAGACTTCGAGATACGGGCCGGCGCGAAGACCGGGGAGAACGTGGAAGATGAATCCGCAAGCGCGGACGGGGCGGCGGGGCAGTCCGCCGAGCCGGCGGTTGCAAGCACGGTCGCCGGGCCCGTGGCCTCGATCCCGGACGAAGGATTCAATCTCAAGAAATACCTTGAGGACACCGAGCGCCAGTTCATTGGTCAGGCGCTTGCCGAATGCGACGGGGTGGTGGCGAAGGCCGCCCGGCGTCTGGGCCTGCGGCGGACGACCCTGGTGGAGAAGATGCGCAAGTACGCCATGTGAAAATCGGACGTGCCGAGCGTATTGGCACGTTAAATGCTTCAGTCCGGTCAAGCCAGGGCGTTTCGACCGCCCGCGAACGAAACGATATGAACGGAACGATTGGAGCACCGAGTCATGAGTGACCTGTCTGTCAACCAGATCCTGTCTCAGATGAGTCAGATGCGCGCTCAGGCGCAGACCCGGCTGTCCGAGCCGGACGCGGTCCAGCCCGCCGCGCAGTCACCGGTCAGGACCGAACCGGTTGAGCCCAGTGGGTTCGGCGAGCTGCTCAAGGAAGCCATCCAGGGCGTCAACGCGACCCAGCAGACGGCTTCGGACCTGAGGACACGATTCGAGGCCGGTGACCGGTCGGTTGACCTGGTCGACGTGATGGTGGCCTCACAGAAATCATCCATCGGTTTTGAGGCGACCCTGCAGGTGCGCAACAAGTTCGTGGAGGCCTACCAGGCTGTCATGAACATGCCGATGTAACGGGTCCGCAAGGCCCGGCCAGGTGTTTGTTCAAGCACTGGTCACCCCGGGCGCGACGACTGCCTTGCCGGTATGCCCAGATGCATCGCCCGGGCATGTCTGCGGATCGGCAGGTTCCGGGTTCATGGCAGGCGCGTGCGGGCAGTCCGGAAACCTCCGGAACCCGAGCCGCGACCCTGGCAATGACACGGTGGTGTACCGATGATCCGATTTTCCCGGGGTTCCCCGGCAGGGGCGAACCGTTGATCGAGGTTTGAAAATGGCTGAAAACATACTTCCCCCGAGTGAGGGCATGCAGGGTCGGGAAGCCGCGAAGAGCGAGCGGCCCGGCTGGCTGGTTCAGCTCGACCAGTTCACGCAGTCCTCGAGTTTTCGTCAGATCGCGGCCCTGATTGGGTTGGCGGCCGTCGTTGCCTTCATGGTTACGCTGCTGATGTGGGGGCGGGCTCCGGCCATGGAACCGCTTTATACCAACCTCGAAAGCCAGGACTCCGCAGCGGTGGCCGATGCTTTGCGCGCCGCCGGGACCAAGTTCGAGATCGACAAGGGCACCGGCAACATCATGGTGCCGGCGGACCAGGTGCACGAGGCGCGCATGCAACTCGCTTCCCAGGGGCTGCCGGCCCAGTCTTCCGTGGGCCTGGAAATGCTCCAGCAGGACCCCTCGCTGGGCACCAGCCAGTTTCTGGAGCAGGCACGCTACAACCACGCCCTGGAGGTGGAGCTTGCGCGGACCATCACCGCGATCACCGCGATCGACTCCGCGCGGGTCCATCTGGCGGTTCCCAAGCAGTCGGTCTTCGTGCGTGATCGGCAGTCGCCGACCGCCTCGGTCACCGTTCGGCTCCTGCCCGGCCGAAGCCTTGAGGGCGGTCAGGTCCAGTCGATACAGCATCTGGTCGCTTCCGCCATTCCGGGCATGGAAAGTCGGGATGTCACGGTGGTCAATCAGCGGGGCGACCTGCTCAGCGAAGAAGGTGGCGAGGCCTCCCGTCTTGGTCTCACGGACCGGCAGTTTGCCCATCGCAACCGCGTGGAGCGCGAGCTGGTACGTCGCATCGAGGCCCTGCTGCAGCCGATCGTCGGGCTGGAGAAGGTACGCGCGCAGGTCTCGGCGGATATCGATTTCTCGGAACGAGAGGGGACCTCGGAGACCTTCGGCCCCGCGGAGGGCGCACTGCGCAGCGAACAGATTTCGGAACAGGACCAGCGCCTCGGTGGTTCCGGGAGCCTGCTGGGCGTGCCGGGAGCCCTGACCAACCAGCCGCCGGGCGGGGGTCAATTGGCCCCGGGCGAGCTGCCGCTGCAGCCACCGGAGGATCTGACCTACGAGGAATACCTCGAACTGATCCAGTCCCCGATCAATGGGCAGCGCAACGAAGTGCGCAACTTCGAGGTGGACCGGCAACTGAACCACACGCGGTTTGCCATGGGCGGGATCGAGCGTCTTTCGGTAGCCGTGCTGGTCGACGAGCCGGTTCTGGTCGACGAGGAGGGCAACGAGACGCGGGAGGCGCCGACGCAGGCCGAACTTGACCGGATCACCGCCCTGGTGGAGCAGGCGATCGGTTTCAATGAGGACCGGGGCGATCGCATCACCGTGACCAGCGCCCCCTTCGTCTCAGAAACGATCGAGATGCCCGAGGCTGCGCTCTGGGATCATCCGATGTTCTGGAGCACGCTCAAGAGCGCCGGTATCGGCCTGGCGCTGCTGATCATTTTCCTGATGGTGGTCCGTCCGTTGCTGCGGGCGCTGTTCGGCAAGGAAACCGGAGAGCGCCAGGCTGCCTTGCCGGATGGTGCGTCCGAGCAGATGGCCCGCCTGCCCGGTGCCACCCGGGCGGAGGGCGAGGAGGGGGTCACCGCCCAGATCGGCAGCGATGCCGAGGGCATGCCGGCGCGCCGTCGAAAGGCAGTGGAAGAGGAAGACGAGGATGTTCCGGTACTGATCGGAGACGCGAGTTACACTGACCGGCTCAAGCAGCTGCGCAAGACGATCCAGAGCGACCCCCGTGCCGTGGCGACTGTGGTCAAGCAGTGGACCAATGCCGAGAGCTGAGCGGTGATGCCGGTGCATC
Source organism: Halothiobacillaceae bacterium (assembly GCA_046541195.1). Classification (GTDB taxonomy): domain Bacteria; phylum Pseudomonadota; class Gammaproteobacteria; order Halothiobacillales; family Halothiobacillaceae; genus JBKHDT01. The sequence continues at coordinate 7,106 of JBKHDT010000072.1, read as the reverse complement.
GGAATTATGACGGAGTGACGAGTTCATGGCGCAAGCGGACCTGGACCTGACCGAGCAGAAGGATCCCCTGGACGGGCTGCGGGGCCCCGAGAAGGTGGCGATCCTGATGATGGCGCTGGGCGAGGAAACGGCGGCGATGCTCTTTCGCGAGCTGGATCCGCGGGAGGTACAGAAGATCGGCCAGTCGATGGCTGTCCTGCCGAATGTGACGCGCTCCCAGATCCAGGCCGTGCTCAACGAGTTCGTTTCGGACATGGAGGATCAGACCGGGCTGGCGCTCGGGGCGAACGACTACATCCGCAACGTCCTGACCAATGCCCTGGGCGAGGACAAGGCCGAGGGCGTGCTCGACCGGATCATGGCCACCGGCGCCAACCGCAAGAATCTCGAGTTTCTCAAGTGGATGGATGCCCGCTCGATTGCGGAAATCATCCGCTATGAACACCCCCAGATCATTGCCATTGTGCTTTCCCATCTGGAAGGCGATCAGTCCGCCGAGATCCTGCAGATGCTGCCGGAGAACATCCGGGCCGACATCATGTTCCGGATCGCGAACCTGGAGGGCGTCTCGCCGGCGGCCCTTCTGGAGCTGGATGACATCATGGAGCGTCAGTCTTCCGGCGGTTCGGGTGGCAAGTCTTCGAAGGTCGGCGGTGTGCGCGTTGCGGCCAACATCATGAACTTCCTCGAGTCGAGCGTCGAGGAGCACCTGATGGGCGAGATCAAGTCTGCCGACGAGGACCTGGGCGAGAAGATCGAGGACCTGATGTTCGTCTTCGACAATCTTATCGACGTGGATGATCGCAGCCTGCAGACGCTGTTGCGCGAGGTGCCATCCGACAAGCTGCTGATGGCCCTCAAGGGTGCCGAAAGTGCGCTGCAGGACAAGTTCTTCAAGAACATGTCCAAGCGGGCGGCCGAGATGATGCGCGACGACCTCGAGGCGCTGGGCCCGACCCGCCTGTCTGACGTGGAGGCTGCCCAGAAGGAAATCCTGCAGGTTGCGCGCCGCCTGGCCGAAGAAGGCACCATCACGCTGGGAGGTGGCGGTGAAGAGTTCGTCTGATCCGGATCGCCTGGTCGAGGCCGGCAGCGCCGATTTTCGCCGATGGCAGGCACCCCTCCTCGATTCTGCCGCGGCGCCTCCGAGAACGGCGGCCCTGGCCGGCAAGCGGGCCGACCCGCAGCCGGATGAACCGTTGCCTGTCGAGGACGTGGCGGAACCGCTGCGCCTGCCGACTGCGGAAGAGATCGAGCAGATTCGCGAACAGGCACGCGAGGAGGGCTACCGGGAAGGGCATCAGCAAGGCCATGCCGAAGGTCTGGAGTCGGGCCGTGCCGAGCAGGACGCCCTGCTCGAGCGCATGCGGGCGATCCTGCGCGCCCTTGATCACCCGCTGCGGGATCTTGACGTCGAAGTCGAGGCGCAGCTGACGCAGTTGGCCCTGCAGGTGGCACGCGCCGTGGTCCAGCGGGAGCTTTCCTATTCGCGCGAGCAATTGCTCGGTATCGTCCGCAAGGCGTTGCGGCAGCTTCCCGCGCAGGATCGCGGGATCACGATCTTCTGCCACCCGGAAGACGAGGCCATCCTCCATCTGGCCGCCGAGGAGGAAGGCTGGATGCTCGAGGAAGATCCATCCCTGACGCCGGGCGGCTGCCGAATCGAGTCCGGGGCAAGCCGGATCGACGCCACCATCGGGCGACGCTGGGCCACCGTGGCGCTGCAGATGCTCGGTGAGGTGCCGGAAGGACTGGCCGAGCCGGTGCCCGAAACACTGGAGCCGGAACAGGCCGGGCAGACCCCCGAGGTGCTGTCCACCGCAGCGGAAGAGGACGGGCCGGTGCCGGGCGAGACATCTGCCCCGGCGGGGGAGGGCGACCGGCTCGCTGGCGGGCCTGACGAGGCGGAAGCGACGCAGGCGGACTCGGCATCCGCCCAGGGTGAGCCGGAAGGCGCGCAGCGGGATTCGGAGTTCCGTCCGGCAAACGGGCATCCGCGGCAGCAGGCGGTGTCGCGCACGCAGGAGGAGGCCGGATCATGAGTACCGCGCCGGAGGGTGCTGGCCCCCGCCGGGATATCAAGTGGGCTTCGCGCCTGGTTTCAATGGGTGAGCGCGTCAAGGATCCGGCGCCGCTGGTGGAGGGCGTGCTCACCCGTGTCGTCGGATTGGCGCTTGAGGCCGAAGGCTGTCGGGCGGCGATCGGAGACCAATGCCGGATCACGCTGCCGAATGAGCAGACTGTGGCCGCCGAGGTGGTTGGCTTTGCCGGCGAGCGGCTGTACCTGATGCCGCTGGAGGAAATCCGGGGCCTGAGCCCCGGGGCGCGGGTCACGCCCACCGGGCTGTCGATCAAGATTCCGATGAGCGAGGCACTGCTCGGACGGGTGGTTGATGGTGCCGGCGAGCCACTTGATGGCAAGGGGCCGATTCTTGGCAGCTCCGATGTCTTGCTCAACGGGACGCCCATCAACCCGCTGAGTCGGCAGCCGATCCGCCAGCCGCTGGACGTGGGGGTGCGTGCCATCAACGCCCTGCTGACGGTCGGGCGTGGTCAGCGCATGGGGCTGTTTGCCGGCTCCGGGGTTGGCAAGAGCGTGCTGCTCGGCATGATGACCCGCTACACCCAGGCACAGGTTATCGTGGTCGGCCTGATCGGTGAGCGGGGTCGGGAAGTCAAGGAATTCGTCCAGGAAATCCTCGGTGAGGAGGGGCTACGGCGTGCGGTGGTCGTGGCAGCGCCGGCGGATGCTTCCCCCCTGATGCGCCTGCACGGGGCGATGCTCACGACCTCGATCGCGGAATACTTCCGCGATCAGGGGTACGACGTGCTGCTGCTGATGGACTCGCTGACCCGCTATGCGCAGGCGCAGCGCGAGATCTCCCTGGCCGTTGGCGAACCCCCGGCCACCAAGGGCTACCCGCCGTCGGTCTTTGCCCGGCTGCCCCAACTGGTCGAGCGTGCGGGCAACGGACCGGAAGGTGGCGGATCGATCACCGCGTTCTATACCGTGCTGGTTGAAGGCGATGACCAGAACGACCCGATCGCCGATTCGGCGCGGGCCATTCTGGACGGGCACATCGTGCTGTCCCGGCAGATCGCCGAGCGCGGGCGCTATCCTGCCATCGACGTCGAGGCCTCCATCTCCCGCGTGATGCCCAATATCGTGTCGCCCGAGCAGCGCGATCTGGCCCAGCGGTTCAAGCAACTGATGAGCACCTATACTCAGAGCAGGGATCTGATCGCCGTCGGTGCCTACAAGCGGGGCAACGACCGTCGGTTGGACGCGGCCATCGACGCCTTTCCCGATCTGGAAGCGTTCCTGTCGCAGGACGTTTTCGAGGGTGCCTCCATGGACGAAAGTGTCGCTGCGCTGGAACAGTTATTGCATAACTAGTTGCTCGGGGTCGGACCTGAGCAAATGACAGGTGGGCAGCAGGAATGACGCGAGAGAAGCGCATCGAACAACTCGGCAGGCTGGCCAGGCACCAGTCGGACCTGGCGCTTGCCGAACTGCGTGCTTGTGAGCAAAGACTTGCCGAACAGAAATCGCGCCATGAACAGCTTGCCAACTACATGCAGGAGTATGCGCAGAGTCTGGAATTCGCCCAGGGCGGCAAGGCCGGTGCCTTTGCCATTCAGAACTACCGGGCCTTCATGGCCCGGATCGAGTCTGCCGTCGAGCAGCAGCAGCGAAACGTCGAGGCGGTGCGAAGAGAACTCGAGGAACTGCGTGCGCGCTTCAAGGAAGCCAGCATTCATGCCCGATCAGTTGAAAAACTGCATGGCCGCGTACGCGACGAGGTACGCAGCGAGCAGGAAAAACGTGAGCAGCGCGAGCTGGATGCGCACGCGACACAGCGTGCCCTTCACCGGCCCTCGCTTGCCGGAGGTGAGTGACCATGACTGAAATGCCACTGTTGATGAAAGTGGGGACCGACGCGGGCAAGTTGACCAATGGATCCGGTCGTGGTCTGGTCGAGTCGCTTGGGGAAGGCGGGGTCACCGAGGCCGGGGAACAGGCCTTTGCAAAACTGGTCCGGCGGGCCCTGGATGCCGGGGAGGATGGGGCCGCCGGTGTTGATCGGGACGGGTTGAAGCGGATGGTCCGGGCCGAACTGGCCCGCGCATCCGGTGATGCTGCGGCTACTTCGATAATGCGTGAAACAGGTGATCTGGAGGAGACGATCGTGGCCTCCATAGAGCAACTGATGCATGCCTCGGGCAAGACGCCTGGTGCGCCGGGCGAGCTGGTCCGTGCGTCCGGGGATGCCGCGGATGCTTCGATAATGCGTGAAACAGGCGATCTGGAGGAGACGATCGTGACCTCCATCGAGCAACTCATGCGCGCCTCCGGCACGGCGCTCAAGGAGGCGGTCGAGCCGGCGTCGAATTTATCCGGGGCGGGTTTTGAGGCGGCGCTGCAGCAACTGCTCGGACGGGTTGCCGACCTGGGCTCCGGGGACGATGCGCCGAGTCTCAAGGCTCTGGCAGACAAGCTTGGCAACGAGCTGACGCGCATGGGCCTGCCCGATGGTGAGGCCGGGTTGGCGGCCCTGGCTCAGCAACTGACACAGCAGCTTGAAGCAGGCGCCGGCGCATTGCTCGACGGGTTGGCCGAGGGGCTGGAGCCGCTTGCACAGGGCTTGGAACGGCTGACAGGCCTGCTCCGGCAGGTAGAGCCGGACGGTGCGGCAATGGGTACGGCGATCCAGCAGATCGGGGCCTCGCTGGAGGCCCTCGCCGATTCACTGGATCAGGCCGGGATGCCGTCTCTTGAGGGCATGGTCGATGAGCTGCGTGCGGATTTTGATGCGCTCGTGCAGCGTATCGGGGACGACGGCACCCTGTCCACGGATGATCTGCGCCAGTTTCTGTCCGGCCTGGACGGGCGGCTCGGTGAGATCCGCGAGGTGGTGGATTCTCATGTGGCCGAGTGGGCTTCGGACCGGGAAGGCAAGCTGCCTGCCTGGCTGAAGGACCTGCGTGATGCATTGGCGGAGGTCGACAGGCAGTTCGCGCAGGTTCAGTCCGCCGTCGAGGCGCGTGATGGCGAGTCTTTGCCGGTGATTCTGCCGCCGGCGAACGAAATGCTTGCAGGCAATCGCGGGGTCCGGGCCTCGGTACGGGACGAGCGAGCCGTTGAGCGGACGGATTTTGGCTCGCGGGACGCACGGGTCTCGAGAGCGGATTTTCGTGGTGAACGCGTGTCAGAGTCGGGGGAGCTGAACGGGCGGCCCGCTGATCGCGCGGGTGTTGACCGGCGCGAGGGCGGCGTTCCGGCGGGTGATGTGGCTCGTGACGAGCGCGCCGGGGAATTCAGAGGCTTGAATCTTCGGGATTCGGCTCGCGAGCAGCGAGCCGCCGAGACGATGACCGCGGGGCAGTGGTTGCGGGCCCGGGAGGCCGCCGGTGATCAGGGCCTGGCGCCCGGGGAGCGGCAGTCCGCGCCTGGTGCCGGGGACCTGTTCGAGAACAATACCCTGCGCAAGGCCCTGTCGGTTCTCGCCGGCGAACAGGCGGCGCCGAAGACCCGGATGGCCGAAGCCATCGAGCAAGCAGTCCAGTCGGCGCGTCAGCGCGACGAGGGGCTCTCGCCACTGCGTACCGAGCAACTCGAGCGCAGCCAGTCGCTGCTGCAGGGGCGTGACTTGGAGGGCGGCAACCTGGCGCTTCAACCCGGAAGAGCGCTGGACGGCGCGGGGCAGGTTCGGCTGGCGCCGATTCCGGTTGCCGTCAATCATCCGAAATTCGCCGAGGCCATGGGTCAGCGGGTGACCTTTATGGTCAACCAGAATGTCCAGCAGGCGCGGATCTCACTCAATCCGGCCAACATGGGGCCGGTCAGCGTCCAGCTTGAGGTGCGCGGTGACGAGGCAGTGGTTCACATGATGGCCGTTCAGGGCGCGACGCGTGAAGCGCTGGAAGCGGCTCTGCCGCGGCTTCGCGAGATGCTTGGCGAGAATGGTTTCAGTCAGGTGAGCGTGAACGTGGGCCAGCAGGGAGGACAGGGCATGGCCGATTCCGGCGCCTCGGGCAATGATGGCAGTGAGGCCGGTGCCGCGGGCGCGGCGGCAGGCGGGTCCGGAGAACAGCCGGGAGAGGCCGATCAGTCGGGTCTCTCGGTCACCGAGGTGAAGTTGGGCGACCGGCGGCTGGACCTGTTTGCCTGAACAGCCCCGGCTTGCTGTGCGCCTGCCCGGCGCTCAGTCCTGGAGCATGGCCTTGAGCTGGGCGAGGCTTTCCCGGCCCCGCTGCTTGCGTTCCGGCTCCGGGACCTCGATGCCCACGCCCTGCCACTCGAGCAGATCCTCGGGCAGTTCGGACAGGAACCGCGAGGGTGTGCAGCGCTGCCATTCGCCGTAGCGTTTGCGTCGGCGGGCCAGCGTGAAGGTCAGGCTGCGCTGGGCGCGAGTAATGCCCACGTAGCACAGCCGGCGCTCTTCCTCGAGCCGGTCGCCCTTGAGGCTCTCGCGGTGCGGCAGCAGTTCTTCTTCCATGCCGGCCAGGTACACATGCGGAAACTCCAGGCCCTTGGCCGCGTGCAGGGTCATCAGCGCCACCGCATCGGGATTTTTATCCTCTTCCTGTCGTTCAAGAATGCCCATCAGACTCATCCGGGCAGCCAGTTCCGAGAGCTCCAGATTGCCCCCGGCGTCTTCCTGCATTCGGGTCAGCCAGTCGATCCAGTCGCGGACGTTCTGCCAGCGACGTTCGGCTGCCTTGGCCGAGGGGCTGTTCTCACGCAGCCAGCGCGGGTAGTCCAGGGATTCGAGCAACGTTTCCATGGCAGTCACCGGATCTTGTCTGCGTGCCGCGGCGCGGAGGGTGTCCAGCCAGCCGGTGAAATGCTCCAGGCGTTGCCTGGGACGCGGGTCGAGGACGGCCTGCAGCCCGATTTCCCCGGCGGCGGCATACAGGCTGACCCCACGCTGATGCGCGTAGCCGCCAAGCTTTTCCAGCGTCGTGGGACCGATTTCCCGCCTGGGGGTATTGACCACCCGCAGGAAGGCCGCATCGTCGTCGGGGTTGGCCAGCAGTCGCAGGTAACCCATCGCATCCTTGATCTCGGCGCGCTCGAAGAAGGATTGTCCGCCCGTCAGCAC
>JBKHDT010000071.1:0-11892 GCA_046541195.1 Halothiobacillaceae bacterium | reverse complement strand
GGGGGTGGGTCAGAAGCGTTGGCCGGTACTGGGTCACTTTACTTGGCCATTAACATTCGCTTCAGTCGCTCGGGCCCTGGTCTACCCGGGCATCCATTCCCTGAACACGAATACCTGCCTGTGTGCGGCGTGTCTCGTGCAGCCTGCATGTTCCGCCGCAGACAAGCCCCGGTGAGATGTCCCGGGGCTTTTTGCCGTGTGCCACGCGGATCAGCGCCAGAGGGCGCTGAGTGGGGTGTCGGGGCTGTAATGATGGGCGACCTGGGCCAGGAAGAGTTCTGCAGTGGCCAGCGCATCGAGTTTTGCGTGGTGTCCGGTGTAGGCGGGCAGCCCGTAGCGGGCCCGAACATCGCCCAGGCGCAGCGAGTCGCCGCCGCCCGAGAACCAGCGCTTCAGCCTGGCCAGGCGTCCACCGCGCAATCGGGCCGCTTCCAGCTCCATGGTGTCGATCAGCGGGAAGAGGCAGGGAGCGCCGCGTCGCTCGGCAACGGCGTGGTCAAGAAAGGGGCGTTCGATCAGGTGGTAGTGGACGACCACCACATGGCCCGCGAGGGTTTCAAGCAAGGGATCGATCATCTCGTCGAGGTCGGGGGCCCGTGCGACCTGTGAATCCGTGATCCGATGGTAGGCGATCGACTCGGGCCGGAGTGTCCGGCGCGGCCTGACGATCCAGTAGTGGCCTTCGGCGGGACGGATTGATCGGATGTCGAAGGGCAACATGCCGATACTCACGATCTCGTCGCGACGCGCGTCCATCCCCGTCGTCTCGAAGTCCAGCGCCAAAAAACGCAGCGTGTCCAGCCGCGCCTCCGGCGATGGCGTGCCCGCCGCGTAGAACCGGGCAAGTGCAGGGTCCGTGACCGCTTCGGCCATCTGCGCGAAATATTCCGGCCAGGTCGGGGCAGGCGCCTGCCGATGTGCGCGGTTCATGGGGTCGGGTACCGGAAGCGCAGGAACTTCTGCGCATTGCTCAGCACCTGGAAGGCGTCCTTGAGGGTGTGGCGTTCCGCGGCCGAGAGCACTTCGGGATCAATGCGGTTTCCGATGGTCCGTTCCTGGCGGATATCCTCCGCCTGGTGTCTGATTCGCGCCATGGCGATCACTTCGAGCGCGTAGCGCAGTTGTTCGGTCTGGCCGGCAGGAAGCCAGCCGGCCGCGGCAATGTCGTCCAGTCGTTCGAAGGAGTTCTGGGCCCGGCTGCCTGCGGCCAGGGCATGTACCTGGATCAGCCCCGTCATGGGGGCGGTGCCCCGACTTTTCAGATCGATGAAGCGGTTCTGCTTGCCGTCCGTTTCGAGGACGAAAGTTCGGAAAAATCCCAGCGGTGGCGTGCGGCTCAGGCTGTTGCGCGCCAAGGCTGCCAGAAAACCGGGGTGCGCCGGCGCATCGCGGCTGATTTGTTCCTGAAGCGCTTCGACAAGGCGTTCCTCTCCGGCCACGGCATCGAGGTCGAAGAAAATCGAGCTGTGCAGCAGCGGTTCCGGGGCCGGTGCCTTGATCCACTCGGAGAAATATCGCCGCCAGGTGGAGAGCGGCTGGCGCCAGCGCGGATTGGTGGCCATGATTCCGCCCTTGCAGTAGGGATAGCCGGCCCCGGCCAGTCCGTCACTGATCCGCGTGGCGAGTGCCTCGAAATAGGCGTCGTGCCGCGCCGGGTCGAACCGGTCATCGAGCACCATGCCATGATCCTGATCGGTGTTGATGCTCGGCTCGTGCCGGGCCAGCGCGCCGTTGATCATCAGGCAGTACGGTATCGGCGGCGGGCCCAGTTCGTCGGTAGCCAGTTCGACCAGCCGGCGGATCACGCTGCGCATCACCGTGGACATGGCATGCCCGACCATCTGCGCGGTTGCGCCCTCGTCAACGAGCCGGACGAACGCCGCCCGCACGTCGGGCGCCAGTTGTGCAAGTCCGCCGACGCTGGGCTGCCGGAAAATGCTGCTGACCAGATACAGGCTGCTGTTGGTTTCATGGCGGACGATGTCGGACAGGGCCACGACGCCGACGAGCCTGCGTTTGTTCAGGACCGGCAGGTGTTCGATATTGTTGCGGAGCATGCGCAACATGGCTTCGTAGACCGAATCGTCGGACTGGATCGTCACCAGGTTGACGTCGGCCGTGATCTCGCGAACCGGCGTCTGTGGCGGCAATTCGCGGGCGACGACCCGTTCCCGGAGATCCTTGTCGGTGAGGATTCCGGTCAGCCGGCAGGGGGTCTGCGCCTGCTCGAGCAGGACGGTGTCTTTCGCGTCGCGCTCATCCTCGGCGTAGATCAGCGTATAGGTCGATTGCGCGGCGGTCATCCGGCGTGCCGCCTCGGCCACCGGGATATGCCCTGCTGTGGCGATGACCGGTCGGGTGACCAGGGTGCGCACACGGGTCACCATCATGTCGTTGTCGCGTTCGACCTGCTCGACTGCCGCCTTCAGGCGGGGGCGAGAGAGCTCCACGAAGTCGGCGAACGGCTCGTTTTGTTCGCACAGCCTGCCGAACACCGAGTCCGGAATCAGATAAAGCAGCGTGTCCTCGATCGCCCGGGCCGCAAAGCGGACCCGGTTGTTCCGAAGCAGCCCGTAGTGGCCGAAGATGTCGCCTTCACCGAGCCGGTGGTACAGCTCGCCGCTTTGCCGGTAGATCTCGACGGCGCCGCTTCGGATGAAGCGCAGTGCGTGAATCGGGTCGCCGTACTCGGAAATGATGGTATCCGCGCGGAAGTACTGCACTTCCACCGAGGCTGCAACCTCGTCCAGCAGCGATTCTTCAAGCCGGTCAAACGGCGCGAACCTCGCGATATGATCGAGGATTTCCCGCAATTCGGCTGAAAGTTCCGGGCGATCGTTCATGGGTGTCTGATCCGGTCAGTGGAGGGCGACACTGGTCTGCTGCATCCGGGCATCACGGGAAATCCGCGAATCTGGGCCCGGGCCCGGCGTGCGCGTCTCTTGAGCCCCCGGAGACGGAGACGACGCGCCGTGCGGCGGGCTTCTTGTCCTGCGCGCGATGCGCGGTTCCGGGGCCGCACGGGTTATCGCTCAGGCGGTCCTGGGCTCGGTCATCAGGCCCCGGACAATGGCATAACAGCCGATCAGAAGCACCACGGTGAACGGCAGGCCGGCAGAGACAGCCACCGCCTGCAGCGCCGCCAGGCCGCCACCGATCAGCAGGGCGATGGCGACTGCACCCTCGATCACCCCCCAGAAAACGCGCTGCGGTTTCGGCGCGTCGATCTTGCCGCCGGCGGTGATGGTATCGATCACCAGCGAGCCCGAGTCGGACGAGGTGATGAAGAACACGATCACCAGCACGACGGCGATGAACGAAGTGATTTCCGCCATCGGCAACTGGCCGAGTACCTCGTAGAGCTTGACGGCCAGGTCGGCGTCCTGGGCTGCGGTAAAGCCCTGCTGTACCTGCGCGATGGCGGCGGTGCCGAAGGTCGTCATCCAGAATACCGAGACCGTGGACGGAATGAGCAGGACGGCTGTCAGGAATCCGCGCACGGAGCGACCGCGCGATACCCGTGCGATGAACATGCCGACAAACGGCGACCAGCTTATCCACCAGGCCCAGTAGAACGTGGTCCAGCCCTGGCTGAAGTTGGCATCCTCCCGGCCAAAGGGATTGGAAAGAAACGGCAATTCGCTGAGATAGGCGCCCAGATTCCTGACGAAGCCGGTGGCGATCAGCAGCGTGGGACCGAAGATCACGACAAACATCAGCAACACGAAGGCCAGGACCAGGTTGATCTCCGACAGGCGCTTGACCCCCTTGTCGACCCCGAGCAGGATCGAGATGACCGCCACGGCCGTGATGCCGGCAATGAGCAGGACCAGCGTGGTGTTGCCTTCGGGGACTCCGAACAGGTGCGCAAGACCTGCGGCGGCCTGCTGGGCCCCGATACCGAGCGAGGTTGCCAGCCCGAACAGGGTGGCGAACACTGCGAGGATGTCGATCACATGCCCCGGCCAACCCCAGATCCGCTCGCCCAGCAACGGGTAGAAAATCGAGCGGACGGTCAGGGGCAGGCCCTTGTTGTAGGCGAAGATTGCCAGAGAGAGCGCCACGATCGCGTAGATGGCCCAGGGATGCAGGCCCCAGTGAAAGATCGTCGCGGCCATGGCCAGGCTGGTGGCGGCCGCCGGGTCATCGGCCGCGCCATCCAGCGGCGCCCAGTCCTCACGGATTCCGCCTTCCCCCATCGAGACCCCGCCGACCGCGGTTCCGTAATGGCTGAGCGGCTCCGCGACCCCCCAGAACATCAGGCCCACGCCCATGCCTGCGGCAAACAGCATCGAGAACCACGACAGGTAACCGAAGTCCGGCCTGGCCTGGGGCCCGCCGATGCGCACCCGGCCCAGCGGGGACACGATGAGCACCAGGCAAAGCACCAGAAAGATGTTCGCCGACAGCAGGAAGAACCAGGTCATGTTGGCATTGATCCAGTTTTTCGCGCCGTCAAACCAGGTGGTTGCCTGCTCCGGCAGTGCCAGGGTCAGGATCACGAAGGCCAGCACCATGATCGCGGAAAAGCTGAATACGGCCCCGTGAATGTCAACGCGCACACCCAGGGGGCTGGCCCGGTAGTTGTCCTGACCGATCCGGTAATCGGTGTCGATCAGATTGACCGCACCCTCGGGTTTGGGCACACCGACCGATTCGTTCTGTCCGGGCTTGTTCTCGTTGTCTGGTGTCACGAGCGACTCCCTGCAGGTTTTGGGTAGGGTCGGAGGATTCAGGGCCGGACCAGGAATACGGACACGTCGCTCTGCGCAGCCACCTTGCTGCCGTTCGCCGGCATGATGGCGTCAATGTGATGGGGCAGGTGGGTGCCCATCACCACCAGGTCGGCCCCGGATTCATGAATGGCCCGGAGCAGGTGTTCGTTCAGGTCCGCAACCGGGTCGTGGCTGACGTAGACCCGGCATTCGGGCCGTTCCTGTCCGGCCGCATGGTGCGCGGCAAAGGCTTCGAGCTTCAGGCGGTACTCCTCGGGCGTCCGAGCCACGGAACCTGGCTGGGAGGTGGTGACCCCCGCGTAGCAGAGCTCGGCTTGATAATGGCGCGCCAGGTCTGCGGCCACGTCGAGCGCCCGGGTCAGCGAGTCGACATGGGCCAGGTCCACCGGAACCAGAATCTTCTTGTACATGAATCCCTCCGCAGGGTTTGGGATCACGGGTGCTCGGGCTTTGCGGGCCTGTGTTCACGATCGCGCGCCGGGAAAGCCGGCATCGGGGACGTCCTTGCGTCGTCCCGATCCGGGCGCCCCCGATGCCGCGCGATCCAGTGGCTTGCGCCGCGGTGTGACAGGACATCCAGGTCCTGTGCGGGAATCCGAAGCCTCGGTGCCGTGCTTGTCGCTGACGGGCTTGATGAATCCGGCCGGACCCGCAGTGCCTGCTGATCGCGCGCCCCGCCGCCGGGACGGGTGCAGGTCGACAGGCTTCTGACGAGGAGTGCATATGCAGGGCATTGTTTCATCCCCGGGGGCGGGCCTGTCAAGGCCGGTGCCATGCGCCGGGCAAGCGCCCTGCCTGTTTTTGGGCGATCATGGGCGGTTTTTCGAGAACAATGGCGAGCGTTCGTGATTTTTTCCCGATTGCGCAAGGGGCGGGGCAACTCTGGGGCAACTCTGGGGCAACTCTGGGGAAACCTGGCGCAAAGCGTTTTACCGCTTCGTGCGTGCATGCCGGTGTTCAGCCACGCCCGGGCCGGTGTGCGGCATATCCCGGGCTCGGCAATGGACAGGCGCGCGCCGCGGGCGGATCGAAGGGCAGGGCGGCGATCTGGGCCATTCATGCCCGACGCGGGATTCTGGGACAGGGGTACCCGGATGCCCAAGGGACCGACATCGCGGCTGGGGGCGGGATCAGGGGGGCGACTGCGGACGACTACCCTGCTGTCGGGCGAGACAGGAGGGCTTCGGCATGGGCGAGGCGCTGCTCGAGCAGCGGGGCTGTCGGCGCGGTGATGTTCACGTGGCCGAGCTTGCGACCCTGCCGAGGTGCCTTCTGGTAGTCGTGCAGGTGTGTGCCGGGGACCGCGAGCAGGTCACGCCGATTGGGCATTTCGCCAAGCAGATTGAGCATGGCCGCATGGCAGAAGGCATGGGTATTGCCCAGCGGCAGGTCGTCGATGGCGCGCAGATGGTTCTCGAACTGGCAGGTCACCGCGCCATCCTGAGTCCAGTGGCCGCTGTTGTGCACACGCGGGGCGAGCTCGTTGACCAGCAGACGGTCGTCGACCTGAAAAAACTCGATGGCCATGGCCCCGACGTGACCGAGTGCCTCGACGATTCGTGCGGCGTGTTGTTCGGCCTGGGCCTGCATCCAGTCGCCCGGCCTTGCCCGCGACACGTGGAGAATCCCTTCGCGGTGCCGGTTTTCGGATAACGGATAGCAGGCGATCTCGCCCCGGCGACTGCGCACGACCACAAGCGAAACTTCGCGGTTGAAGGGCACCCAAGCTTCGAGAATCAGCGGGGTGCCACCCAGCTGTTCAAAGGCTTCCCGCAGGTCCGCCGGCTTGCGCAAGACCCGCTGCCCCTTGCCGTCGTAACCGAAGCGCCGGGTCTTGAGAACGGCCGGCAGACCCAGCCGAGCGGCGCCCGCCTGAAGATCATCCAGCGAGTCGACGCGGCAAAAGTCCGTCACCGGCACGCCGAGCCGCTGCAAGAGCAGCTTTTCTTCCAGACGATCCTGGGTGGCGCTCAGCGCCGCTTTCCCGGGAAAGACCTCCGTGAACTGGCTGATAAGGGCAATGGCTGCGGCGGGGACGTTCTCGAATTCGAAGGTGACCAGGTCACACTCGATGCCCAGTCGTTTCAGGGCGGCGACGTCGTCATACTCGGCCTGGAGATGGTGACCGAGCCGGGCGGCACAGGGCTGGTGGCCGGGGTCGAGGAACGTGAAGCGATAGCCCAGCGGCATGCCCGCCAGCGCCAGCATCTGGCCGAGCTGGCCACCGCCGAGAATGCCGATATGCCTCATTGCTCGGTCACTCCTGGTCCGTCCGGGCGCGGGTCCGGGTTGTCGAGCACCTGACGTGTCTGGTTGTGCCTGAAGCGGTCGACGGCCTCGCGGATCGCCGGGTGCGCACCACCGAGGATCGAGGCAGCCAGCAGGGCGGCGTTGACCGCCCCGGCACGACCGATGGCAAGCGTGCCCACCGGGATTCCGGCGGGCATCTGGACGATCGACAGCAGCGAATCCATGCCGTTGAGGCTGCGCGACTGCACGGGAACACCCAGTACCGGCAGGCTCGTCTTGGCGGCCACCATGCCCGGCAGATGCGCCGCGCCCCCGGCCCCGGCAATGATGACCTGGATGCCCCGCGTGGCCGCCGTCTGCGCGTACTCAAACAGCAAGTCCGGTGTCCGGTGCGCCGAGACCACGCGGGTTTCGTGCGGCACCCCCAGCGCGTCGAGCTGGGCGCAGCAATGGCTCATGGTTTCCCAGTCGGACTTGGAGCCCATGATCACGCCAACCAGCGGCGTGTCCTGCTTCGTGCTCATCCGGTCTGCTCCTGCGTGGTCGACGGCACGACGTGAGCGCTCTCAAACGGGTTGGCGGTCTTTTTGCCGCCGACCATCATCAGGTACAGGAACAGCAGGATCGCAAGCGCCCAGGCGCTGGCTCGAATAGCCTTGGTCTTGCCAAAGCGCAGGGCCACCAGGCCCAGCCCGATGTAAAGAATCAGACCGACGATTTTCACGGTCAGGAAGTTCGGGTGCACCCCGTGCTGCCAGTAGATCAGCCAGGCGGCGATCAATGCCGAAACCAGCAGGACGGTGTCCACGACATGCGGCGTGATCCGGACCCAGCGGGCCCGAAGCATGGGCGATTCCTTGAGCATCCACACCCCGCGCAGGATGAATCCCAGCAGGGACAGCACTACCGCGAGGGCATGGATGTGAACGATGATCTTTGCGGTGGCCATGGTTCCGGCCCTCCTGAATGGGTTCTGGCAGTGTACCTGCCTGGATCGAATCTCGCCCGTCGGCCCGGTGATGGACGGGGTGTTGGCCTGTTTATTCGGGGATACAGATTCTTCCTGCCTTCATGGCGCCCAGGGTGCGCGTCACGAGGACCAGCAAAAGCGCGATCAGCGCGGCCAGCAAGATCACCGACAGCATGCCGAACAGCCACAGGCCGGTGGCCTCCCGCATCATCATGGTCGCGATCGTGATCGCGGCCAGCGGAAAGGAATAGCCCCACCAGGGCAGCCCAAAAGGCACGACCGCAAATCGCCGGATCTGGAAGAACAGCATCATCGTCATGAACAGGCCGAAATAGTAGAGTATCCGTGCCGCATCGTCGATCAGGCCGTTGTGCAGGCGTACCCAGGCGATAAAGCCGACTGCGGGCGGCGCAATCAGGATAAACAGCGTCGGCAGCAGCTTGGCGGGCATGGGATGATGGAAAAAGTACCGCCCCATCAGGATGGAAAGCAATACCAGCCAGAACACCAGGCCGATGCTGAAGAAGAACCAGGAAACCTCGATAAATCCGAGGGGCGCGCCGGCCACGGGCACGAGGATGTTTCCGACGATCGGAATGAACCAGGCCGGGTTTGAATGGGTGATCTCGAAGTGTTCCTGATGCATCCACTCACCGAGGATGAGCAGCGTGAACAGCAGCTGGATGGCGCTGCCGGCAGTCCACAGCCCGGTGGCCAGGGGTGGGCTCAACGGAGTCAGCAGGGCCGCGATCAGGATCAGCCCGATTGAGATTGCAGGAAAAAAGCTCAGCCGAATGGGGTGGTTGAACTCGCGGGTCACCGCCTCGCGGTACTTGAGAAACTTGACGCTGTAGGCTGCCACGATGCCTGCATAGGCGGCAACGGTGATGCCCGTCAGCAGCAGGCTGGCCAGGTGCGGTACGCCCCAGAGTTGCTCTGCCTGGCGGATGGCGAGGGCCAGGCCCGCCAGCCCCATCACGATCGCGAACATAGCCACCGGCATGTGCTCGAGTCTGCTTTGAGGGCGCGTCTCGTTGGCTTGATCGTTCATCTCTGCCTCGTTTGCTGCCGTTTTGGGGCCCGTATTCTAACCCGGAAGGTTCGAGAATCTAACGTACCCCGGGTATTCGGGTTCCGGTTGATTCTTGCAGGAGCAGAATGCGGACCCCGGGCGGCGCGTCCGGTCGGGTCCTGGTTGTGCCCGGGTCTTTCCTTTTCTGTCCCAGGTCCCGGCGGCAGGGCAAAGAAAAAGCCCGCGGATCAAAAAGATCCGCGGGCTTTCGTGCAGGACCCGGACGGTCCCGCTGACTGAGAAGCGATCAGCGCGCTTCGCGACGTTCCACTTCACCGACGGCAACGCCCTGAACGGCTGCCTCGACGACTTCAGGCTCGCCCTCGTAGCAGTCGCTCATGCAGCGGTTCATCTCGTGATCCGGACGCGGATCGGTGTAGTAGTGGTCCCGGCCCGGCATCTCGATGTCCGCCAGGTTGTCCTGGCTGCAGACGAAGTCCCAGTCGGTGACGATGTCGGTCAGGTACAGGGAGTAGCAGGTGACCGCGTAGGCATCATCCCAGCTCAGGGAGTGGGGTGCGAACATCGGCATCTGGCGACGGATCATGTCCAGCAGGGTCGGTGCATGGCCCCAGTGGTTGTTGAGGCCCCGGATGCCGAGGGTGTCCTCGCCAGCCTTGGCAGCCGCCTCGAAGGAGTGGATGTCATCACCCAGCAGGCGCGGATAGCCCTTGGCGCCTTCGCCGAAGTCACCGTGACACATGGCGCACTGGGCGATATACACCTCTTCGCCCCGGGCCATGCCGCCAGAGCCTTCCGGCAGGTTCTCGCCATCAAAGAAGATGCTGATGTCCCAGGGCTGGACGGCTTCTTCGGTGATGCCCTTGCCGATGCCCCAGACGTCATCGGCAACGGCCGTGCTGCCCATGGACAGCGCCAGGGCGGCAGCCCCCAGCGTCGTACCGAACTTAAACATTTGCGATTTGGACATTGTGCACCTCGCCGTTTTTCTCGATCTTCCAAACCTGGATGGAGTTCTTGTGATAGATGCTCTCGGTGCCACGCTTGTCACGCAGCGTCTTGAGCGTGGGCTGAACATAGCCGGTCTCGTCGACCGCGCGGCTCATGATCAGGTGCTCGTCGCCATTCCACTCGAAAGGCATCTTGAACTTGGTTACCGCCATGGAGTGGACGGGCTCGACCAGTTCGGCAGTCTTCCAGCTCTTGCCGCCGTCCACGGAGACGTCGACCGCCGTGATCTTGCCGCGGCCGGACCAGGCAATGCCACGCAGCTCGTAGAAGCCCTTGCCCTTCATGTGCCAGTCGGGTGACGGATAGGTGATCACGGAGTTCGCCTCGTTCACGAAGGTGAACTGGCGCGCCTTGCCAGTCGGCATGACGTCGGCGTAGTGGCGGGTTTCCTGGTAGGTGATCAGCGGCTTGTCGACGAACTTCAGACGACGCAGCCACTTGATGGAGACGTTGGCTTCCCAGCCCGGCACGAACAGGCGGATCGGGTAGCCGTTCTCGGGACGCAGGGCTTCGCCGTTCATGGCGTAGGCCACCATCATGTGCTTGTAGTGCTCGGTATCGGCAACCGGAATCGGCTCGCCGTACTGGTCCTTGGCACCCGGCAGCGGCAGCGAGCGCTGCAGCGCGGAACCGTCGGCACCCTCGGCGTAGAACCAGGTGGATTTCGGATCGACGCCGCAGTATTCCATCAGCGTGGTCAGCTTGACCCCGGTCCACTCGGCGCAGCTGAGCATGCCGTGGGTGAACTGCACGGAGTCCATCTGGACGCCACGCCACTCCATCGCGCCGTTGGCGGGGCATTCAAGGAAGTGGACCGCGGTGTGCGAGGGCATCCGCCTGAGTTCGTCGACGGTGAAGATCATCGGGCGTTCGCACATGCCGTGGACGACCAGGCGATGCTCTTTCGGGTCAATGTCGACCGCACCGGCGTGGTGACGCTCGAAGTGCAGGCCGTTCGGCGTGATGATGCCGCTCAGGTCCTGCCAGGGCGTGAAGCTGATCGACGCAATGGTGTCAGCGGTCAGCCACTCGATGTTGCGGCGCACGACCTGGGACTCGAACTTGGAAGGAACCCCGTAGGGCACAGCCACGACGCCACGGCCAAGGATCTTGTTGGTCGGCGGGATGCCCAGTTCCTCGGTCACGATTTCGGGCTGCCACTCCGCCTTGGCCGCGCCGGATGCGACGGCGGCGCCACCGGCTGCCAGGGCCACGCTCTTGCGAAGGAACTTGCGGCGTTCTGCCGAAGCGACTCCCTCACCAGATGCAGCCAGCCCCTGGGGCTGCTGTTTGATCATCTCTTCTGACATTGCTCACTCCTGCACTTTGAAGCAACTTGGAATCAGGGCGAAGGTGCGCCCTGGATGCCGTCCCGATGCTTCTTCGGAAAGCGACCGGGCGGTGTACACCTTGGTCAGGATCGCGCGCCGGCGCGACCACGGAAGGGTTGGACAGTTTCAGATTTTTGAAGGGGCCGGTCAATAAAGCGTGCTTTATATTCCATAAGTTTCGCTTTGTTCGAGTCCGGCCAGGCCCGCTGAAATACTGCCATCCGAGACTCTACATCAGCGATCTCTAATGTACAATGCCGCCGATTCATGATCGAGCCACCGTAGCTGAAGTGTTTTCCGGGCGTTGCCTCGCAGGCAGCATCCGCGCCTGCGGATCGCTTGTCGCGCTGCGCGGCAGATCACGGGCAATGGCCGCCGATCAGGGTCTGCCTGCCACCAAACCTTGTGATGGCCTGGTGCGGTCACGCAGGGGTCGAGACATGCCCGGCCCGTGCGGGGCAATGGTCTGGCTTGCGCCCTGGGCGAGTCGAAGCCTCCCCCGGCCCCGCCGGGCGTGGGCCTGGGGTTTCATTCAGGGCGCCCGGGCCCGAATCGGGCGTC
>JBKHDT010000070.1:0-11974 GCA_046541195.1 Halothiobacillaceae bacterium | reverse complement strand
ATCTTGGCGACAGGTGACGCGGTGTGCGCTCGCCTGCAACCGGGACAAATTGGGGACAAAAATGGGCCTGTTTTCGATGAATCGCGATGAAGCAGAATTAGTCAGAAATGGCGCCAGAATGCGATTTCCGAAGATAAGCCCTTGATCTACCGAAGGTATCGGGTTGGATTGCAAATCCACGCACCTCGGTTCGATTCCGGGTCCAGCCTCCAAACAAATCAACGACTTGGCCCCGCACCTGCGGGGCTTTTTCGTTTCGTGGCACACTGGTGGGACACTATCATGGTCCCCCGGGAGCGGGGTGTACGCCCACGGCGGAGCCGGATTCAGTCCGGATCCGGCTTGCTGCACCGCCCCCAGGTCAGTGCACGCATCCGCGCCGCCTTCTTGTGCTGGTGTGCCGACATCCGCACCAGGATGTCGTCGAGGCTGTGCATGGCCTTTTCGATGAACGGGCCCTTGTTGAGCATCACGCACTCGGCCCGCTCGCCCATCGCGGCATCGGTCATCTCCGGGCGGGAAACGACTCCCTTCTTGGCCAGAGTCTCAAGCACCTGGGTGGCCCAGACGACGGGCAGGTGCGCCGCTTCGGAAAGCCAGAGTATCTCTTCCTGGACTTCGGCCATGCGCTCGGGACCGACCTCCATCGCCAGGTCGCCCCGGGCGATCATCACACCCAGCGGAAAACGCCCCAGCGAAGCCAGCACGATCCGGGAGAGATTGTTGAATGCCCGCGCGGTTTCGATCTTGGCGATCACCGGGGTGTTCTGTGCTGATCGTGCGCGCAGGGCCTCGTCGAGCGCGACGATGTGCTCGGCGGTTTCCACAAAGGAGAAGTTGAAGACATCGACCTTGCCGGCCAGGACGTCCAGGGCGGCGTAGTCTTCCTTGCAGAGGGCCGGCAGGGACATTTCCATGCCGGGAAAGTTGAGGCCTTTGTCCTCCTTGAGGAGCGCACCGCCAGGGCGACAATCGGTGATCTCGATTTCGATTTCGCCGTCGCGGACTTCACGCACGATGCCGCCGAACTTGCCATCGTCGATCCAGACGTGCTGGTCGACCCGGACGGCGTCGAAGACCTCCGGCAGGCTGCAGCCGATACGGGCCGGTTCGACCGGCATGCCGTCGGCGTCGCGCCGGGCCGGCCGGCCCGGCACGTCCCCATGCACCAGCACCAGCCGGTCGGTTCGACGCAGACGAATGCTCACCGGCTCATCGGGAATGTCATCAAACCAGCCCTCCAGGGTCTCCTTGCGCGCCCGTGTACGCCACTTCAGGCCATTGACGAGATAACTCGACTTGCCCAGGCTCAACCAGACCACCCGCTCGTCGACCTGCTCGACCATAGCCTGCCGGCGGGCACCTCGTGCGTCGGTGAACTCCAGAACATCGCCTTCAAAAAGGATCGGCGGTTCGGCCTGTGCGGTACGCAGGGTCAGGGTCACGGGGAGCGCACTTTCGACGGCCGCGGACGTCCCCAGGCTTGCCGCGAACCGTGCCGGGGTGACCACCCGGCCGATTCGGTCACGCTGGGGACGAAGATGGACAACACCGGGCTCACTTGCCAGGGCGGTGGTCCGCACCTTGTGGCCCGGCAGATCAGCCGCAATCCGCAGGGATCGTCCCAGTGCCGCGGCCTCGGCACGCAGTTTGGCAATCATCGCCAGCCACTGCTCGGGCCCGTCATGCGCGCAGTTGATTCGAGCCACGTCCATGCCCAGGCCCAGCAGCGCGCGGACCAGGCCGGCATCCTCGGCCGCTTCGGAAGGCATGGTCACCATGATCCGCACGGCCCGGTTTGACGGCGCGGGGCCCAGCACCTGGGTCGTGTTCGCTTCGAGAATCCGGGCCGCATTGCAGGGGTCCACCGGCGGCGCGGGCGCGTCCGCCAGGTCGGGCGCCGGCTCTCCGAGCACGGCATGGACCAGTTGAAGCACCCGGTCGAGATCGTGGAGGACATGGCTCTCGCAATGGCCCAGGGAGGCCAGCCCAAGCTCGGACAGGCGCTCCTGGAGTCTACGCAGGTCGGTGCTGCGCAGGTTCAGGTAGTGATGCAGGTTCAAGCGGCTGGCTTGCTCGTCAGCCGACAGGCTGCACAGGTCTGTCTCGGCCGAGCCGGTCACGCGGGCGCGCAGTTCAAGCAGTTCCTCGCGAAGCTGCTCGAAGGCTTCTTGCTGCCGGGCGTGCAGGGTGGTGTTGATCATGTCCGCTCCTGAAAAACGCCACGCCGGCATCCGGACACAGGCGCGGATGCCTACTGTGGCCCGGCACCAGGCCCTCCCGTGGCAGATGAATCACTTGATCGTGGCAGGGTCCATGGACCGGCAGCCGGGCCCGGCATCAGCAACGACAGCCCGATCTGCGGTCAGGGGACGCGCGTCGGAACGCGACCGGTCCCCGGTCCGCACCGGCCGGTCTCGTCGCGGGATTGCTCCTGCGAAGGACAATGCCCCGCCAAACGAGGTGCAAGACTATTTCAGGCGAATGACAGCGGGATGAAGGGCGAAGCGGTCAGCTCCCGGTCGGACCGGTGAGTCGGCGGGGGTCAAGCAGGCGCTCCAGCGTGGCGCGGTCCAGATCGGTCATTTCCAGCGCCACTTCCAGGACCGGGCGCTGCTCGGCGTAGGCACGCTTGGCAATCTCGGCGCCACGCTCGTAGCCGATTACCGGGTTGAGCGCGGTCACAAGGATCGGGTTGCGGGACAGGACCTGCTCGATATTCTCGCGGTTGACGACAAATCCGGTGATTGCCTTGTCGGCAAGCAGGGTCATCGCGTTCGACAGCAGGTGGATGCTGCGCAGCAGGTTGCGGGCAATCATCGGCAACATGACATTCAGCTCGAAGTTGCCCGATTGCCCGGCGAGGGCGATGCTGGCGTCCTGTCCCTGAACGTCGGCACAGACCATCAGGACCGACTCGGGAATAACCGGGTTGACCTTGCCGGGCATGATCGAACTGCCCGGCTGCAGCGCCGGCAGGCTGATTTCGCCCAGGCCGGCCAGCGGGCCGGCGTTCATCCACCGCAAGTCGTTGGCGATCTTGGTGAGGGTGATGGCCAATCCCCGCAACTGGGCGCTGGTTTCCACGGGTGCATCCTGGACCGCCAGACCGCAAAACGGGTTGTCCATCGGCACAAAATCGCGGCCGGTCATCTCACCAAGCACCCGACAGAAGGTTTCCCCAAACTCGGCGGGCGCGTTGACACCACTGCCTACCGCGGTGCCGCCCTGCGGCAGCCGACGCAGACGGCCCTCGGCATCCGCAAGCCGTTGCGCGGCTTCCCGCAACTGGTCGCGCCACGCAGCGAGAACCTGCGAGAACCGCACGGGCATGGCATCCATGAGGTGTGTACGCCCGGTCTTGACCACGTCAGCCAGCGCTTCGGCGCGCGCGTCGATGCAGGACTCCAGGTGTCGCAGCGCCGGGTACAGGCGGGCATGAAGTTCAAGGGTGGCCGCCACGCGAATCGCGGTCGGAATCACGTCGTTCGAGGACTGGCTCATGTTGACGTGATCGTTGGGATGGACCTCCAGCCCCTCGCTGCTGGCCAACCGCGCGATGACCTCGTTGGCGTTCATGTTCGACGAGGTGCCCGAGCCGGTCTGGTAGACATCCACGACGAACGCCTCGAAAAACGCACCCTCGGCAATGCGTTGCGATGCCGACTCGATGGCCCGGGCGCGTGCCGGGTCGAGCAACCCGGCGGTCCCGTTCACCCGGGCGCAGGCCGCCTTGACCCAGCCGAGCGCACGGATGAAGCTGGGGGGCAGCGTCTCGCCGCTGACCGGAAAGTTCTCGACCGCGCGCTGGGTCTGGGGACCGTAAAGGGCTTCTTCCGGGACCGACAACGGCCCCATGCTGTCGTGTTCGATTCGGTGGCTCATGATCGTTCGACTGACATTTGAAAGAGTGGCGGCATCACGAAACGGGCCCGGTCACGAGCAAAGGCCCGCGCATGAAAGCCCTGCCGCGCCAGGACGCAAGCCGTTTTAAATCCCGGAGCACCGCCCGGGCCGGCCCCGGCCTCTGCGGTACGCACGGGGCCGCGGGTGGCCTGGTGCAGCGTTTGTGAATCAATCCGTGCGTGAATCAAGACCACATCACGCGTGCACAAATACTCCGCGCGAGGATTCGCCTCGATGCCGTTCAACGGACGATGCCACGCTCGCTGCCGCGCACGAATTCGAGCAAATGCGCGACCGCCCCGGACGACTCGGCCATGCGGTCCAGTTCGGCCCACTGCGCCTCGTCCACCGGCCGGGACTTGACCACCCACTTGAAGGCCTTGTGCAGCAGCGCAAGCTCCTCGGCCTCGAACCCGCGGCGCCGAAGCCCCTCCTTGTTGAGACTCACGGCCCGGGCCCGGGCGCCATCCACCATGACGTAAGGCGCAACATCCTGGGTAATCTTGGTCGCGCCACCGATAAAGGCGTGGGCACCGATCCGGCAGAACTGGTGCACCACGGCAAAACCGCCGAGGATCGCATGGTCCTCGACCACCACGTGACCGGCCAGCGAGGCGGCGTTCGCCAGAATCACGTGATCGCCGATCCGGCAATCATGGGCCACATGGGTGTAGGCCATAAACAGGTTGTCGCTGCCGATCCGGGTGACGTGGCCACCCCCCTCGGTACCCCGGTGCAGGGACGAGAATTCGCGGATGCGGTTGCGGTCACCGATTTCCAGCACGCTGTGCTCGCCGCGGAACTTGAGATCCTGCGGCACTTCGCCGACCACGGCAAACTGAAAAATCTCGTTGTCGCAACCGATCCGGCAGGGGCCCTTGATTATGGCATGCGGCCCCACCACGGTCCCGGCGCCGATCTCGACCTCGCCCTGGATGATGGCATAGGGACCGACCTGCACACTCGGATCGATCCGGGCCTCCTCCGAGACGATTGCGCGCGAGTCGATCACTCCACCACCTCTCTGGCGGCGCACTTGACCACGGCCCGGGCCGCCAGCTCATCCCCGACATGTGCCTCGCAGTTAAAGAATCCCATTCCGCGCATCAGGCGCTTGAGCTCGACGCGAATCCGAAGCTGATCGCCCGGTTCCACGATCCTTTTGAAGGTCACGTCGTCCAGGCCAACCAGCATGTAAAGCGCGTTTTCCTGGGGTCTTCCCCCCTGGCTTCGGAAGGCCAGGACCCCGGTGGCCTGGGCCATCGCCTCGGCGATCAGGACCCCCGGCATGATCGGCCGGATCGGGAAGTGCCCCTGAAAGTACGGCTCGTTGAACGACACGTTCTTGATCGCGACCAGGTACTCGTTGGGCTCCCAGTCGAGCACCCGGTCGATCAGCAGGAACGGGTAGCGGTGCGGGAGGTACTGCATGACCTCCTGGATGGACATCGAGTCACTCACGAAACATTCCCCAGTACGTAAATCTTGTGGGCACCGCGAAAACGCGGTTCGTGGTGCCCTGCGGGACAGGCTCGACCCGCCGTGCAATCGCGCGAGCGATTGATATGGTGCGCATCGATCAGGGCGCTCCGCGGACCGATGTCTTCGAAAGGTTTCCGCAGGCGGCCGGTTGCCGGCGTTTGCCGACCGCCATCGAGCCGGGCAGGAAGGATTTCCCGGAATCGGCCGCCAGCTTCGCGGGACGCGATGCGCCATCCTCGGGCCGGCCGGGCCAAACCCAGCCGGATCATTGCCCGGTCGTCCGCTCCACCGGCTCGACCGTCGCCAGCCGAGCCTCGAGCTCGTCCAGCCGGCGTGCCATCCGGTCCAGCTGCTTGAAACGCACGGCGTTGCGGTGCCAGTTTCGATTGGTGTCCAGCGGCGTGCCTGCGGAATATACGCCAGCCTCCCGAATGGAGCGGGTCACCATCGACATGCCGGTCACGTGGACGTTATCGGCCAACTCCAGATGGCCAGCCAGCCCGACGCCACCGGCCAGCGTGCAGTGCCGACCCACCCGGCTCGAGCCGGCCAGACCCGCACAGCCGGCGATGGCACTGTGCTCGCCGATCTCGACGTTGTGCGCAATCTGGATCAGGTTGTCGAGTTTGACGCCGTCGGCGATCACCGTGTCCTGGATTGCGCCCCGGTCGATCGTCGTGTTCGCCCCGATGTCGACGTCATCCCCGATGACCACGCTGCCAAGCTGTGGTACCCGCACCCAGCGTCCCTGGTCAAGAGCCAGACCGAACCCTTCCGAGCCGACGACCACCCCGGGCTGAAGCAGGCAGCGCGCGCCGATCCGTACCCGCTCAAGCACCGTCACCCGGGAAACCAGCCGGCTGTCCGCACCAATCCGGGCGTCCCGGGCGACGTGACAACCCGGCCCGAGTAGCACCCCAGGCCCGATCAGGGCACCCGACTCCACCACGCACAGCGGCCCAACCACCGCGGTCTGATCGACGCGGGCACCCGGATCGACGACGGCCGAGGCGTGGATACCCGCGGGTGTCTCGACGGACGGGGCGAATTCGCGCGCGGCCAGCGCAAAGGCCACATGGGCATTGTCGACCACCACCGCGGTGGTCGGGCAACGTCCGAGCAGCGGCTCCTCAAGCAGGACCGCGCTGGCGCCGGTCGCCGAAAGCAGCCGCGAGAAGCGGCTTCCGGTCGCGAACGTCAGCGCCCCCGGTCCGGCGCGCTCCAGGCTGTCCACGTGATCCACGCGCTGGTCGCGGTCGCCGACCACCCGCCCGCCAACGAGCTCGGCCACCTCGCCAACCGTCATGCCTTCGGCCAAGTTGTCCGGCTCCCCGGTCATCGGCAGAAACCGCGGGTCAGCCGGGCGATGAACTGGTCGAAAGGATCGACATCCCGGTCACCGGAGGGCGTCCTCCAGGCGTTCGAGGACCTCACTGGTCAGGTCAACCCGCTCGCCGGCGTAGACCACACCCTCGGCGAGGATCAGGTCATACCCCTCTTCGCGTGCCATGGTCTGGATGGTTTCCAGGACCTGCCGCTGCAGCCGCCCGAGTTCCTCGTTCTTGCGCAGGGTCAGGTCTTCGCGAAACTCGTTCTGCATCCGCTGAAGATCGCGCATGGCCCGGTTGAGGTCCCGCTCCTGACGTGCCCGCTCGCTGTCACTCATGGTGATCGCGTCCCGGCTGAGCTGCTCTTCAAGCTCCTGCGCCGCCTGCTGGGCGGAGATGATGTCGTTCTCCCGACCGGAGAATTCCCGCTCAAGCTCCCGCCGGGCAACCTCCGCCTGCGGTGCCTCGTCGAGAATCACTGCAGAGTTCACGAATCCGATCTTCAGCTCCTGAGAGACCACAGGCTGGCTTGCGCCCAGGAGCAGAAATGCCGCCACAAACAGAAAACGCTTCACGCTCAATACTCCATATCGGTTTGGAAAATCGCAGGTCGTCACCTCGAAAGGATACGTCAGCGATTCATCAGAACCCGGCACCCACCGAGAACTGGAAGGACTGGGTTCGATCATCAGGCTTGTCGTTCAGCGGCTGGGCGATACTGAAGGTCAAAGGCCCAACCGGCGAGAACCAGTTGATGCCGACGCCGACCGACTGGCGCAGGTCACCGCCATCGAAAGCACTGTAACTCTTGTAGACGTTGCCGATGTCATAGAACACGGACATCCGGACGGTACTCGCCTGATCGACGAGGAACGGGATGGGCGAAACCAGCTCCACACCCCCGACGGTCTTGAAGGCGCCCCCCATCGGGTCCCCGTTCGAGTCGCGGGGACCAAGCGAGAAATCCTCGAAGCCGCGCACGGAGTTCGCACCACCGGCCCAGTAGTTCAAGGTCGGGGGCAGATTGTCGTAATATTCGCTCTTGCCGGCATAGTCGCTGCGGGTACTGCCATAGCTCTCGGCCAGTGCGACCTGGGCACGGCCAGTCAGGGTAACGTCTTCCCAGAGCGGAAAATAGACCCGCCCGTCGTATTCACCCGCGTAGTAGAGCAGCTCGCTTCCCGGCAGTGCGAAAGTCGCCTCAAGCCGGTGCCGTTGCCCGGATGTCGGGAAGAAGGCCCGGTTGCGACTGTCGTAGGTCCAGCTCGGACGCACGGTAAACAGGATGAAATGATCATCGGTAAAGCCAGGCCCCGGGCGGTCCCCGTCAAACGCCGGCTCCCCGGTCACCCAGCTCGGCGACTCCGGGGTTGCCTTGATGTTCTGGCGCTCGGCCTGGAAGATCGCCCGGGCAAAGGTGAATTCGGAAAGCGGCACCCCGAAGCTGACGTTCGCGCCATAGTCGTCCATCAGGTAGCGCGAGAGGCTCAGCTCCGAAGCCTTGGTCTTGCGGAAGAACACCCCGAACCCCTGGCTGATTCCGTCGACCGTGAAGTAAGGGTCCCGGTAGTCGAACTGGTAGTACTCGCGGAACGAGGAGCGTTCGACATTCACGGACACGGCCTTGCCCGAACCGAGGAAATTCTCCTGCGACAACCCGAGGTTGAACAGGACCCCCTCGGACTGAGAATAACCGATCCCGGCCGTGAAGGAACCGGAAAGCTGCTCGTCCAGTTCGTACTGCAGGTCGACCTGGTCCTCGACGCCCGGCACCGGAACCAGTTCCTGCCGAACCGCCTGCACGCCAGGCAACCGCTCCAGGCGGGTACGCGAGCGGTCGACATGATTGGCGGCGTACCAGCTGCCCTCCATCTGACGCAGCTCCCGGCGGTACACTTCCTCGTCGGTGTTGTAGTTCCCCGCGAACTCGATGCGCCGCACGGTCACCCGCTTGCCCGGATCGACCTGGAAGACCAGCCGCGCGGTCTTTTCGTCCTCGTCGATCTCCGGGATCGGCGTGACGTTGGCAAAGGCGAAACCGTCGTTGCCGAGCGTGCGCGCGATGCCATCGGCCGTCTCAACCACGCGTTCGCGATTGAAGTATTCCTCCGGGACGACCTTCGTGAGCTCGGCAAGCTCCTCGTCGGAAAGCAGCAGGTTGCCCTGGTAGTCGATCTCGCTGATGGTGTAGCGATCGCCCTCGGTCACGTTCACGACGATCTCGATGTCCTTCCGGTCGGGGGTGATGGTGACCTGGGTCGAGTCGATGGTGAACTTGAGGTAGCCCCGATCAAGGTAAAAGGAGCGCAGGCTTTCGAGGTCGGCAGCCAGCTTCTCCCGGGAGTACTGGTCCGAGCTGCCCCAGAACTGGTACCAGGGCTTGGGCCCAAGCTCAAAGGACTTGCGGAGGGTATCGGCCGGAAAGTCCTCGTTGCCGACAATCACGATTTCCCGGATCTTGGCGGGCTTGCCCTCGACGATGTCGATGTCGACGGCGACCCGGTTCTCGCCGAGGTCCTCCACATCCACGTCGATCCGCGCGCCATACTGCCCCAGGCTGAAATACACGCGCTGCAGTTCGACTTCCAGCTCCTCAAGGGCACGCGGGTCCAGCACCCGTCCCCGACCAAGTCCGATGTCCTTGAGCGCCTGCTGCAACTGCTCGGTCTCGACCTTCTTGTTTCCGCCAAAGCGCAGATCGGTGATGGTCGGACGCTCCTCGACACGGATGCGCAGGACGTCCCCGTCCCGAAACACCTGAATATCTTGAAAAAAGCCGGTGTCATACAGCGACTCGATGACCCTGGTGCTGTCCTGCTCCCCGAAGGTCTCGCCCACCTCGAAGGGCAGATAGGTGAACACGGTGCCCGGCGCGATGGTCCGTAGCCCCTCCACCTCGATATCGGCGATGGTGAATGCGGCTGCCGGCGCGCTGGCACAGGCAGCCAGCAGGGCAAGACCGGTGAGGGATCGACAAAAAGGAATCATGCTTAGTCCTGTTGATGCTTGCACCGCAGGGCGAGCGGTCGGCGCCGCTCGCCAACCGGCCCGGGATAACGGTTCCGGCCACGCACGGTCACGAATCCCCGATACGGACCCGCTCGATCTCTGCCCGACCAAACGGCCGCCACGCGGCACGACCAGGAAGCGCAGCGCACGGCCACAGCCCGACATGCACCGCGCGAGGCCCTCAACCGAGCAGCCTGATCGCGTCATTGTAAAACGCCAGCGCCATCAATCCAATCAGCACCGTGAAACCGATGCGCTGGAACAGTCCCTCGGCCTGCTCCCCCATGGGCCGACCCCGAATCGCCTCGACGAGGTACATCAGCAGGTGCCCGCCATCGAGCATCGGGACTGGCAGCAGGTTGACGATTGCCAGGCTCAGGCTGACGAGCGCCAGGAACCCGAGGAAGGTGGCCACCCCGATCAGTGCGGACTTGCCGGCATAATCGGCGATCGTCACGGGACCGGCGATGTTGCTGAGGCTGGCTTCACCGCTGATCAACCGCCCCATCACCCGAAAGGTCAGCGCCGTCATGTCCCAACTGCGCTGCAGTGCCGCACCGAACGCATCGATCGGCCCGAGTCGCTCGACCACCCAGAACCGTTCGCGGTCATCGTCCGAGACATCCATCCCGAGCATCACGCCAATCCGGCCGATCACCCCGTCGCCCGTCTCTTCCGCACGAGGTGTGACGGGCACCTCGAGGCGCTGCCCGCCGCGCTCGACCTCAAGCACGACGGGGGTGTCCGGCCGCTCGGCCACAAACCCGATCAGGGCGCGCGGATCGCGGTAGGGCGCACCGTCGGCGCGCAGAATGACATCCCCCTCGCGCAGACCGGCCGACGCCCCGGCCGAACCAGGCTGCACCTCGCGCACAATGGCCGGCCCCGGTGGTGTCCAGGGAACCAGTCCGACCATTTCGATCACATCCTGGGGGTTGCGGGCCATGTCCTGCCGCAGGGGCTCGATCCCGGTCAGGTCCAGCGTCAGGTCGACCGGAATACCGCCCCGTTCGACGGTGATCGTGACCGGTCGCTGGTTCAACGACGCATCAAGCAGTGCCATGCGCACCGTCTCCAGCGTCAGGGTCTTCTGATTTCCGACGGCCACCACCTGGTCGCCATCGCGCAGCCCCGCCTCGGCTGCGGGCGTTCCAGCCTGCGGCTCGGCCACGAAGCTGCCGGGTCCGCCCACGCCGACCATGAACATCAGCCACCAGGCCAGGATGGCCATCAGGACATTGGCTGCCGGTCCGGCAAGCACGATCGCCGCACGGCGCCAGAGCGGCTGACGATTGAAGGCCCGATGCCGTTCGGCAGGGTCAACCGGGCCCTCGCGCTCATCGAGCATCCGGACATAACCGCCCAGGGGCAGCGCGCCGATGCGGTACTCGATCTGCTCCGGGCCGCGCCGGGTCGACCACAGGGTGCGCCCGAAACCGATCGAGTAGGTGAGCACCCGCACCCCGAGACGGCGCGCCACCCAGAAGTGCCCGTACTCGTGAAAGGCGACCAGGACCCCGATGGTCACAATGAAGGCAAGCACACTCGCCAGAACTTCGATCATGGATCAACCTGCTGTCAATTGGCCTGGCGCAAGCGGTCCTGAACGCGCTGACGCGTCGAGCGGTCCACCGCCATCAGGCTCTCGAGATCGCCGGGCGCGCCGGCAGGAACGCGTTCAAGCGCCTCGGCGACCACCGCACCGATCCGCTCGAAGCCGAGCGGCAGGCGCGCCACGGTGCGCGAGAAGTTGAACGGCTCGGTCTCGGCGTAGGCCGCGAGCCGCGCCGGGTCGTAGCCCGCGCGGCGGCGGAAGGCGACCGCCTCGGCAGAGGGGCGCTCCTCGTGGTCGAGCTGGAGCATCCGCGCATAGAGCCAGGCGGTGCGCGTCGTCAGCAGCGCCGCGCCGCGGGCGATGAAGTCGGCGGCCAGCCCCATGTGGTCGGGGTGGTGATGGGTCACGACGAGGCGCGCCACCGGCCTGCCCGAGAGCGGCCCGGCCAGCAGCCGCTCCCAGCCCTCGCGGCAGCCGCGCCAGTTCAGGCCGCTGTCCACAACGGTCCAGGCGTCGCCGTCGTCGAAGGCGTAGACGTTGACGTGGTCGAGCGCCATCGGCAGCGGCAGCCGTCCCCACAGGACGCCCTCGGCGATCTCGACGGCCTCGCCCGGGCCCGGCGGCGCGCCGACGGGGTGGCGGATGCCGCGGCTCACAGCGCGCCCTCGGCGTAGAGCGGCGCGGCGCCGGCGGC
>JBKHDT010000069.1:0-12481 GCA_046541195.1 Halothiobacillaceae bacterium | reverse complement strand
AGTCATCCTGGGCGCTGGCGTCAAGCCGAACCGGTATCGATCACAGGGTTCGAATGCGCCCGACCCATTTTCAGGACAGAAACAGCCGGAAGACCGGGTTGTCGGTTTCCTCCTGATGCGGATAACCGAGTTGTTCCAGATAGGATTCCAGCTGCGGGCGCTCGGCGGGAGGCACTTGAACACCGACCAGCACCCGCCCGTAGTCGGCGCCGTGATTGCGGTAGTGGAACAGGCTGATGTTCCAGTTGGCACCCAGATGCGTCAGAAAGCGCAGCAGGGCGCCGGGGCGCTCGGGAAACTCGAATCGGTAGACGACTTCGTCGCTGACGCCGGGTCCATGACCACCAACCATGTGCCGGACATGCAGCTTGGCCATCTCGTTGTCGGTCAGATCCACCACCGGGTAACCGGTCTCGGCCAGCGACTGCGCCAACCGGGTTCGCTCGGCCTGACCATCGAGCTTGATCCCGACAAAGATCTGCGCGAGCTGCGCGTTGGCGTAGCGATAGTTGAACTCGGTAATGGGCCGACGTCCGAGCAGTTCGCAGAAGGCCCGGAAACTGCCCGGACGCTCGGGAATCGTCACCGCGAACAGCGCCTCGCGCTCCTCGCCGATCTCGGCGCGCTCGGCCACGAAGCGCAACCGGTCGAAGTTCATGTTGGCGCCACTGGCAATCGCGATCAGCGTTTGGTCGCGGAGCGCCTCGCGGGCGGCATATTTTTTGAGTCCCGCCAGCGCCAGCGCACCGGCTGCCTCGTTGATGCTGCGGGTGTCATCGAAAATATCCTTGATCGCCGCGGCCATTTCATCGGTCGTCGCCAGAATGACCTCGTCTACCGCAATCCGGGCCACCTCGAACGGATGTCTGCCGACCTGCCGGACGGCCACGCCATCGGCGAACAGTCCGACCTGCTCCAGGACCACCCGCTTGTCGGCAGCAAGCGCGGCGTGCAGCGATCCGGCATCTGCCGGCTCCACCCCGATGATCCGGACTTCCGGGCGCAGTGCCTTCACATAGGCGGCGATGCCCGCGATCAGGCCGCCGCCACCGACCGGAACGAAGATGGCGTGGATCGGGTCCGGATGCCGGCGCAGGATTTCGGCGCCGACGGTTCCCTGCCCTGCGATCACGTCCGGGTCGTCGTAGGGCGGGATATAGACCAGCCCTTCCTGCCCGGCCAGTTCGCTCGCCCGGGCGAAGGCATCGTCAAACGTGTCGCCATAAAGCACCGCTTCGGCACCGCGACGCCGAACCGCGTCCACCTTGATGTTGGGCGTGGTCACCGGCATGACGATCACCGCCCGCAGCCCGAGGCGCTGGGCGGCCAGGGCCACGCCCTGGGCATGGTTTCCGGCCGAGGCCGCGATCACGCCGGCCGGCAGGGCGCCCTCCCGCCACAGCCGATGGATCTTGTTGTAGGCGCCCCGCAGCTTGAAGGAAAAGACCGGTTGCGTGTCCTCGCGCTTGAGCAGCACCCGATTGCCCAGCCGCTCGGACAGCAGCGGCGCCGGGTCGAGGGCCGATTCAACGGCGACGTCGTACACGCGGGCGGTCAGGATGCGTTCGAGATATTCGCTCAGGCGGGGATCCATTCGAGTTTCAGCTCCGGGTGAATTAATGATCGGCAGCCCATCATAACCGGCCAGGCTTCGACCGCACGTACCGGCCGGCTTGGTACTGGTGCCGGCCGAGGGCATTCGCTATGATGCGACGCGGTCCGCGTTTTCGGGACCGGCTCCCGCCGCTTCCCGGCACGGAGCCGCTGAAACAGTCCGCGGTTCCCGTTGCGGCGGCGTGCTGACAACGCGAGCCGCGGCGCAGCGCGTCGATTCGCACAGCCCGTCGCGGGCATGGACCGCAACAAGGCGAGCCGGATGAAGCCGCGGATGGCTTTGTCCGGCTTTTCCCAGGCATTCCAGGAGAGAGCCATGAGCCAGGACCAGCTGAAGCAGCAGGCCGCCGAAGCGGCGATGGAATACATCGAGCCCGATACCATCGTGGGCGTGGGCACCGGTTCAACCGTCAACTTCTTCATCGATGCGCTCGCGAAGATCAAGACCCGGATCAAGGGCGCCGTTTCCAGCTCCGAAGCCAGCACCGAGCGGCTCCGCAAGCACGGCATCGAAGTGTTCGATCTCAACGAGGTCGACGCGGTCCCGGTCTACGTGGACGGCGCCGACGAGTCAAACCAGCACCTTCAGCTGATCAAGGGCGGCGGCGGAGCCCTGACGCGCGAGAAGATCATCGCGCAGATGGCCGACAAGTTCGTCTGCGTGGTCGATCAGAGCAAGATGGTCGAGGTGCTGGGCCAGTTCCCGCTGCCGGTCGAGGTCATCCCGATGGCCAGGAGCATGGTGGCCCGAGAACTGGTCAGGATCGGCGGCCAGCCCGTCTATCGCGAGGGCTTCGTGACCGACAACGGCAACCAGATTCTCGATGTGCACAACCTCGAGATCATGCAGCCGGCCAAGCTTGAGGACGAGCTGAACAACCTGCCCGGTGTCGTCACCGTGGGCCTGTTCGCACTGCGCCCCGCCGATGTCCTGATCGTGGGCACCGCGGACGGAATCCGGCGCATCGGCCAGTAAGGGCTGGGTCCGGAAAGCCTGCCGCCATCAAGAGGCCGGCGGGCCTTTCGGCTGCCGGACGGGCCGGGCATCCCCGGTGTGCGTTTCGGGACGGTTTCAGGGCATTTCGACGCTCGGTGCCCCACTGCCGCGGACGGCGGACAGGCGGCTCAGCAGATCTGCCCAGCCAACCTGACGGGTAAACCCGATGACGTCGATGCGCGGCAGACCCGCGCCCTCCACGATGTAATAGCCGCCGTTTTCGGCGGGTGCCACGCCCTCCATGTGACAGGTGCCGTCTTCAAGCCGGCACCCCAGGCCAAGCCGTCGATAACGGAAATCCTCAAAGAACCCCAGGAACCCGGCACCCAGGGCACCGCCCATGCCGCCCCCCAGTTCGGTCAGGTTGTCCACGGCCCGCTGGCTGATTCGGCGGCGTCCCGGCTCGTCATCCGGCGTCTCGAACCGCGCATCGAAAGCGACCGGTCGCCAGTTCTGCATTCTCAGCGCCGACACCCGCCCGTCCAGGCGACCCTCGATCCGCCCGAACGAGAAGGCTTCGGTCAAAGGCTGCAGGTCCAGGCCACGCACGCGCACGTCGGCCGTGACCTCCGGGTGACGACCAAACAAGTCGCGCAGGGCGAAGTCGTCGACCAGGACCACCCCGTCGAAGAGTTGCGCCACCAGCTGCCCATCCAGCACCAGATGCCCATCCGCCAGAGACAGGCGGGGAATGTTGCCCGCCAGCAGGCCCTCGAAGGGCGGCAACCCGAGCTCGTCGGCGAACCGCCGCATGGAAAGCGGCTCGACGGTCAGGGAAAGATCCGCCCGCGGCGCCGTCGCGTCGCTCCAGTTCAGAAGGAAGCGGTCAAACCGCAAGGCCCCGTCGAGCAACGGCAGCCGAACCCGCTGCGCCAGCCTGAACTGCATGCCCCGGGATTCGATGGGCATGACGACCGGCCCGATCGGCAACCCGTAAAGCCTGCCCGATTCGATTCGCAGCCGGCTTTGCCGGACCGAATCGCGCGACCAGTCCAGCCGCGCGGCAACCTGCTCAAGATCCAGGCGCTCCAGCGGATCCTCGACCGCCAGTCCGGCAATGACCGCCGAGGCAGTCTGCGGACCTGCCGCGTCCAGCACCAGCGTGCCCTCCAGCGTGCCCGACAGGGACAGGTCCTCCAGACTGCTACCGAGCAGGAAGGGACGGACATAACGTGGCCAGGCCCGGGCAAGCTGGGCGGTGAGTTCCTCGACATGCCAGGACTGGCCGGACCACGGCACGTCCGCCAGCCAGCGCTCCAGGCTGGCCACGGCCATGAGATGCTCCGGGTCCTGCACGGTCACGCGAATATCGCGCGGCAGGAAATCATCCTCGAGCGTTGCGGAGAATTCGAGGCGGGGCGCCACGCCGTCGACTTCGACAAACAGCGGATCGACATAAAGCGCCCCTGCCGACCAGTCCATCGAGCCACGCAGGGAGCGGACCGATGCGCCCTGTGGTTGCAAAGTCACCTGTGCGGACAGGGCCAATCCCTCGGCCGCCTGCAACCCGGAAGCACCGGCAAACCCGCCATCGGCCAGTTCCAGCCGCAGTCGTCCCGCACTCGGCCGGTCTGCATGGCCACTGAGTTGCCAGTCGCCACGCATCGTGCCCGACGGTTGCCAGTCTGCAAGCCAGTCGGACCAGAGCGGCGCATCAAGTGCCAGGTCGGTGAACCGGCCCGCTGTCGACCATCGCCCCCCCGTCCACTCGGCGCTCAGGCGAACCGTACCGCCTGCCAGCGGCAGGGGGCCGAGATCCAGCCGGGTCGCCGCGCCGACCTCATGCACAAATGTGACCGGCACCTCGGAGAAATCTGCGTGCACACCGGATGCCGACAGGCGCCCTTCGCGGCACTCGATGCGGTCGCCTGCCAGTTGCCCGTCCAGGCAGTCGAGCACCACCGCCCGGACTTCCCCGATTGGCTGCGGCAAGTGGACGCGACCGGCCCGCAGCTGCCAGCGGCCGCCAGCGGGCCGGTCGCGCACCGAAACCGACAGGTTTTCGAGGACCAGCCCGGACCCCGACCAACGCCCCAGATCCAGCTGGAACGTGAAGCCCTCGGACAATTGCTCCGCCGTCGCGTACCCGGCGGGATACAAAAAGGCCAGGCACGCGAGAACTGCCAGCAAGCGCCCCCGGCCCCGGATGCTGGCGAGCGGGGCCGGCACCTTTGGGCAGAGCGATGTCAGTCGGCAGGGGATTTTCGGGCGATGAACCAAGGGGCGAGGTCTCCCGTGACTTTTGGCATCCGGTTCGTTCCCCGCCAGGGACGCCCCGAGACGACGATCCAGGGCTCATCTTGCGACATCCCCGGTCGACTCGCAATCGAGTCGGCTCAGGCCGGGGACGACCCTGTGCTATCCTTCGCGGTTGAGTCGCGCATCACGCACGGTCGGGCGTTCTGCAGCCATGACCATTTCGATCACCCGCCCCGACCGGGGACCAAACGAAACACGGACTGCCCGCAACCTTGAAGCACGCCGACAGGACAACCTATCTGTGGTCTATTGCCGGCTCCCTGGCCCTGGTCTGGTCTTTCGCGGCGGTACAGTTCGTGTTCGTGTACCACGAATTCGCCCCACGCATGCTGGTGGTGCCCGCGGTCATGGCGACCGTGCTGGGCATCCTGCTCGGTCGGCTGCTGATCCTGCGCAGGCGACTGTTCGAGTCCAAGCATTCCCTGGAACAGCGCATCAGCCAGCGGACAGCTCAACTGCGTTTCGAGAAGGGTCGTCTCGACCGGCTGACCCAGGCCATGCCGGATGCGGTGGTGCTCAAGGATACCGAAGGGCGCTGGCAGGTCATGAACCAGTCGGCAGAACTGCTCTTCGAGCTTGAGGACGTGGCCTGGCACGGCATGACCGACCAGCAGCTGGCCACACTGCGTCCTCGTTTTCGCGAACTGTTCAACCTCCCGTCCTCCGGCGAAACGCAGTCTGACGGCAGTGAGTTGCTCGTCTTGAAGATCGACGCCCAGGAACAACCACCCCGGCCGGAACAGTATCTCGAGGTCCGGCGCCTGCCGCTGCCGCATTCGGCGGAGCAACCGGAAGGGCGCATGATGGTCATCCGGGACATTACCCGCGAGAAGCGGGCCATCGACGAGGCACGGCATCACCTCCAGAACCAGGCGCTGCTGCTCAAGGCCGTCGGTGAAGGCGTCTACGGGATCGACCCGGAAGGCCGCTGCACCTTCGCCAACGACGCGGCCATCGAACTGCTCGGTTACCGTCTGGATGAGGTACTGGGTCAGGATCTGCACGCGATGTTCCATTACCGGCGCCCCGATGGAACACCCTATCCGCCCGAGGAGTGCCCGATCCACAAGACCCTGAAGGACGGGCAGACGCGACAGGCCGAGGAATGGTTCATCCACAAGGATGGTCACTTTTTCCCCGTGGAGATCACCATCACCCCCGTGCGCACGGCCGACTCCGGGGCGGTGGTGGTATTCCGCGACACGAGTGAGCGACGCCGGATCGAGGAGGATCTGCGCATCGCCGGCGTCGCCTTCGAGCACATGCAGCCGGTGATCATCGCGGACCGGGACCAGCGCATTCTCCGGGTCAACGAAGCCTTCGAGAAAATGACCGGCTACACCGCCGAGGAGGCCATCGGCCAGACCCCGCGCCTGCTCCAGTCTGGCCACCACGACAAGGCGTTCTACCGTGCCATGTGGACCCAGATCAACACGCAGGGGGAATGGCAGGGCGAGGTCATGAATCGCCGCAAGGATGGCGGGATTTACGCCGAATGGCTGAACATTTCCGTCGTCCGGGACGAGCGCGGCGAGATCACCCACTACGTCGCCAGCGTCCACGACCTGTCCGAACAGAAAAAGGCCCAGGAGGAGATCGAGAAGCTCGCCTTCTACGACCCGCTGACCGGGCTTCCGAACCGGCGTCTGCTCAAGGACCGGCTGCGCCAGGCGGTGGCCGTCTCGCAGCGCGAGCAATACTTCGGCGCCCTGCTCTTCATCGACCTGGACAACTTCAAGACGCTCAATGACACCCGCGGTCACGCGGTCGGTGATCTGCTCTTGGAGTCGGTGGCCCGACGCCTGACCGACTCCACCCGCGAGTCCGATACCGTGGCCCGGATCGGCGGCGACGAGTTCGTCATCCTGCTGTCCCGGCTCGGACGACGCGTGGACGAGGCAGAGGAAACCGCGGCCCAGATTGCCGAGAAGGTCCTGGCGCAGATCAGCCGACCGTACGAGCTCGCCGGCCAGCAGCACGCGGTCACGCCCAGCATCGGGGTCAGCCTCTTTCTCGGCAACCGCATGGACGCGGACCAGCTGCTCAAGCAGGCGGACATCGCCATGTATCAGGCCAAGGACGCCGGCCGCAATGCGATCCGCTTCTTCGACCCGGAAACGCAGACCCGGCTGGAACGCCATGTCGAGATGGAAAGCCGCCTGCGTCACGCCATCGAAAACGGCGATCTGACCATGCACCTGCAGCCGATCGTCGACCGCTCGGGCCACATCCGCGCGGCAGAGGTACTCGCCCGCTGGCCGCAACCGGACGGCAGGTGGATCTCTCCGGGAGAGTTTATCCCGCTGGCCGAGCAAACCGGACTGATCGTGCCGCTGGGTGCCTGGATCACCGAATCGGCCTGCCGACTGCTGGCCCGCTGGCAGGATCTGCCCGGTCTCGATTCACTGATCCTGTCGGTCAATCTCAGCGCCAGGCAGCTGATCCAGGGAGGATGCACCAGGCAGATGACCGACCTGCTCGAGCGCAGCGGTGCGCCGGCGCACCGGCTGAAACTCGAGATCACGGAAACGACCATGATGTCCAACCAGCTGGATGTCATCGAGATCTTCAAGGATCTCTGCGCCCTGGGTGTGCGCCTCTCGCTTGATGATTTCGGCACGGGCTACTCCTCGCTGAGCTACCTCAAGCGCCTGCCCCTCAACCAGCTCAAGATCGATCAGTCCTTCGTCCGGGACATCACCACCGACGGCAACGACGCCGCCATCGTCGAGACCATTATCGCCATGGCCCGGGCACTGGAGTTGGGCGTGGTGGCCGAAGGCGTGGAGACGGAAGCGCAGTTCGCCTTCCTGCGCCGACATGACTGCGACCTATACCAGGGATTCCTGTTTCACCGGCCCATGCCGGTCGAGGACTTCGAGGCCCTGATGCAGGCCAAGGCCGGCCGGAGCTAGGGCCTCTTTGCAAAAATGCTTCCGATTCCCGACGGGGCATGGATGCGGGGCGCCCCGGCCCGGCAGGGCCGGGAAAGCCCCTTCGGCTGACCCCCGGCGCAGGCCATTGAATGGCGAGGCCCGGCCTCCCAGCAGGTACCGCAGGTATCGGCCGGGCGTTGCTGCACGAAGCCGTCCATGAGCCTCGTGCACCGGCCTCGGGCAGCGTTTCCCGAAGACACGCGGAACGCTGGGTCCTCGCGGAACGCTGGGCCCACGACGTCGGTGCCCCGGCGTTCACTCGCTGTCGAAAAAGTCCCTCAGGGTTCGGAACAACGTGCGATAGTGGTGCGGCGGCGCGCCCCGGGCGCGTTCCTGCCTGGCCTGCCGGATGGTCTGGCGCAGCGGCTGAACCTCCAACCCCGGGTGTTCGGCCACCAGCGCGGCCAGTGCCTCGTCACCCTCCGCAAGCAGGCGTTCCCGCCAGGACTCTGCCAGGTGCTGGATACGCACGGCACGCGGCGATGCCGGGTCCAGGCGCTCGAGCGCCGCGCGGATTGCATCGGCGTCTTCGCCCCGCATGAGCTTGCCGATGTACTGCAGCTGCCGGCGGCGACCACCGTGCGCCCGGATGGTCTGTGCGAGCAGGATTGCCTGACGCAGCGCGTCACCGATCGGCAAGGCGTCCAGCTGTTCGCGGGAGAGCTCGACCAGCCGCTCACCGAGATCCTGCAGCGCCGTGGCCTGGCGCTTGCGTTCGGACTTGCTCGGACCGGAATCCTCGTGCTCTTCATCGGAACCGGCAGGGGTTTCTGGATACATCAGGTTTACTCCACCGTGACGGACTTGGCCAGGTTGCGCGGCTGATCCACGTCGGTGCCCTTGAGCACCGCCACGTGGTAGGCCAGCAACTGCAGCGGGATATTAAAGATCACCGGCGCGCTGATCCGACCGAGGTTGGCCGTGACCGGCAGCACCGTCATGCGCGGATGGGGACGGATGCGCACCCGTTCGTCCGCGAACACGAACAGTTCGGCGCCCCGGGCTGCCACTTCCTCCAGGTTCGAGATCAGCTTGTCCACCAGGTCGTTCTGGGGCGCGACCGCAATCACGGGCATGTCCTCGTCGATCAGGGCCAGCGGCCCGTGCTTGAGCTCCCCGGCCGGATAGCCCTCGGCGTGGATGTAGCTGATCTCCTTGAGCTTGAGCGCGCCTTCCAGCGCAATGGGATACATGGTCCCGCGACCGAGAAACAGCGCGTGGTGCTTTTCCACCAGACGCTCGGCCAGCTGCCGCACGGCCCCGTCATGCTCGAGCACGTCGGCCAGCCGGGAGGGAATCTTGTTCAGCCCGCCCACGATCCGGGCCTCCTGGGCCGGGCTCATCTGTCCGGTCGCACGGCCCACCGCCATCAGCAGCAGGCCCAGCGCCACCAGCTGGGTACTGAAGGCCTTGGTGGAAGCCACGCTGACCTCGGGTCCGGCCTGAGTCATCAGCACCAGGTCCGACTCGCGCACCAGGGAGGACTCCGGCGCGTTGCAGACCCCAAGCGTGAGGATATCCGGCTGCCGCAGGCGGGCGGTCCGCAACGCCGCAAGCGTATCGGCGGTTTCGCCGGACTGGGAAATGGCCACCAGCAGCGTGCCCGCCTCCAGCACCGGATTGCGATAGTGAAACTCGCTGGCCACCTCGACCTGGCA
This sequence comes from Halothiobacillaceae bacterium, assembly GCA_046541195.1. Lineage (GTDB taxonomy): Bacteria > Pseudomonadota > Gammaproteobacteria > Halothiobacillales > Halothiobacillaceae > JBKHDT01. The sequence continues at coordinate 3,017 of JBKHDT010000069.1, read as the reverse complement.
GGGGACATGCAGGATGTCCTCGAACCAGTGACGCGCCACCATGCCGGCATGGTGGCTGGTCCCGCAGGCGACAATCCGGATGCGCCGGACCGAGGCCAGATGGCGTTCGGCCTCCGGGCCCAGGATCGCCGGCAGCAGCCGGTCCTCCAACAGACGCCCCTGCAGGGTATCGGCCACCGCGCGGGGTTGCTCGTGAATCTCCTTGAGCATGAAGTGGCGAAAACCGCCTTTCTCGACCGTGTCACCACTCAGGGAGGATTCCCGGACCACGCGCTCGACCGACCGGGCCGCAGCGTCGAAAATGCGTACCGAGTCCCGCGAAACGACAGCGCGGTCCCCCTCCTCCAGAAAAATGAACCGCTGGGTCACCGGCAACAGGGCCAGGGCGTCTGAGGCCACGAAGTTCTCGCCGACCCCCAGCCCGATGACCAGCGGGCTGCCGCGACGCACGCAATAAAGGTGATCCGGGTCATCCGAGAAAATCACCGCCAGCGCATAGGCACCCTCCAGGCGACAGAGCGCACGCTCGAAAGCCTGTGCAGGATCATTTCCCGCCCGCAGCAGCAGCCCCATCAGGTGTGCCACCACCTCGGTATCGGTATCCGACTCGAACCGGCAGCCCGCCGCGAGCAGTTCTTCCCTGAGATGCGCATGGTTCTCGATGATGCCGTTGTGCACCAGGGCAATCCGGTCACCCGCCATGTGCGGATGCGCATTGCACTCAGCCGGAACGCCATGCGTGGCCCAGCGCGTGTGGGCCACCCCGGTCGCGCCCAGGGGGGGATGACGGGCAATGCGGTCGGCCAGGACCTGGACCTTGCCCAGCGCGCGCCGGCGCTCGATGGCGCCCGAGCGATCGAGCACCGCCAACCCGGCCGAGTCGTAGCCGCGGTACTCCAACCGGCGGAGTCCCTCGACCAGAATGGGCCAGACGTTTCGCTCCGCGACCGCCCCGACGATTCCGCACATGAACTGCTTGCTCCCTGATCGATTCGCGAACCTTCCCGTCACGTCACGTCACCGGACGAGCCTGGGGTTCACCAAGATAAGCCGCACGCGGCCGAACCGGCCGAAGCCATGCCGGACACCGGCGAGAAACGCATCATTTTCGCAAAACCGTGATTGGTTTCATAATGCGCATACATTGCCGGGCGCGCGAAGAGCCGCTGTTCCAGCCTGCGGCGGCGCCAGGGCACTCCGGACGGGCACCGAACCAGGTATTCGGATGCGGGCGCCTGGACCCGCGAAATCCGCTCATTCGCCCGGCACACGATTAAAAATGCCCTGGCTCGGTTGCAGGCACACCGCGGGGCATGGCCGGCCACGGCTTTTGGCAGGCTCGTTCGCGCTTTACGGGAGACCTCCATCAGATGACCGGATCCCCATCCGACAGACCATCGGCCACACCGACCGATCTGCAGGCAGCCTACCTGGAGGTGGCCCGCGACTGGTCGTTCTGGGAGCAGCCGATCCAGCAGGCGATGAAGCGTCTGCTCGAACGGGTGGGTTGCATCCTGGGTAGTGACCGGGTCAGCCTCTGGCAACTCCATGACGACGGGCAGAACCTGGTCTGCCTGGCGCTGCGCGACTGCCGCAGTGGCACGTTTTGCACGGCCGCTCCCATTGGGCGCGATGATGCGCCGGTCTACTTCGCCGCGATCGAACAGGGACGGATCGTGGATGCGATGGCCACCCGGCAGGATGACCGGACGCGCGATCTGGGCCCGTACCTGTCCGAAAACCGCATCGATGCGCTCATGGACGCGACCATCCGGATCCGCGGACGGACAGTCGGTGTAATCAGTTTCGAGTATGCCCGGCCCATTGCCTCCTGGACCGATGGCGAACACGAATTCGCCATTTCGCTCGCGGACCTGGTCGCGCAGCTGATGGTCAACGACGACCTGCGCCAGCGCGAGGCCCGCCACCGGGAAGTCCTTGGCAATCTGCAGGCGGCCGCCTTCCGGCTGCGCGCCCGGGAGGACGACTGGACTTTCGAATACCTCAGCGAGGGCTTCCAGCATCTGGCCGGGCTGCCCGCGACAAGCCTGATCGGCAGCCCGATCAGCCGGTTGCTTGAGATGTTCGAGCCTGAAGACCGTGATCAGCTGGTCTGCGAACTGGCGCGGGTGCGGCGGGATCCGGTCCACGAACCGGACCTGCAGCTTCGGCTGCGGCCGGAAGGCGGCCAGACCCGATGGGTTCACCTGCAGGCGCGTCTGGTCGGCAGCCCGAATGAGCGCGTTCTGGACGGGGTCATGCATGACGTCTCCGCCCGGATCGAGGCGGATCAGGCCACCCGGCGCAGCCGAACCCTGCTGGCCGAGGCTCAAAGCCTGGCCCGGCTGGGCAACTGGGAACTCAACCTCGAAACCGGCCTCGCCCAGTGGTCCGATGAGGAATACCGGTTGCTGGGCTACACCCCCGGAGCAGTCGAGGCCAGCCGGGAAAACTTCATCGCCGCGGTGGCCGAGAAAGACCGCGAACGAGTTCAGGCGGCCATGGAACAGGCCACGCGCACCCCGCCGGAAGGGCACTATCAGATCATTCATCGGGTGCGCGGTGACGAGGACAGCCCGCGCTTTCTCGAACAGGCCGGCCAGGTCGAGTTCGACCCCGAGGGCCGCCCCGTGCGAATGATCGGGATCACCCAGGATGTGACCGAGAAACACCGGGCCCAGATCAAGATCCGCGAATCACGCGAGGCGCTGGCCCAGCGCAACCGGCACCTGAACCTGCTGGGCGATCTGGCGACCCTGCTTCAGCAGACGCAGAGCATCGAAGAAATCGTGTCGCGTTCTCTCGATGCAGTCATGCAACTGAGCGATGTGCACGGTGCGCTGTTTCTCCTGCACGATGCAGACAGCGACGAGCTGGTCTGCGCGGACCACCGCGGCATGCCCGAGTCGCTGGTCGAGGCCTTCCTGAGGCTCCCCTACCGCAAAAGTCTCGGCGCGGCCGCAATGCGCGAACGGCGCGTTCATGGCTGCGCAGGTCTCTGCGCAGACTTCGGTGTC
>JBKHDT010000068.1:0-12673 GCA_046541195.1 Halothiobacillaceae bacterium | reverse complement strand
CCGACGCGACCACCGAGGCGGATATCGAGCAGGCGGCGGCGGACCCGCTGGTCCATGCCGTCAAGCTGTATCCGGCCGGCGCCACGACCAACTCCGATCGCGGCGTTCGTGATCCGCTTGCGATCGATCACCTGGTTGCCGCGCTGGAGCGAACCGGCCTGCCGCTGCTGGTTCATGGCGAAGTGGTGGACTCCTCGGTGGACATCTTCGATCGCGAGGCGGTTTTCATCGACCGGGTGCTTGATCCGTTGCTGACGCGATTTCCGGGCCTGAAGCTGGTGATGGAACACATCACCACCGTCGACGCGGTGCGGTTCGTCGAGTCGGCAGGGGGCCATGTCGGTGCCACCATCACGGCCCATCACCTGCTGTACAACCGCAATGCCATGCTGGTCGGCGGCATTCGTCCACACTACTACTGCCTGCCGGTTCTCAAGCGGGAACGCCACCGTGAAGCGCTCCTGGAAGCGGCGACCGGGGGCAGCCAACGATTCTTCATGGGGACGGACAGCGCGCCGCACCCGAAGGATGCCAAGGAGTCCGCCTGTGGCTGCGCCGGGGCCTACACGGCCTACGCGGCCCTCGAGCTCTATGCCGAGGCGTTCGAATCGGCCGGGGCGCTGGATCGGCTTGAGGGTTTTGCCAGCCTGCACGGGCCGGGTTTTTACGGACTCCAGCCGAACGTCGATCAGGTGACCCTGCGCCGGGAACACTGGACCGTCCCGGACAGCTTCGCGGTCGCGGACGGTCGCAAGCTGGTGCCGCTGCGCGCAGGCGAGTCCCTGCGCTGGCGCATGCAGTGAGCGGCATGACCGCTCTTGATGACCAGGCGAGGGCGGTGGCATTGGCCCCGCCCTTCGCTTTTGGAGGTCCCGTGCTGCGAGGCGTGATCCGTGATCGTCCGGAAGACTTTTTCGTTGACGAGATACTCGGGTTCACGCCGGACGGGCAGGGCGAGCACCTGTGGTTGCGAATCGAGAAGACCGCCCAGAATACCGAGTGGCTGGTTCGGCAGATCGCCCGGGTCTTTTCCGTTCGACCCCGGGATGTGGGTTACGCGGGGCTGAAGGATCGTCATGCGGTGACGCGGCAATGGTTCAGTGTGCCGACTGCCGGTGACGCCACACCGCTAAAAAACGCGGACCTCCCGGGCCTGCGGTTGCTCGAGGTGGCCCGACACGGGCGCAAGCTGCGGCGCGGCAGCCATTGTGCCAACCGCTTCGAGCTTGTCGTTCGCCAGCTTGAGCGCGAGGACCCCGGGTTTTCCGGGCGGGTTGAGTGTATCGAGGCGACTGGCGTGCCCAACTATTTCACGGGGCAGCGTTTCGGGCACCAGGGGAGCAATCTCGACCGGGCAGCCGAGTGGCTCGGTCAGGACAAGCCGGCGCGTCTGCCACGGGACCGTGCGGCCAGGCACCTGTCCGTCGCCCGCTCGGCGATCTTCAATGCCGTGGCTGCCGAGCGGGTTCGCGCAGGCACGTGGTGGTCGCCGATCGAGGGGGACCGGGTCATGCTTGCGGGCAGTCGCAGCCGGTTTCTCGCCACTGCCGATGAACTGCCGGCGCTGCAGGCGCGTGCCGAGGCCGGGGACCTTGCGCCTACCGGGCCGCTGTGGGGCATTGGAGATGCGGAGGTCGCCGGTGTCGTGGCACGCATCGAGTCACAATGTGCCGAACGTTTCGCCCCGCTTGCCTCGGGGCTGGCGCGAATGCGGGTCGAGTCCGACCGCAGACCCCTGCGCCTAGGGGTGCAGGGCTTGCACATCGAGCGACTGGACGATCGGCTGAGGTTGCGGTTTGATCTGCCACCGGGCGGTTACGCGCTGGCGGTACTGCGTGAACTGGTGGCCTTTCGCGATGCCCGGGAACCGGAGTCCCGGCCGTGATTCGAGCGATGTGACAAAAAAAAGGAGTTGAGGATGAATCGACGCGATTTTCTGACTCGTGCAGGGGTTGGTGCGCTGGCCGCGGGCACGATGGCCGGCTGTACCGATGAGGAAAAGCAGTCTGCCGGCGTGCCTGCCACCACGGCGGGCAAACCGATCCGCTGGCGGATGGTCACCGCCTGGCCCCGGAACTTTCCCGGGCTCGGAACCGGGGCGAACCGGCTGGCCGAGACGATTGGAAAGCTCTCAGGCGGCCGCCTGACCGTCGAGGTCAACGGGGCCGGCGAGGTCGTGCCGGCGCTGGAAGTATTCGATGCGGTCGCGGCGGGCACCGCAGAGATGGGGCATTCGGCCGCCTACTACTGGCAGGGCAAGATGCCAGCTGCGCCGTTTTTTTCCGCGGTTCCCTTCGGCTTCACCGCCGACGAGATGAACAGCTGGCTGTATTTCGGCGGGGGGCTCGACCTGTGGCGGGAACTCTACGAGCCCTTTGGCGTGTTGCCGTTGCCGGCAGGCAATACCGGCCCACAGATGTCCGGCTGGTTTCGCAAGCCGATCGAGTCGCTGGATGATTTCAAGGGCCTGAAGATCCGGCTGCCGGGGATTGCGGGCGAGGTATTGCGCAAGCTCGGCGCCACCGTGGTCAACATACCCGGCTCCGAGCTGTTCCAGTCCCTGGCGGACGGCACCATTGATGCCGCCGAGTGGGTGGGTCCTTACAACGACCTGGCCTTCGGCTTCTACCGGAGCGCACCGTATTACTACGGGCCGAGCTGGCACGAACCGGCCTCGACGATGGAGGCGATTCTCAATCGAGAAGCGTTCGAGGCCCTGCCCGAGGACCTTCAGGAGGTCGTGGTGCAGTCCTGCATGGCGGTCAACGACAGTATCCTGGCCGAGTACACCGCACGCAACGCGGTCGCGCTGCGGCAGCTGGCCGACGACCATGGCGTCGAGGTTCGGCGGTTCCCCGAACAGATCGTCGAGGCGCTCCGCGCGGCATCCGAATCGGTGCTTGCCGAACTGGCGGCGCGGGATGCCTTTGCCGGTCGGGTCTACGAGGCCTTCGGTGCCTACCGCGAGCAGCTTCGCGGCTGGACCGCCATCGGCGAGCTGGACTTTCTCGCGGCGCGTGATGCCCGAAGCGGTCGCGCCCGCTGAGTATCCTGCGGTCGGCGTGCATCCGCCAATGTATTGATCGTCCCGCGAATGTTTGTTGCATGAATAGTAGGGGAATGGGTATCGTGCACCGATGGTCGGTCGGTCGCAGCCTGTTCCAGCCGGGCGGGTGCCCGAACCGGGCCGGGACAAAGGATCGATGGAACACACGGACCCGGCGGTCCCCCAGCAGGTGCATGAACCGTTGCGGCGCAAAGTGTTGCCGGTGGCGCCTGGGCGACCTGTGTGCTGTTGGTGGTCGGTGATTTACCCAGAGGAGCTTGCGCGCCGTGAAGTCCTATTGGCCTGAAATTTCGCTTCAGCGACCGGCGAGCGGCGTGGGCGGCACGGGACCTGGCAGACCGGGTGGCGTCCGTGGATGGTAGTCGCGTGCGTTCTGCCGGGATACCCATGGGGATGCGCACTGGCCTGTCGGAGCTTCAAGAGCGCGCGCAACGGGGCGGGTTCTCCGGCGGCGTGTCGCAGCTCGGGATGCGTCCCCGACGCCTGATGGCGTTTTTCCTGCTGGCTGGCCTGGCGGCGATTCCGCGTGAGGGGGGCAGTTCGGACCGGTTGTTTGCGGTGACCCTGCCGGCCCTCGAGTGGTCGCGGCCGCTGCATTCCGGTTTTGTCCCGGGATCGGATGTCGCCGGGCAGCGCCCGCCCGCGGTGGCTGTTGTTGCCGGCGGAACCACCGGCATGACGGGCATCCCGGCGGATCTGTGTTGCCCCATTGGGGGGACTCTGTCCGGCGCGGCGCGTGCCGATGCTGGCGATGAGGGATCGGGCCGCATCCTGGCGCAGGCGGAGCCGGTTGAGCTGCCCGGGGGCACCGCCGAGGGCAGTCAGGCCCCGGCTCGGGCGGAACAATCCACCTGGTGGGTGTTCGTCTCGGTATTTCTTTTTGGCGCACTCGCCGGTGCGCTCCTGATCCTGTTCGGCCTCCGACACCCGGTGCGCAAGAGTCTCTGGCTTTCGGACCTGATGCGGCAAATGCCGGAGCCGGTCCTGGTGCTGGAAGCCGGCCGGTTCGTGGAGGCCAACCCGGCCGCATTGCGCCTGATGGGCCTTGATGCCCCGAACGAACTGATCGGCAAGCGGCCGGTGGACGTCTCGCCGCCCACCCAGCCGGGCGGCAGGCATTCGGGACAGATGCTCAGCGAGCTGATCGAGCGCGCCCGCAGCGGCGAACAGGTGCGGGCCGAATGGGTGCCCCTCGATCACCACGGGCAGGAACTGCACGTCGAGCTCACCCTGCTCCGGTTGGGAAATTACCGCTTCGATCGGCTGCTGGCCGTCCTCCACGATGTGACTACTCAGCGGCAGCTGGAACAGGCGCTCGAGGTCGGACGACAGCGTGACCGGGATCACGCGCAGTGGCTCAAGGCACTGTTTGATGCATCACCGATCGCCATCATGATTCACGACCCACGGACCGGAGCACTGCTGGAGGCCAACCCCGCGGCCTGGCAATCATACGGTTACGACTCGCTTGAGGGTCTTCGGGCGGGTGACATCTGGATGGAGCCCCCGTACTCGGAAAGCGAAGCGCTGGAGAACATCCGTGCCGCAGCGCAGGGCAGGCCGGTGGTCATGCAGTGGAAATCGCGCCGCCGGGATGGCTCGACTTTCTGGGAACGGATTCATCTTGATGCGATCGAGATTTCCGGGGTCCAGCGGGTGCTTGCAACCTGCATGGACGTGACCGCCCAAGTGGAAGCCGAGAACCGGCTGCGGCACGAGAAGGAGCGGGTCCAGGGAATTTTGTACGGCACCGGCGTCGGGACCTGGGAATGGAATATCCAGACCGGAGACGCGGTGTTCAACCGGCGCTGGGCCGAGATTGTGGGTTATCGACTCGAAGAGCTCGAACCGGTCAGTATCGAGACCTGGCAGCGGCTGGCGCATCCGGATGACCTGGCGGAGTCGGAGCGCGCGCTGGCGCGTCACTTCTCGGGCGAGCAGGCGCATTACGAAGTCGAGTCGAGGATGCGGCACAAGGATGGCAGCTGGATGTGGGTGCTTGATCGGGGCCGGGTGGTCGAATGGGATGGGGAGGGCCGTCCGCTGCGCATGTCCGGGACGCATCAGGACATCACGGATCGCAAGCGGCTTGAGCAGGCGCTGCGCGAGCGCGAGAACCTGTTCCGCACCCTGTTCCGGAACCTGCCCGACGGTGTTCTCCTGATCGAGCCGGACACTCGTCGCCCGGTGGAATTCAACATGGCCGCCTGCCGGACGCTTGGCTATGACGAGCGGGAGTTTGCCCGGCTGACCCTCGCCGACATCGACACGCAGGAGAGCGCCGATGAAATGCGCGCGCGCATCGAGCGGCTGCATGCAGGGTCTGAGGAATCGTTTCAGGCTCGTCACCGGCACCGGAACGGACACACGATTCCGGTCCAGGTGACCGCCCGACGCGTGGAAATTGACGGGCGCCCTTACATGTTGGCGGTCTTCCGCGATTTGACGCAGCTTTCCGAGGCACAGAAGGCCTACCGCGAACTGCTCGGGCGCTTCGAAAAGCTGGCCCGGCTGCTGCCTGGCATGATCTACCAGTATCAGGTGTGTCCTGACGGCCGGGCCTGCTTTCCCTACGCAAGCGAGGGCGTCCGGGATATCTACGGGGTCGATCCGGGCTCGATCCGGCATGATGCCGGGCCTGTGTTCTCGGTATTGCTGCCCGAGGACATCGAACGGGTTTCCGCCTCGATCAGCGAGTCGGCGCGTACGCTCAGGGTGTGGCACGATCGCTACCGCGTGAACCATCCCCGGCGCGGCCTGATCTGGGTGGAGGGACACGCGACGCCCGAGCGGCTGGAGGATGGCAGTGTCCTGTGGCATGGCCACATCTTCGACATCACCGAGCGCAAGCGGATCGAGGATGAGCTGGAAGCGAGCGAGTCGCGGTTCCGGCAGTTCGCGCAGGTGATCGACCTGGTGTTCTGGATCCGCACGGCGGACAACATGGAGTACATCAGCCCGGCCTACGAAGCGGTATGGGGGCGTTCGCTCGCGTCCCTGTACGAGCATCCGGACAGCTTCGTCGAAGCGATCGTTGCCGAGGATCGTGGACGGGTGATCGACGCCATGCAGCGCGAGAACGACGGGGGCGAACGCTTCGACGAGACCTACCGGATACACAAGCCTGACGGCACCGTGCGCTGGATTCACGCGCACAGCTTTCCCCTGCCGGGTGGCGACCGGCCCCGCTTCACCGGCATCGCCGCCGACATCACCGAGCAGGTCAAGGCGAGCCAGGCCCTGGAGGCAGCCACCGAGGAACTGCGTCGCTCCAACGCTGAACTCGAACAGTTCGCCTATGTCGCCTCGCACGACCTTCGCCAGCCGCTGCGGATGGTCGGCAGCTATGTGCAGTTGCTGGAGCGGCGCCTTGGCGATGGCCTGGACAGCGACACGGTGCAGATGATGGGGTTCATTACCGATGGCGCCAGGCGCATGGACCAGATGCTGCAGTCACTGCTCGAGTATTCCCGGGTCGGGCGGATGGGTGAGCCCATGGTCGAACTGGACACGCGGCAGGTGCTGGATGAGGCGCTGCACTTTCTCGGGCCCGAAATCGAACGGCACGGCGCCGAGGTGAATGTGTTCGGGGACTGGCCGAAGGTTCGGGCCAGTCGCAACGAGCTGTTGCGCCTTTTTCAGAACCTGGTGAACAATGCCGTCAAGTACCACGAGCCGGATCGGACACCGCGTGTGGTGATCGAAGCGGACGCGCCGAGCGCGACGGAATGGCGCTGCTGCGTCCAGGACGATGGGATCGGTATCGATCCTGCCCAGCGTGATCGCCTGTTCCAGATGTTCCAGCGTCTGCAGACCCGCAGTCGCTACGAGGGGTTCGGCGTGGGTCTGGCCGTGGCACGCAAGATCGTCGAGCACCACGGCGGCCGGATCTGGGTCGAGTCCGAGGGGCTGGGACAGGGCAGCCGTTTCTGTTTCATGCTGCCGACTGGCGAGGATTCGGCAGCAGACCAGGTGCGGTCAAGATGATCCGCCGGCGCGTTCGGCCTGCCGGGGTTCCTGCGCGGTGGCGACTCATCGGGCTGCTGTGCATCGTGCTGGCCGCGCCGGGCGCCCGGGCAGCTGTCGATCCCGGTCCGCTGTTCTTTGCCCTGCCGGTTCCCGCACTGCTGATCGAGCCGATCAGCGGTCGGATCGAGGCGGCAAACGAGGCAGCGGCACTGTTCTACGGATATCCGCTCAAGGTGCTCGAGCGCATGAACATCCAGCAGATCAACATGCTCAGTCCGGAGCAGGTGGCTGCCGAACGGCGGGCCGCGGCATTGGCCGAGCGCGACTTCTTCCTGTTCCGCCACCGGCTCGCCTCGGGCGAGGGGGTAACCGTCCGGGTCCGTTCCGTGCCCTTCGAGGTCGATGAACGTTCACTGCTGCTCTCGATGGTCTATCCGCCGGATGACGGCGAAGAGCTCGATGCAGTGCGCGAGCCGTATCAGCAGCAGCTTGAGGAACTGGTGGACAACCAGCTGCAGGCGCTTGAACAGGCCAAGCGTGACGAGCGCGTACTGTTCTTCGTGGCCGTGATCCTGCAGGGTCTGGTGATCGTGGTGATGCTCGTGATGCTGCAGCGCCAGCGGCGCCTGAAGCGGCGCCTTCAGGCGCTGGTGCATTCTCTGGACGAGCGCAACCGCGAGTTGACCCGGCTTTCGGAGGTCATGGCGCACCATTTTCAGGAACCGGTGCGCAGGCTGGTCAGTTTTGCCCAGCGCCTGCGTCGCCAGCAGGATTTGATCGCGGACTCGGACGGACGCCGTTCGCTGGATTTCATGGAGCAGCAGGCCAGTCTTCTGAGCCGTCTGCTGCGTGATGCGCAGCGATATCTCGCCATCCCGTTCATGGCGCAGAAACGGGGTTCGTGTCGCCTGGACGAGGTGGTTGGCGAACTGCGCAGGAATTACCGGGAAGCGTTCGCCCAGGCCTCCGTGCTGTTTCAGGCCAGCGAGGAGCAGCTGGAGGTTGGCGTGGCGCAAGTGCATTTGGTCGAGATGTTGCGTATTCTGATCGACAATGCGCTGGCCTACCGACATCCGGATCGAAGTCTCGTGCTGCGCCTGGTGGCCCGCCGTCGCAAGAATCGCGTGCAACTGGTGCTTTATGACAACGGCACGGGCATCGCCCCCGAGGATCGCGAGCAGGTCCTCGGCCTGTTCGTGCGGGCGATCCGTGCCTCGCGCGCACCGGAGGGCACTGGCCTGGGTCTGGCGGTGCTGGATCGCTGGGTCCGGCAGCTGGGCGGGAACCTGCGCATTGTCGACGGTATCGATGGAGGTATCGGCGTGATGTTTGATCTACCCGACAAGGAAACACGGAAGAAATGACACTGGATGATTCGGTTTTCTCGGTGCTTCTGATCGAGGATGAACCGGCGGACGCCCATCTGATCAGGATGGCATTCGACGAGAGCCGGTTGCTGGTTCGACTTGAGCATACGGAAGATGGCGCGGATGCGCTCGATTACCTGAACCGGCGTGCCGGTTACGAAGACGCCATCCGCCCGGACCTGATCCTGGTGGACTTGAACATGCCGCGCATGGACGGGCGCGGCTTTCTCAAGGCGGTCAAAAAGGACCCCAACCTGCGGTCGATTCCCGTGGTGGTACTCACGACATCGCAGGCCGAGAGCGACGTGTTCGACTCCTATGACCTGGGTGCGGCTGGGTTCATTGTCAAGCCGCTGGATGTCAATGATTTCATCGAGCAGGTTCGCGCCCTGGGCGACTACTGGATCACGCTGGTCAGGCGCCCGCCCGAGCCGATCGAGCGGACCGGTCGATAACGTCCCGTAAACCCCGTATTTCCCGAAAGGGATGGATGCATGATGCCGGAATCCGAAAGACGACCGCGGGTCCTGCTCGTCGAGGACGAGCCGGGTGATGCGCAGCTGATTCGCTGGCAACTGCTCGAGAAGGCGGCAGACGCGTTCGAGGTGGAGGCCGTGGATTCGCTCGCGGAAGCCGAGGCGCTGGCGATCGACCGGCGCTGGACCCCGGATGTGATCCTTCTGGACCTGAACCTGCCGGATTCCACGGGGGTCGAAACCGTCATTCGTGCCTGCGAGTCGCTGCCGGACGCGCCCATCGTGGTCCTCACGGGGCAGACAGACGAGCGGGCCATTCGTTCTGCCATTGATGCCGGGGCGGAGGACTTCCTGCAAAAGGGGGCGGACGGCGCGGCCATCCGCAAGGCCATCCGCTACGCGATGCTTCGTCACCGGCGCGAGTCCGAGTCGCGGCTGGCCGCGAGCGTTTTCAGCCACGCGCGCGAGGGGATCTTCATCACCCAGCCGGATGGGGTCATCATCGACGTCAACGAGGCCTTCTCCCGGATCACCGGGTTTACCCGCGAGGAAGCCATCGGGCGCAAGCCCAGCCTGCTCAAGTCCGGGCAGCAGGACGACGGGTTCTACCAGAAGCTCTGGACCAGCCTGTGGCGGGATGGGTCCTGGGAGGGCGAACTGTGGAACCGCCGCAAGGACGGGCGGCTTTACCCGGAACTGCTGACCGTGTCGGCTGTGCGGGGGCGCAGTGGTGACGTCACCCATTTCGTGGCCCTGTTCACGGATATTACCGACCAGAAGCGGCAGCAGGACCGCCTGCATCAGCTGGCGCACTTTGACTCGCTGACCGAGTTGCCCAATCGGGTCCTGTTTGCCGACCGGCTCTCCCAGGCGATGGCAAGAGCGATCCGTCATGACAACGAGCTGGCGGTCGTCTACATCGATCTGGACGGTTTCAAGGAGGTGAACGACCAGTTCGGACACGAGGCCGGCGACCTGTTGCTCCGGACGCTGGCTTCGCGCATGCAGACCGTGCTGCGCGAGACCGACACCGTGGCCCGGCTGGGCGGGGACGAATTTGTGGCGGTGATCGTCGATCTGGAGGGGAGTGTCCAGCTTGACGGCATGCTGCAGCGGCTGCTCGGCGAGCTTTCGCGGCCGGTCCCCAATGGGGATTCCCGGCTGGTCGTGTCCGCCAGCATCGGGGTGACCTTCTTCCCGCAGAAGGAGGGCAGGGAGCGCCTGGACGGGGATCAGCTTCTGCGCCAGGCTGATCAGGCGATGTACGAGGCCAAGCAGTCCGGGAAGAATCGCTACCAGTTCTTCGATTCGGCCCAGGACGTGGCGATGCGCAAGCTTGGCGCGCGTCGACGCGCCATTGCGGAGGCCATCGAGCGGGACGAGTTCCAACTGGTCTACCAGCCGGTGGTGAACATCCGCGAGGGGCGACTGCTGGGCGTCGAGGCGTTGCTTCGCTGGCCGCAGCCTGAAGGCGCCCACCTGATGCCCGAACAATTCCTGCCCTGGCTTGACGGCGGGGAGCTGGTCATCCAGCTTGATGCCTGGGTGATCAGGCATGCGCTTGCGCAGCTTGCCGAGTGGCATGCCGAGGGTCGCCCGCTGACAATGAACATCAACATCAACGTCTCGACCATCCAGCGCCCCGACTTCGCCGCCTGGCTGGCCGAGGTGCTCGGGCAATGTCCGAACATTCTGCCGCGCGCGGTCTGCTTCGAAGTCTCCGAGTGTTCGACCCTGGAGGAGCCCGGAAGGCTGGCGCAGGTGATGCGGGACTGCCGATCGATGGGTGTGGAATTCTGCCTGGACGATTTCGGCAGCGGCAACGGCTCGCTTCAACACCTGCGGAGCATGCCGATCAGCGCCCTGAAGATGGATCGGCGGTTCGTGAACCAGGTCCTGAGTGACACGGACGACATGGCGATCGTCGAAGGGATTCTCGGGCTGGCGCTCGCCTTTCGCAAGCGGGTGATCGCCAAGGGAGTCGCCACCATCGAGCAGGGACAGATGCTTGCCCGGCTCGGCTGCGACCTGGTCCAGGGCTTTGCGGTGGCGCACCCGATGGAAGCGGAATGCATTGATGACTGGCTTGCGGCCTGGCAGCCGGATCCGCGCTGGCAGAACGAACCCAGGGTCCCGCGCGAGGACATCCCGCTGCTCTTCGCGGCCGTGGAACACCTGAACTGGGTGGAACAGGTGCTCCGGCATGTCTGCCACCGGGGTGCCGCGCTGCCGCCGATGTCGTCTTCAGAATGCCGCTTCGGGCAATGGATGGAAACTCAGCATCCGTTCTCCAGTGAGCTTGAGGCCATTCGGCCGACACACGAGCGGATTCACGAGGTGGGCAACCGCCTGGTTTCCCTGCCCGCGGGGGCCGAATCGGACGCCCTGCGGGCCCAGCTGCTGTCGCTGACCGAACAGCTGGTCGGGGAATTGGGCGGGCTGTCGGTTTCTCCCGGCCAGACGCCGCATCCGCTGACGTTTCTGGCCCGGGAGCGATTTGCGGTCATGACCGGGGTCGGCATCAAGGCTCACGATGCCGGCGAAGCGGGCTGATGGACCGGGTGACCTTGAATGCTCGTCGATCGGCGCGATGCAACTGTTCGGAGTGATCCCTTGAAACGGCAAGATACCGAATCCCGGAAAGTCATCGGGTGGCGGGAGTGGGTTGCGCTGCCGGAACTGGGCATTGCCGGAATCAAGGCAAAGATCGATACCGGCGCGCGGACCACGGCGCTGCATGCCGAGTCCGTGGTCCGCTTTACGCGGGATGGCCGGCCCTGGGTACGGTTTCTCGTACCCCCGTATCATGAATCCGATCACCAGTCGGTCGAGGCGCCGCTGATCGAGCGTCGGGCGATCAGGAATACCAGCGGCGTGCCCCAGGAACGGGATATCGTGCACACCACGCTGGTCATGGGGCATCGGCACTGGGGAATCGAAATCTCTCTGGCAGATCGCAGCCAGATGGGTTTCGACCTGATCATCGGCCGCACTGCCATTCGCAGCCATCGCCTGCTCGTCGATCCGGGCCGTTCGTTTCTCATGGGCGCACCGGTCTTGCCGGATGCACTGCGCCCGCCCGGCAGGAACGGGCCCGTCAACGACGCGTGATTGCCTCGGCCGAAGTCGCGGTACCCCCTGATTTTCCTTCACCACGCGCATCCTGCGCATGCTTCCAGATTGAGGCACCGGAGAATTGTCATGAAAATTGCCATGTTGGCCCGCAACCCGGACCTGTACTCGCACCGTCGGCTCAAGGAAGCCGCCCAGGCGCGTGGCCATACACTGGATGTTGTCAACACGCTGCGCTGCTACATGAACATTGCCTCGCGGCGCCCGGAGATCTACTACAACGGGGAACGGTTGCCGCACTACGACGCCGTGATTCCTCGTATCGGGGCCTCGGTCACCTTCTACGGCCTGGCGGTGTTGCGACAGTTCGAGATGATGGACGTGTTCTCGCTCAACGAGTCGGTGGCCATCGAGCGTTCGCGGGACAAGCTCAGGTCCATGCAGCTGCTCGCACGCGAAGGGATCGGCCTGCCGGTCACCACCTTTGCCCACGATCCACGCCAGACCGAGGAAGTGCTCAATCTCGCGGGCGAGGCGCCACTGGTCATCAAGCTGCTGGAGGGCACCCAGGGCATCGGGGTGGTTCTGGCGGACACCAACCGCTCGGCCAAGTCGGTGATCGAGGCGTTCCGTGGCGCCGGCGTCAACATTCTCGTGCAGGAGTTCATCAAGGAAGCCAGCGGGGCGGACATCCGCGCGCTGGTGGTTGGTGGAAAGGTCAT
>JBKHDT010000067.1:0-12845 GCA_046541195.1 Halothiobacillaceae bacterium | reverse complement strand
ACCCGCGAGGGCAACGACTTCTACCACGAGATGAAGGACTCCAACGTCCTGGACAAGGTTGCCCTGGTCTACGGCCAGATGAACGAGCCGCCGGGCAACCGTCTGCGCGTCGCCCTGACCGGCCTGACGATGGCGGAGTTCTTCCGCGACGAGGGGCGTGACGTACTGATGTTCATCGACAACATCTACCGTTACACCCTGGCCGGTACCGAGGTGTCCGCCCTGCTTGGACGGATGCCTTCTGCGGTGGGCTACCAGCCGACGCTGGCCGAGGAAATGGGCGTGCTTCAGGAACGCATCACCTCGACCAAGACCGGCTCGATCACCTCCGTGCAGGCGGTCTACGTTCCCGCGGACGACCTGACCGACCCGTCTCCGGCGACCACCTTTGCCCACCTCGACGCCACGGTGGTCCTGTCCCGGGATATCGCCGCGCTCGGGATCTACCCGGCGATCGACCCGCTCGATTCGACCAGCCGCCAGCTCGACCCGCAGGTGATCGGCGAGGAGCACTACAACATCGCCCGTGGTGTGCAGAAGACGCTCCAGCGCTTCAAGGAACTCAAGGACATCATCGCGATCCTGGGCATGGACGAGCTGTCCGACGAGGACAAGGCGATCGTCTCCCGGGCGCGGAAGATCCAGCGTTTCCTGTCCCAGCCGTTCTTCGTGGCCGAGGTCTTCACCGGCGCGCCGGGCCGTTACGTGCCGCTCAAGGAAACGATTCGCGCCTTCCAGGGCATCGTGGCCGGCGAGTACGATCACCTGCCCGAGCAGGCGTTCTACATGGTCGGTACCATCGAGGAAGCAGTCGAGAAGGCCAACAAGCTCGCCGCCAAAAACTAACGGAGGCGCATCATGGCAATGACCATCAAAGTGGACGTCGTGGCGCTCGGTCGTCCCATTTACTCCGGTACCGCCACCTTCGTGGTGGTGCCCACGGAGATGGGCGACATCGGCATCACGCCGTTGCACGCGCAGACGCTTTCCAAGCTGCGGCCGGGTGAGGTGGTGATCACCACGGACAAGGGCGAGAAGCTTCGCTTCTACGTGGGCTTTGGTGTCGTCGAGGTTCAGCCTTACGAGATCAGCGTCCTGGCCGACTGGGCCCTGACCGAGGAAGACGCCAAGACCATCGATCCCAAGGAGCTCGAGGACGAGATGTCCGACAAGGAAAAGTACATCGCCGAGTACGAGCAGCGTGGGGTCACGGACTTCACCGCGGCCCAGCTGATCATGGTGGAAGCGGCCGAGCGCTTGCGCTGGATCAGGGAACATTCACGCTCGACCAAGCCCGGAGCCCGCCACTGAGTGGCTGCTGCGGTCAATTGGACAGCTGCGTGCAAAGGGGCTTCGGCCCCTTTTTCTTTTTTCGGGGATTCGGCACACTCGGAATGGGCGATTTCCTGGCCGTGGCCGGGCGCTTGTGTATTGACCGGGGTCGCCCGCCCGTGCGGCCAGATCAGTCCGCCCGTGCCGTGTCCTGTCGGTGTGCCGAGCAGGCCGGCGACCGCGCGCAAGGGCGTCTGATCGGAAGTGCGCGTCACGGGGCGGCAGCGTGTGCAGGGCCTGTCCGGGGCTCGGCACTCGTGCGGAGCGGCCTCTGGGGATATTGATCGCTGGGCGGCGCAGGTCGCTCGGCCCTGAGGAACATGTGATGTTGAAAGTGGTGATTCTGGCTGCCGGCCGCGGCACCCGCATGCGTTCGGCTCGGCCCAAGGTTCTGCACCCGCTTGCGGGACGGCCGTTGCTGGCGCATGTCATCGAGACGGCGCGTGCCCTTTCGCCCGCCCAGATCCGGGTGGTCATCGGGCACGAGGGTGCGCAGGTACAGGCCGCGCTCGGGGCAGACGACCTGTCGTGGTACTGGCAGCATGGCCAGCGGGGTACGGGCCATGCGGTGCAGCAGGCGCTTGCGGGGATCGGCGCAGGCGACCGCGTACTGGTGCTCTACGGGGATGTGCCCCTGATCCGGGCGCTGACGCTTCGGGATCTGCTTGAGTCCGCCGCGAACGGGCCGCTGGCCCTGCTTACCGCCGTGCTTGACGATCCGGCCGGCTACGGGCGCATCCTGCGTGATGCGGATGGCGCGGTCCTGGCCATCCGTGAGCACAAGGACGCGACCGCCGCGGAGCGCACGGTCCGCGAGGTGAATACCGGGATCATGGTCGTGGAGGGCGAGGCGCTTTGCCGCTGGCTTGGGCGGCTGGACAGCGACAATGCGCAGGGCGAGCTCTACCTGACCGATATTGTCGAAATGGCGGTTGCCGAGGGTGTCGACGTCGGCAGCGTGACGGTCCATGACACGCGCGAGATCGCCGGGGTCAATACCCGGGCCCAGCTGGCCGCCCTGGAGCGGGTGGCGCAGTCGCGCGAGGCGGACTGGCTGATGGCCCAGGGCGTTTCACTGGCCGATCCGGCCCGGATCGACGTGCGCGGGCACCTGACCGTGGGCGAGGATATCTTCGTGGACGTCAATTGCGTGTTCGAGGGAGACGTCCGGCTTGGAGACGGGGTGCAAATCGGCCCCGGCTGTGTGATCAGCGACTGCGAAATCGGCCCCGGTACCCGGGTGCTGGCCCACAGCGTGCTTGAGGGCGCGCGCATTGCGGCGGGGGTGCAGGTCGGCCCCTTTGCCCGGCTTCGGCCCGGCACCGAGCTTGGTGCCGGCAGCCGGGTGGGCAATTTCGTCGAGATCAAGCAGGCCCGGATCGGTCCGGGCAGCAAGATCAACCATCTCTCCTATGTCGGGGATGCGCGAGTCGGCCGGAACGTGAACATCGGTGCCGGAACGATCACCTGCAACTACGATGGCGCGAACAAGCATCTGACCGAGATCGGCGATGAGGTGTTCGTCGGGTCGGACAGCCAGCTTGTCGCGCCGGTGCGTATCGGGGACGGGGCCACCATCGGGGCCGGGTCGACGATCACGCAGGATGTCTCGCCCGGGACGCTGGCGCTCGCCCGGTCGCGCCAGACCGAGCGCCCGGACTGGAAGCGCCCCGTGCGGAAGGTCCGGAACGGGCAGTGAGCGCCTGACTGCCGTCAGGTCATCAAGGCCACCGACTTGATGAGCGCGAACACCGACCGGCCCGGCGCAAGCGCGAGTTGCTCCACCGACCAGGGGGTCACTTCCGAGAGCAGCAACTGGCCGTCTGCCAGCCGGCAGGCAATGGTCACCCGCCCGTCGCGGGGCGGGTCGATCCGCTCGATGCGGACCGGAAGGTGGTTGCGGATGCTGATTCGGGCCGGGTCATCCAGCGCCAGCGCCACCTCGCGCGCGCAGATCCGCAGCCGGGTGGCCGATGGCTCGACTGCACCGTGCAGCCACAGGCTGATCTGCCCGTTGCCGAAACGGGTGTGGCCGGTGTCCCGGCAGATCGTGACCTGTCCGTGCAGCACCGATACCGGGCCCTCGTCGTCGAACAGCGGCGAGTCCGGTCGGGCCAGCGCCTCGCGCAGAGTCTCGATCCGCTCGATCCGGCCATCGGCCATGAACACGATCCGGTCAGCCAGACGCTCGACCTCGACCGGGGCATGGGTGATGTACAGGATCGGGATGCCGGTCTCCCGGCCCAGCTGCTCGATCAGGGTCATGAGTTCCGCGCGGGCGCGCCAGTCCAGCGCGGACAGGGGCTCGTCCATGAACAACAGCCGCGGACAGGAAAGCAGCGCGCGGGCAATCGCCACGCGCTGCCTTTCTCCCCCGGACAGGGAGAGCACGTCCTGATCCAGCTTGTTCGTCATGCCGACCCGCTCGGCCATGGCCTCCAGCGACGACATGGCCCCCTTCGGCGCGCGCCTGGTCGCATAGGCGAGATTGCCGCGCACGGTCAGGTGGGGAAACAGCGCCGCATCCTGAAACACAAAGCCGATGTCACGCCGCGGCGTCGGCAAACGCCACTTGCCGTCCTGCCAGCGTTCGTTATTGAACGCGAGCTGGCCGCGGGTATGGCTGTCCAGCCCGGTCAGTGCCCGCAGCAGGGTGCTCTTGCCGGAACCGGAGCGTCCGAACAGCACGGTGGTTCCTTCCGTTGGGATCTCGAAGGGGCCGGAGTCGAGCAGGAACGCGCCCTGGCGCAGCGAGAGGTTGCCCGCCAGCATTTTCAGCCCACCTTGACCGCGAAGCGGCGGTTGAGGGCGTAGACCAGCATCAGGACCAGCATCGAGAACACCAGCATGATGGCCGAAAGCAGGTGCGCGGCGCCGTACTCCATGGCCTCGACGTGGTCAAAGATGTCGATCGAAACCATGCGCGTCTCGCCGGGGATGTTGCCGCCGACCATCAGCACCACGCCGAACTCGCCGACCGTGTGGGCGAAGGTCAGCGTGGCGGCCACCAGAAAGCCGCGGCGACACAGGGGCAGGATCACGGTGAAGAACCGGTCCACGGGATGCGCGCGCAGCGTGGCCGCCGCATCCAGCAGTCGTCCCGGCAGGGCCTCGAAGGCGTGCATCAGCGGCTGGACCGCAAAGGGCAGCGAATAGAATACCGAGGCGATGACCAGGCCGGTAAAGCTGAAAGTCAGCTGGCCCTCGAAACCCAGCAGGCGCAGGAACTCGGTGATCATCCCGTTGGGGTTCAGGGCAATCAGCAGGTAGAACCCCAGCACGGTCGGCGGCAGGACCAGCGGCAGCGCGACGATGGCCTCCAGCACGATCTTGAAGGACGACTTCATGTTTGCCATCCACCAGGCCAGCGGTGTCCCGATCAGCAGCAGGATTGCCGTGGTGACCGTGGCCACCTTGAGGGTCAGCCAGATCGGTTCCAGGCTCACGGCCGTGCCGAACAGCTCGATCATCATTCGGCCGGCTCCGTCGCCCGGGGCAGGTCATAGCCGTAGCGGGCGATGATCTCTCGGCCCGGCCCGGAGCGCACGAACTCGATGAACTCGCGCATCGCGGTCTTGTTCGCACCGCGCTCGAGGATCACTGCCGCCTGCTCCAGGGGGGGGTACATCTCCTGAGGCGGGATCCAGTACTGCCCCTGCCCGTGGACGGGGCTGTCCGGGTCGACGATCTGGGCCAGGGCGATGAAGCCCAGGGGCGCATTTCCGGTGGCCACGTACTGGAAGGCATGGGCGATGCTCTCTCCATGGACGATCTTGCCGCGAAGCGCCTCCAGCAGTCCCATCCGGGTCAGCACCTCCTCGCCGGCCACGCCGTAGGGTGCGGTCCGCGGATTGGCCAGCGAGAAATGGCGAAACCCGGCGGCTTCCAGTACTCCTTGCGGATCGTCGGCTACCGGCAGCTTTGGGCTGTACAGGGCCAGTCGGCCAACGGCATAGACGAAATAGCTCTCCGGCACGGCCTGCCCTTCCTCGACCAGCAGGCGCGGACGTTTGGTGTCGGCGGCAAAAAAGGCATCGAAGGGCGCGCCGTTTTTTATCTGCGCGTACAGCTTGCCGGTCGGCCCGAAGGAAAAGCGCACCTCGTGGCCGGTCTGCTTGGTGAAGGCTGTTCCGATCTCCTCGATAGTCTTGGTGAAGTTGGCAGCCACCGCCACGGTCAGCGGCGCGGCAGAGAGTGCTCCCGAGCTGAAAAGCCCGATAACCAGCAGCAGGGCAAAGAAGATCTTGGTCATGAGCATGTACTCGGTTCTGTCAGGGAAAAAACGCGAACGCGGTGTTTTCGTACCGGTAATGCGCGCATCAATCCGTGACACCAAGGATCACGTGACTGGCCTTGACCAGTGCGCAGACCCGCATCCCGGCCTCCAGGGCCATCTTCTCAAGGCTTTCTCGGGTGATGATGGCGGCCAGGGTGTTGCCACCGGTCAGTTCAATGACCACCTCGGCATTGACCGCACCGGGTTCGAGCCGCCGGATCGTGCCGCACAGCCGGTTCCGGGCCGAAGTCCGGAGCGTTTCGTCGGCTGGGGCGAGGATTACCCAGGATGCCTTGATCAGTGCGCAGGCCGATCGCCCCGCCTTTAGGTCCATGCAGGCAACGCTTTCACGGGTCACGATGGCGTGCAGGGCCTCGCCACCGGGAAGACGCAATGTCACCTCGCTGTTGACCGCCCCGTCGGTGACCTGCTCCACGATCCCGCGCAGTGCATTTCGGGCGCTGGTTTGCATTTCAAGTCTCCGGAAGAGGGCCAGAGAGTCGCCAATGTCCCCGGCACGATCGGCCAGCGCCATGATCTCCGCCTGGAGGGCCTCCAGTCGGGCCAGGTCCTCGACCAGCCGGGCCCCGGTTGCCGTGAGGGTCGCTCCACCGCCACCCCGGCCGCCATGCTGCGATTGCACCAGAGGCGTGCCGGCCAGGTTGTTCATGGTCTCGACCGCATCCCAGGCCGCCTTGTAGGTCATGCCAATGGACCGCGCCGCTGCACTGATCGAACCGGTCTGACCGATGGTGGCCAGCAGCTTGAGTCTGCGCGGCGAGATTTCTCCCGCCTCGGTAATCAGGGCCAGCGGGGCAACGAACGAACCGATATGTTTCTCGGGTGATATCGACATGCGAAATATACCTGACTATATCTTCAGATCAAGGGGCTGACTCTTCCGGCGCCAGGGTGCCGCAATTCAGTGGCCTGTGCCCTGGCGCGTCCCCGGCACGTGGTCATGGACGGCTTGGTGCAGCGACTTCCTGGCAATCGGTGCGCCAGTCGATCGGTGACTGGCCCTGCGCCTCGAGGAACGCGTTGATCTGCGAGAAGGGCCGGCTGCCGAAGAACCCCCGGTGCGCGGAGAGCGGCGAGGGATGCGGCGCGCAGAGCACCAGATGCCGGCTGCGGTCGATGTGGGCACCCTTTTTCTGTGCCTGGGCGCCCCAGAGGACGAAGGCCAGGGGGCGGGGCTGCTCGGCGAGGACCTGCACGGCGCGGTCGGTCAGGATCTCCCAGCCCCAGCCCTGGTGACTGGCCGACCGGCCCGACTCGACGGTCAGCACTGCATTGAGCAGCAGCACGCCCTGGTCGGCCCAGTGCATCAGGCTGCCGCAGTGGTTCTCAATGCCGGTGTCGTCCCGCAATTCCCGGAAGATGTTTTGCAGCGACTTGGGCAGGGGGCGGACCCCCGGGCGCACGGAAAAGCACAATCCATGCGCGTGGCCGGGGGTCGGGTACGGGTCCTGGCCGAGGATGACTACCTTCACCCGGTCCAGAGGCGTGTGCTTGAAGGCATTGAACCACTCATCCGGGTCAGGGTGAATTCGCTTGCCGTCGGCCAGTTCCGCGGCCAGCCGGGCACGCAGTTTCTGCAGGGGTTCGGACTGGAGGGTGTCGCGCAGCGCATCCTTCCAGCCGGGTTCGAGCCTGATCCGGTCATCCGTCATGAGATCGTCTTGTCCTGGGGCTGGCGCCGCGCGCGCCTGCAGCCGTGGTTTCACGGTTCCCGCCTTGCATCCGGGGATCAGGGCATCAGCCGCTGGACCCGCCAGATGCCGGTCTCCATCTCGCGCAGGTAGAGGAACCGGTCGTGCAGGCGGCTCTCTCTGCCCTGCCAGAACTCCCAGGACTCGGGAGTCAGTCGGTAACCCCGCCAGGCGGGGTTGCGGGGCACATCGCCATCGGGGTGCCTGGCCTCCAGCCGGGCAAAGCGTTCTTCCAGCGCGGCCCGGCTTTCGATGGGATGTGACTGCTCCGAGGCGGCAGCAGCCAGTCGTGACCCGATTGGTCGCTGTCTGAAATACTGCTCCGCCATTGACTCGGGCAGTTCCTCCACCGAGCCGTTGATCCGTACTTGCCGATCGTTTTCCGGCCAGTAGAAGGTCAGCGCCGCCCAGGGATTCTCGGCCAGCTCCTGCCCCTTGCGGCTTCGCGCGTCGCTGTACCAGCACAGGCCGGTCTCGTCGTAGTGCTTGAGCAGGACATATCGGGCCGAGGGGCGTCCGTCCGCTGTCGATGTCGACAGGCACATCGCGGTCGCATCGAAGTTGCCTGCCGACTCCGCGTCGAGCAGCCAGCGGGTCAGCTGTTCGGTCGGGTTGTTCGACAGGTCCTTGCGGTGGAGCTTGCCGTAGACGTAATCCCGGCGCGTGGCGCGATGGTCGATCTCGTTCATCAGGTGCCGCTTGTGGTTGGGTGGGCCCCCATCATAGCAGGCCGGCGCCGTCGCTCATGCGGGTCGGAGCGTGATGTGCCGGGCGGCCGCGAAGGCCTGCAGTTCGTCCCGGCGGGCCAGGGGCAGCTCAAGCGTCATCAAGACCTGCTGGCCGTAGTCCACGGCAAGTATCGCAGCCTGGTTCATCTGGGCCCAGCGTCGCAGTGGCTCCTCAACGGGGAAGTCCATCTGAGCCTGGAATCGGCAGGCAGGCTGGCGTTCAGTCAGAACAAGCCGTTCCACCGCCTGCTGAGTGGCCGTCGAGTAGGCGCGGACCAGCCCGCCGGCACCGAGCTTGACCCCGCCGAAGTAGCGAATCACCACCACCACGATATCCCCAATGCCCCGGTGGGTGATCACGTTCATGATCGGCTTGCCGGCCGTGCCGGATGGCTCCCCGTCATCACTCATGCCTGCCGTCGCGGCCGAATGGGGCGGGCCGATCGAGTAGGCCCAGCAATGATGCCGGGCATCCGGGTGGTCCGATCGTGCCGTCTGGACCACGGTCATCGCCTCGGCCCGGTCACGCGCCGGACACGCCCGGGCAATGAAGCGACTCTTCCTGACGAGGATTTCGTGCTCGAGCATGGCGGCAGGAATGGGATAATCGCCGGATGACAACATGGAATCTTTTTGGGGTTCTCTGGGTCTTTTCTGGCTTCCTGCCGGATAACGGGGCATGACATGCGCCTGTCCCCGCGGTTCGCGGGGCCGATGCAGCGGACTGGACAGGTTGCCTTGAGATGCTGTTAGTCGGCTTCCCGGCATCAGCCCCGGCCTGTCCGGCGCGACTCGACAAATGGAGTGTACAGGTGAGCAATCTGAAGAAGAACGCGGTGGGTTTCTGGCTGCTCTGTCTGCTGGCCCCGAGTGCCTTGTGGGCCAATCCTTACGAGGCCTTGCAGTCTCGGGAGATCAAGGCGCTTTCGGCCGAGGAGGTCGACGGCCTGCTGGCCGGTCGCGGCATGGGCATGGCATTGCCGGCCGAACTGCATGGCTATCCCGGGCCGATGCATGTACTCGAGTTGGCCGATCAGCTTTCGTTGAGCCCCGAGCAGTTGCAGGTTACCCGGGCGCTGTTCGAGCGGATGCGCGCCGAGGCGACTGCCCTGGGCGAGCGGATTGTCGAGGCGGAGCGCGCCCTGGACCGATCCTTTGCGGACGGTACCATCGACAAGGCCGGACTTGAGGAACGAACCGGGCAGATCGCCACCCTGCGTGGCCGGCTGCGGGCGCTGCACCTGGGTTATCACCTGGACATGCATGAACTGCTCGACGAGTCCCAGCGGGCGCAATACCAGGCTGCGCGGGGATACGATGCCGGCGGACACGGCGGACACGGCGGACACGGCGGACATGGCGGACATGGCGGACATGGCGGACACTGAGCCCTGGCCGGCCCGGGGCAATGTGCTGACCGGCCTGCCCGATGCGCGCACGGCCGAGGTCTTCGAGTCGCTGTGGACGGCGCCGGGGCTTCGGATCGAGCGGATCGTTTCCCGGGGGCAGGCGACCGCCGAGGGCCAGTGGTACGACCAAGCGCAGGATGAGTGGGTGCTGGTCCTCCGCGGGGCAGCTCGGCTGTTGCTGGAGAGATCGCCAGACCAGACGATCGATCTGCAGCCCTGGGACTGGCTGTGGATTCCGGCACACTGCCGCCATCGCGTCGAATGGACGGACCCGAACGTTCCGACCCTGTGGCTGGCGGTGCACCACAACCCTGAAGGACTGGCAGACCCGTAAACCCAGGGTTGGATCACCGGCGCGCGGAAACGGTCATCGGCCGACGGGTTCGTCCGCGCCGCGTGTTGCGGCATCGCACGCCCGGCAGGGCGGTCGTCCGGTCAACGGCCGCTGATCGCACGCCCTGTCGCAGTCAGTCGCTGGACAGCAGGCCAGCCCGCTCGGCGCGCCGGAAGCGCCGGTAGCTCCACTGGTATTGCCGGGGCAGGGCGCGGACGCAGCGCTCGACCCCCTGGTTCAACGCCGTGGCGGCGATCACCGGATCGGGGTCTGCTACTGCCTCCGGGGCCGGCAGGTAGTGCAGGCGATAGCCCTGCCCGCCCGGCAGGCGTTCCATGTAGCCCATGACGGCCGTCGCGCCGGTACGACGCAGCAGGCCGGCCACCAGCAACAGCGTATAGGCCGGGTGCCCGAAGAAGGGCGCGAACACGCCCTGGCCGAAGCTGGGTTCCTGGTCGGGCAGGATCGCCACCAGTTCGCCGCGGCGCAGCGCGGCCAGCAGCGCCCGCACGCCCCGGGTGCTCGCCGGAACCAGGCGGGCGCCGAAACGTGCCCGCGCCTTGACCACCGCCTCTTCAAGCTCGGGCTGTCGGGGCGGGCGGTACAGGATGGTCGCCGGGTAGAGTCGGTCGCTGTACAGCCCGCCGAGTTCCCAGGCGCCCAGGTGCGGCCCGAGCAGGATGGCCCCTTTGCCGCCTGCCATGGCCCGGTCCAGGTGATCGCGACCGACGATCTCGCGGACCAGCGGTTCGAGGCGCTCCCGTGGCCATCGCCACAGGGCGCCGGTTTCCGCGATTGTCTTGCCGGTCTCGATCAGGCTGTCACGTACCAGCGCCTCGCGCCCGGCTTCGGTCAGTTCGGGCAGGCAGCGGGCAATGTTCTTGCGGCTGATCCGGGCCGGTCGCCGGTTGGCCTTCCAGGCCAGCCAGCCCAGGGCAGCCCCCAGCCGGTGGCTGGCCGGGAGCGACAGGCGGGCCAACAGTGCCACCAGTGTCCTAAGCCCCAGCAGGCGCCAGCGCATCTTCACGGTGTGCCCGCGGGCGTATCCAGTGCGCGCTTCAGGCCGTCTTCCATCAGCGGCGTCATCGCGGTCAGCAGGGAGCGGAACAGCTGCGGGTTCTGGCGTTCCTGCTCGGCGAGCAGCTGCTTGTAGTGAAAGCGCTGGGTCGGAACGTCGAAACAGGCCGGACAGTTTTCCGGGATGACCGGCATGTTGGCGCCGTGGGCAAAGTCGCGCAACTGGCGCTCGCGGACCCGAACCAGCGGCCGGATGATGCGAATGTCACCGGCATCATTGAGGTAGTGGGCCTTCATGGTGTTGAGCTTGCCCCCGTGAAAGGCACTCATCAGAAAGCTCTCGGCCAGATCGTCCAGGTGCTGGGCCAGGGCCAGCACATTGTAGCCTTCCCGCCGGGCCGCCTTGTAGAGCAGTCCGCGCTTCATGCGCGCGCAGAAGGCGCAGTAGGAATCGCCCTTCATGTGTTCGCCGGCCAGGTCGACGATCGGCTCGGACTCGACGAAGTAGGGAATGCCCAGCCCCGTCACGTAGGCGCGCAGGGCCGCGGGGTCGTAGCCGTCACTCTGCGGATCGATGGTGCAGGCGGCCAGGTCAAACTTCACCGGTGCCCGGCGCTGGAAGTGGGCGAGAATGTGCAGCAGGGAAAGCGAGTCCTTGCCCCCCGACAACCCGAGCAGCACCCGGTCTCCCGCGCGCGTCATCCGGTACTGGACCAGGGTTCTTCCAACCGTGCGCTGGATTGACTTGGGCGGCGTGATGAATCGAGGCATTCGGCAGCAGGGTCCGGTCATGGCGTAAAGGGTGACAAGGAGCGTGATTCTACGCCATGCGGGGCCGGGTTGGGCAAAAAAGGGCCGGACCCGGTGCGCCCTGTCTGCCCGCGGGCGCGCCGGGTTGCAGGCTGGGCAAGCCGCATTGTCCGGGCCCGGTACCCGGCCTGCTCCTCGCCGGACTTTTCCGCACGCTGCGTCCCTGCTACGTTTCGGAATGCGAGCCATTTTTCTCGCCGATACGGCCTTCCCGCGCCAGGGGACGGCCGGGATTTTTGCCGGAGCCAACCATGAAGACACTCTATCCGCCCGTTCACCTGAACGTCGCGCACAGCTTTGCCGTCGAGCCGCCGCATGTGCTCCATGTCGGGGAGTGCGGCAACATGCAGGGCGTGCCCGTGGTATTCCTGCATGGAGGACCGGGGGCGGGAACCACATCCATGCACCGGCGGTTCTTTGATCCGGCGCGGTACCGGATCATCCTGCCCGACCAGCGCGGTGCGGGTCGCTCGACGCCGCATGCCGTGCTGGAGGCCAATCATACCGGCGCGCTGGTGGCGGATCTGGAAGTGATCCGGGAACGCCTTGGTGTTGAGCGCTGGCTGCTGTTCGGTGGTTCCTGGGGGTCCACGCTGGCGCTGGCCTATGCCCAGACCCATCCGGACCGGGTGCTGGGCCTGGTGCTCCGGGGCATCTTCCTGTGCCGGCCACAAGACATCCGCTGGTTTTATCAAAAAGGGGCGAACCGGTTGTTTCCCGATTACTGGCAGGACTTCCTCGCACCGATTCCTGAGCCGGAGCGCGAGGATCTCGTGGCGGCCTACCATCGTCGGCTGACCGGAGAGGACGAGCTGGCCCGCATGGCGGCCGCCAAGGCCTGGTCGACCTGGGAGGGCCGGACCTCCACGCTGTGTCCGGACTGCGATACCGTGGGCTACTTTGCCGATCCGCATCATGCGCTGTCGATTGCACGCATCGAGTGCCATTACTTCGTCAATCGGGCCTTCCTGGCGCCCGATCAGCTGCTGGCGGGCGTCGAGCGGATCCGTCACCTGCCCGCAGTGCTGGTGCATGGTCGCTACGATGTGGTCTGTCCGGTCGACCAGGCCTTCGCCCTGAAGGCCCGCTGGCCGGAGGCTCGCTTGGAACTCATCGATGATGCGGGGCATTCGGCCTTCGAGCCCGGAATCGTCGATGCCCTGGTGCGGGCGACCGATGAGATGGCGGACCGGCTGGAATGATCGCGCTGCTGCAGCGGGTGACCCA